>DCUZ01000050.1 GCA_002327305.1 Holophagales bacterium UBA2201 | reverse complement strand
GGGCCTACGACATCGGTTACGGCGGTCTCGACCACGTCCTGGCCTCCGGCCGGAACGTCAACGTCCTGGTCCTCGACACCGAGGTCTACTCCAACACCGGCGGCCAGATGTCCAAATCCACCCCCCTGGGCGCCGTGGCCAAGTTCGCCGCCGGGGGCAAGCCCCGCCCCAAAAAGGACCTGGCGCTGATGGCCATCGCCTACGGCAACGTCTACGTGGCGAAGGTGGCCTTCGGCATGAGCGACCAGCAGTGCCTCAACGCGTTCCTGGAGGCCGAGGCCTACGACGGCCCCTCCATCATCATCGCCTACAGCCACTGCATCGCCCACGGCTACGACCTGGTCAAGGGGCTGGAGCAGCAGAAGCGGGCCGTCACCAGCGGCCACTGGATCCTCTACCGCTTCGACCCCTCGCGCATGGAGAAGGGCGAGCACCCGCTCAAGCTCGACAGCAAGCCCGCGACCATCCCGTTGGAGGAATACGCCTACGCCGAGACCCGTTACAAGATGCTGACCAAGGCCCACCCCGAGGCGGCAAAGACGCTGATGGAGTTCGCCAAGAAGGACGCGAAGTTCCGCTGGAACTTTTACGAGCAGCTGGCGAAGATGGACTTCAGCCCCAAGGCCGCCGCGCCGGCCGAACCGAAGACGGAATAAGGAGACGACCATGGCCGACCTCAAGACTACCTATCTCGGGTTCACCCTCGCCAACCCCTTCATCCCCGCCGCCTCCCCGCTGTCGGCCGACGCCGCCGGCGTCAAGAAACTGGAGGACGCCGGCGCCCCCGCGGTCGTGATGCATTCGCTCTTCGAGGAGCAGATCGTCCAGGACGCCGTGGCCCTGCGCCGCAACCTGGAGGCGGGGACCGAGTCCTTCGCCGAGGCCCTCACCTACTTCCCCCAGATGGACGAATATTGCCTGGGTCCCGAAGAGTACCTTGAGAACCTGCGCAAGGCCAAGGCCGCCGTCCGCATCCCCGTCATCGCCTCGCTCAACGGCACCACCGCCGGCGGCTGGACCGACTACGCGAAGAAGATGCAGGATGCCGGCGCCGACGCCATCGAGTGCAACGTCTACTACATCCCCACCGACGCCCGGGAGACCTCCGCCGACGTGGAACAGCGGTACCTGGACATCTGCGAGGCCGTCAAGGGGGCCGTCAAGGTCCCCGTCGCGATGAAGCTCTCCACCTTCTTTTCCGCCCTTCCCGCGTTCACCCACGCCCTCGCGCGGGCCGGGGCCGACGGCCTGGTCCTCTTCAACCGCTTCTACCAGCCCGACATCGACGTCGAGAAGCGCGAAGTGGAGCCCCACCTGGTCCTCTCCACCTCCGATGAGATCCGCATCCCCATGCGGTGGATCGCCATGCTCTACGGCAAGGAGGAGATCGGCCTCTGCGCCAACCGGGGCATCCACACCGGCGAGGACGCCCTCAAGCTCCTCATGGCGGGCGCCGACGCCCTCCAGGTGTGCTCGGTCCTCCTCAAGAACGGCCCCGGCCACCTCAAGGCCCTCACCGCCGAGCTCAACGCGCTGATGGATAAGCTGGAGCTCGATTCGGTCAACCAGATCAAGGGGTCGCTCTCGCAGGAGAAGTGCCCGGACCCGACCGCCTTCGAGCGCGCCAACTACATGAAAATACTCCTCGGGTACAAGGCGTAGGCCGCAGGCCGTCTCAGAGCTCCCCACCCTGAACTCCGAACTCCGCCCCGACGATGGTCGGGGCGGGGGGGCCTTGCAACGCCCCTTCAAGAAGTGTTAAGGTAGGGGTGATGAATTTGGACGGTCAATTCCGAAAGGTCATTCAGGAACTCGTGAAGAACGGCGTGGACATGCAGCAGGCCACGGAGGAGTTCAAGCTCAAGTTTGTGGAGGAGGCCTTGAAACTCAACGGGGACAGCGTTTGCGCCACCGCCGACGCCCTGGGCATCCACCGGAACACCATCAACAAGCTCCTGAAGAAGCGCGAGGCGAACGGGAAGAAGCGTCCCGGAAGATGAAACGCGCCCTGATCGGGCTTCTGATCGTCCTGCTCTTCCCTGTCGCCATCTCCCTCAGAAGTCTGCTCGTCGCCCCCCTGGGTCCCGACCGTCTCCTCTCCTTCCATCCCGCCCCGGACTGGGTGTACGGGCTCTTCCCCCAGGATTCCATCCCCTTCGGCCGCGAGATCAACCGCCTGTCGCGCGATCACGGATTGGACCCCCATCTCGTGGCGGCGGTGATCACGGCGGAATCCGGGTTCGACCCGTCCGCGGTCTCCCGCAAGGGGGCGGTGGGGCTGATGCAGGTGATGCCCTTGACGCCCGACGATTGGCCCCTCCTGTTCGATCCCCTCCACAATCTCCGCACGGGGATCGCCCACCTCCATTACCTGCTGGAGACCTTCGACGGGGACCTGGCGCTGGCGCTGGCGGCCTACAACGCCGGGGTGGGGCGGGTGAAGCGGCGGGGCATCCCCGCGGGGGGGGAAACGCGGGCGTTCCTCAAGAATGTCCTGGACACCTATTACCGCTTCTGGTCAGACGCCCCACTCCCAGGCTTCCCGCTCCAGCCCCGCCAGGAAGATCAGGCGCGCGTCGGCGGTTAGCCGGACCCTCTTGATCTCCGTCCCCTCCCGGTCGAAGGCGAACTCCAGGGGGATCTGCCCCATGGTGGCGACCTGAACCTCCGCGGGGAGGTCCACCCCCTCCAGCGCCAGCGCATGGAGGGCGGCCCAGGAGCCGGAGGAGCAGGAGAGGACCTCGTCCTCGATCCCCCGTTCATAGGTGCGCATGGCCACGATGCCGGGGTCGAGGAGGGAGACAAAAGAGACATTGGTCCCGGCCGGGGCGAACGCGGCGTGATGTCTGAGGGAGCGGGCCTCCTCCAGGAAGCCCTCCCGCTGGAAAACGTCCGAATCGGCCACGACGATGAGATGGGGCACGCCGACGTCCACGAACCAGGCGGGGCAAGAGTGGACCTTCACCCTGCGGGCGTTGACCGGGAAGGGGGGAAAGGAGAGGCGGACCCCCCGCGGGACGATCTCGGCGCCGTAGACCCCCGCCCCGGTCTCGATCTTCATCTCCCGCGGCGCGATCACCTTCAGGAAGGCGAAGCGGGCGGCGCACCGGGTGCCGTTGAGGCACAGCGCGGCGGTCGAGCCGTCGCTGTTGTAATAGTCGATCCGGAAATGGGCCTTGCGCGACGCGTGGAGGGTGATGAGGCCGTCGGCCCCCACGCTGAGGCGGCGGTGGCAGAGGCGTCGGGCCAACTCGGGTTCGGGCAGGGGCAGCCCCCCCTTCCGGGCGTCGGCGAGGATGAAGTCGTTGCCCGCCCCCGACAGTTTTCCGATCTCCAGGCCTTCCTTGTTCCGGGTCTTCATCACGGGATCCTGGGACCCGGGCCCTGCGATCCGGGATCCTGAAGAATCCGCCGTCGGGGGCGGGAGAACCTGAATCCCGGCCGCTCCCGCACGGAACTTGGAACTCGGAACTCGGAACTCGAAACTGCTGTCATCACGGCTCCTCCCGCCGCGCCCCGACGATGGGGCTCTGGTTGCCCGAGGCGTCCACGGCGGCGGCGCCGTATTCGCAGGGGGACGCATCCGTTTCGAAGAGGGGTTCCGGACCCTCGGCCGCCAGGGTCCACTCCTCCCCCGGACAGCGCCGATAGAGGCGGTAGGCCGTCGCTCCCCAGGCGGGGGCGACCTTGACCCAGGCCCTCCCTGCCATGGGCAGGTACTGGACCAGTGCCGGAGTTTCGGGGGGGAAGGTGTCGGCATAGGCCACCCGCAGTTCCGCGGCCGGGCTCCAATGGGATGGATCCGCCGCCGCCTGGACCGCGTAATAGTATTCCGTCCCGTGACGGGCGCTGGTGTCCAGGTACGCGCCCGTGTCGCCGGACAGGTCCGTTAGAAGGAGGGGGATGCCGTCGCCGACGGAGCGGGTCACCCGAAGGGTGGCGGCCCCCTCCGGGGGGGAGAAGGAGAGCCGCAACCCCTCGGCTTCCGAGGCGGCTTCCAAGTCCGCGGGAGCGGGCAGGGGAGGGGCGGAGAGGAAGCCGGCCGGGGGGGAGGGGAGGCCCCGCTGGCCCTGCGGCCCCACCAGGATGAACCCCCAGAAGAGGCCGGTATGGTCCGACAGGGAGACCCCCAGATCCTGCAGGGCGAAGCGGAGGACCACCCGCCCCTCCCGCTTCCGTTCCTCCACCTGCGCGGCGTCGAGGGACGCGGTGCGGTTCGCCGGGTTGTAGAAGGAGGTCTCCGGGGGGGCCGGGGGGAGCTGGTCGGCCTTGGCGGGCGCCTTGGCCATGTAGATCTCCAGGGCGCCGATCTGCTCCATGGGCGAGCCGTCGGCGAACCGCCCGGGGAGGGTCAGGCGGATCTCCAGCCCGTCCCCCAACTGGAGCATCTCTGGGGCGAGGGCGGGGGGGATGCGCGGCACCGGGGGCCGCGGCGGCCCCTCCTTCCCGCATGCCCAAAGGGCACTACAGGATGTAATGAGAAGGATCCACCGCTTCCACGATGCCCTTGAGGCGCTGGTCCACATAGTTGGCGTCCACGGTCACGGTGACCGCCTCCATGTCGGGGGCGTGGTAGGAGACCTCCTCCACCAGCCGTTCCAGGATGGTGTAGAGGCGCCGCGCCCCGATGTCCTCGGTTTTCCGGTTCACCTCGGCGGCGAACCGGGCGATGGCCCCCACGGCGTCGGGGGTGAACTCCAGGGTCACCCCCTCGGTCCCGAGCAGGGCCCGGTACTGCCGCAGGAGGGAGTGCTTGGGCTCGGTGAGGATGCGCTCCAGGTCGTTCTCGGAAAGCGGCTTCAATTCCACCCGTATGGGGAACCGTCCCTGCAGTTCCGGGATGAGATCGGAGGGCTTGGAGACGTGAAAGGCCCCGGCGCCGATGAAGAGGATGTGGTCGGTCCTCACCGGTCCGTGCTTGGTCTGGACGGTGGTCCCCTCCACGATGGGGAGGAGGTCGCGCTGGACCCCCTCGCGGGAGACATCGGGCCCCATCCGCCCCTCGCGGCCCGCCACCTTGTCCAGTTCGTCGATGAAGATGATGCCGGCCGACTGGGCCCGCTCCAGGGCCGCGCGGGAGATGGCCTGCATGTCGAGGAGACGCGCCTCCTCCTGCCCCCGCGCCACCTTCAGCGCCTCGCGCACCGGCATCTCGCGGCGCGTGCGGCGTGGCCCCATCATCCCCTGCATCATGTTCTGGATCTGGATCTCCAGGTCCTCGCCCCCCTGCGGCGTCATGATCTGGAACGGGGAGAGGGGCCGCTCCTCCACCTCCACCTCCACCGTCTCCGCGTCCAGTTTCCCGGCGTGCAGGTCCTTCCGGTACTCCTCCCGAGCCTCGGGGGTGAGGACCGAGGCGGGGTAGAGGCGCCCCAGGACCTTGTCCTCGGCGGCGCGCGCGGCCGCGGCGGCGACCTTCACCGCCTCCTCCTCCTTCACCATTTGGATGGCGGCGGCCACCAGGTCGCGCACCATGGACTCCACGTCGCGCCCCACATACCCCACCTCGGTGAACTTGGAGGCTTCCACCTTCAGGAAGGGCGCCGCGGCGAGCCGGGCCAGGCGGCGGGCGATCTCGGTCTTCCCCACGCCGGTGGGGCCGATCATGAGGATGTTCTTGGGGACGATGTCCTCGCGCAGTTCCTCCCCCAGTTGGAGCCGGCGCCATCGGTTGCGCAGGGCGATGGCCACGGCCCGCTTGGCCTCGTCCTGCCCCACGATGTGCTGGTTGAGCCGGGCCACCACCTCCGCGGGGGTGAGGGAGGCGCCGCGGCCGGCGGCGGCGGTCATTCCAGGACCTCGAGGGTGAGGCGGTCGTTGGTGTAGACGCAGATCTCCGCCGCGGCGAGGAGCGCCTCCCGGGCCACCTCCTCCGCCGGGAGGGGGGTGTGCTTCAGGAGCGCCTTCGCGGCGGCGAGGGCGTAGCCGCCCCCCGAGCCGATGGCCAGGACGGCGTCGTCGGGCTGGAGGAGGTCCCCCGCGCCGGAGAGGAGGAACATCCGCTCCCGGTCGGCCACGATCATGGCGGCGTCGAGCTGCCGCAGGACCTTGTCGGTGCGCCACTCCTGGGCCAGCTCCACGGCGGCCCGCTCCACCTGGCCGCGGTGCTCCTTCAACTTGGTCTCGAACCGCCCCACCAGGGCCAGCCCGTCGGCGGCGCTCCCGGCGAACCCCGCCAGGACCGCCCCGTCGAGCAGGCGCCGCACCTTGGCGGCCTGGTGCTTGACGATGAGGGCGCCCAGGGTGACCTGGCCGTCGGAGGCCATGGCCGTCCGGCCGTCCCGGCGGACGCAGAGGATGGTTGTCGCGTTCATGGCCCGTAGGATAGCATAGATTCCCTTCGGGAGAGGGTGGTTTCCTGGCTATCGGAAAAATTGGGAAGGAATGCATAGGACCATTTGCTCTTGACAAATCGTTTTTTTTTTTTTTACAATGCCGCAAAAATATTGTTATACGGAGGCAGTTGTGAAAACTTTTGCAACAGTAATAGTCTTTCTGCTTTTGCTTTGCTTAAATTCAGCTTGGGCGGCCGATTATTCCACAGAAACAATAATTGAGGAGAATAAGAAATGCTCTTGTTTAAATGATGAAGATATCTCCGGAGTGAGCATTAAAATATTAAAAGGCCACAAAGTCCAGCAGAAAGCGGGAGGACCAGGGGGAACTGTAAAATCAAATGCTGTTTGCAAATTCAATACTCCTACAGGCAACACTTGCTTTACACTGCTCATGGAAATGTGCAAGCTCATTTTGATTAAACAGCAAGATGGAACGTACATTTTGTCATGCACTACGCCGTAGTCTTATTCTTGTTCAGTTCCGTTCTTTGGTCCATAGAGTTCGATCCTCTTGGGACAATAGTGCCTGATAAGGCCATTTCGGTTTCGCCGTCCGGATCCGAATTTGAATCCTTCACCATCAATTACCTTGTCCCCATTTCAAAAGACAAGTATTACGCTGTTCTGTTGCACTCATCCCATAAAATGAATGCTTGGAAGCGTGACGAGGTGGAAAAGCAGAAAAGAGATGGAAAACAAGTCATCAATGTGGAAAAGGCGATTTCCTCTATTTCTAACACCATAGTGCCGGCATTCATAAGAAAGGACGGGAAAATTCTATATATGGGTGCTGAATCTGATGAGTTTCAAGCCGGAGCGGGTCAAATGAGAAAAGGCTTTGAGATACAGGCAGAACCCGCATGCCCATACGCCATATTCGATGAGACGACAAACAAAATCTATTGTTACGATTATAATTTACATCTAAAAAGCGCAATGGAAATTCCTCTGGATGAGGCAAAGGATTGCCTATTGGGTTACGATGGCAAGGGCTATGGATTTTGGGTTTTTGGATCCAAGAGCGAAAAGAAGGTGGAGAAAGTTGGAAACACTGCAGGGTTTGATTCCAGGACTCCGGTTGTTCAATCGAAAATAATCGGAAAGATTTACGATTTGAATACAAAGAGATGGATCGATTTTCCGGCAAGCAAGAAGATGATATTAGACGCCGTGACTCGTAAGGCGAGAACTCCGAATGGAGAAAAAGCACAGCTTTCGATAAAGAACATGGAGATCTATCCGATTCAGTCAGATATATTCAATGGAAGCATAGAGGCCATTGTCGCAGTGGGAGAATCGGGAACCGCCTCGGATAGTCGGTTCTTTCTCAATGGCAGGAGGCATTTCTCAAGAATCACCATTGATGCATCAGGTATCGTAAAGGCCGTTTCCATGCAATTATGGCATGAATTTGAAGATAGGCGCGACATCCAATGGGACACGGATAAAGGAATTCTGTCCTTGCCATCATTCTTTTTACCTTTCAGATATTTAATATATCCTCTTGGAAAGGGGCTAATGGTGTATTATGATGCCGCCATTTCATTTCCTGATGCAGATAATCAATATGAAACAGTCACCATGAAGTCCATTCAACATATTTTCCATTTTTCTGATTCAAATTCAATTCCCGAGTTTTATGATTTTGGTGATTTTTATGAATCTATGCAAGAAAAGGCATCAACCTCGGAGAATCTTGTGATTACTGTCGGGCTGAGTCAAAGATTGTCCAAAGATGAATTTCTCTTTTCGGCCCTTTGTGTTGACAGAGAAACTAATGCTCAAAAGAATTGCAAGGTAAGGGCAGAGTTCGTGCCCTAAGTAGCAATTGGGGACTTTCTCCTCCCTCCCCAAGAGATCCTCCGGCCTGACTACTGCGCAAGGCGCCCCGTTAATTTTTATGGCAGGGGGAGGGCGGTTGCCTGTCCCACCCCGGGGGAGCGCATTCCCGGGGCCCCACTTTTCGCGACAAACGGGCTATAATAGGTCCATGGCATTCAAGAATGGCAAGCTCCTCGTTCCCATCGACCATTCCGACCTGTCCATGCAGGCCCTGGAGTGCGCCACCTCCCTAGCCCGCCAGTTCGACGCCCGTCTTCTCCTCGTCACCGTCATCGAGGACCGCTTCCCCTACCCGGACCTCTTCTCGATCCAGAGCCCGCAGGAGGACTACTACCGGGTGATGAAGGCGCGGGCCCACGAGGACCTGGCCAAGCTGGCGGCGCGGTATCCCGACCTGAAGGACCGGACGGAACTCTACATCACGCGCGGACGGCCCTACGACAAGATCGTGGAGGTGGCGGTGGCGGAGCGGGCGGACCTCATCGTCATGGGGACCCACGGCGTGGGGGGGCTCACCCACGCCCTCCTGGGGAGCGTGTCGGAGAAGGTGATCCGCCACGCCCCCTGTCCGGTCCTGGTGGTGCGGCAGAAGGCCCACGAACGGGTCTGATGCGGGTCGCCGTCGCCGGGGGGACGGGGCTCCTCGGGCGGGCCCTGATCGCCGCCCTCCTCGAGGAGGGGCACGCGCCGGCCGTCCTCACCCGCAACCCGGGCCGCGCCCGCCGTCTGTTCCCCTCTTCCGTCACGCTGAATCCATGGAGTCCCTCTGGGCCCGCCGACCTGGCGGCGGCCCTGGAGGGGACCGACGCCGTGATCAACCTCGCGGGGGAGAACATCGGGGCAAGGCGGTGGACCGCCGCGCGCCGCCGGGCCATCCTCGAGAGCCGGACCCGCTCGGCGGAGGCCCTGGCGCGGGCCGCGATCCGGTGCGACCGCCCCCCGACCGTCTTTCTCCAGGCCTCCGCCGCGGGGTACTATGGCGACCGGGGGGAGGCCCTCCTGGACGAGGCCGGCCCTCCGGGGACGGGGTTTCTGGCGGAGGTGGCGCGGGAATGGGAGGCCGCGGCCCTCCCCGCCGCCGCGCGGGGGGCCCGGCTGGTCTTCCTCCGGTTCGGAGTGGTCCTGGCCCGCGAGGGGGGCGCTCTCCCGCGGATGGCCCTGCCGTTCCGCCTCTTCCTCGGGGGCTGGCCGGGCAACGGACGGCAGTACCTGTCCTGGATCCACCGCGACGACGCCGTCCGCGCCCTCCTGTTCCTCCTCGAGCACCCCGAGATCGAGGGCCCCTTCAACGCCACCGCCCCCCAACCGGTGGAGGCGAGGATGTTCTACCGGTTCCTGGGCCGCGCCCTGGGGCGGCCGTGCTGGCTCCGCCAGCCCGCGTGGCTCCTGGCCCCGGCGCTCGGCGCCATGGCCCGGGAACTCCTCCTGGCCGGCCAGCGGGTCCTCCCCCGGCGCCTCTCCGCGTCGGGGTTCGAGTTCCTCCATCCCGATCCGGAGGAGGCGCTGAACGATCTGCTCGGGGGGCGGCCGGGAGATGGCCGCACTTAGTGGGCGGGCAGCGGCCGGCTGCCGGGGAGGGACCGGAATTCGGTGCGGGCGGACCCAAACGGGAAGATCGGGCCGGCGGCGGTACGGCCCTTATCAGACCTTCTCGATAAAGAAAACCAACACCCTTTCGGAAAGGGCCGCGCCCCGATGCCTATGCTCCGGGCCGTCCGGAATGAAAATGCCGTCGCCGGGATTGTAGATTATTTTCCCATTTTCGTATTCGATTTCCATTTGGCCTTCGATGAGATAGCCGGTGTGCCCCTTTTCGCACCAATGGGGGGGCATGGCTCTGGAATACTCCACGAGCCGCATCCGCAGGTGGTCCTGGTCGATAACCTTGTGCCTTACCCCTTCGAGGGGGGACGCCCAAGCGATCGTGTCGAATTCAACTTTATGCCGAACGGTCATTGAATTGAACTCCCTGTCTGTCTCTTTTGCGGGACCCACCCGTTATTATACGGCATGCCGGCGCACCCCGGAAAATGGCCTTGCCGTCATCGTACCATGGCGCGAAAGGGGCGCCGCGCCCCCTGTGCGAAAGTTCCCGGCCTCGCTGTGGCCCCCCATGGTCCGGACCGTCGCGGCGTTGCCCCTCCAAGGGTCCTGCGACCTGCGGCTTCGAGGCCGCCGGCTGGAGTGTCGGCGCCGCGTTGCGGCGGTGGAATTGGCGCGAGGGTGGAGGGGGAGGCGCCCCTGGGGCCCTTCAGACCAAAGCAGGCGACAGGGCGTCCAGGGCCGCCATCAGCCCCTCCATGTCCTTGGGCAGGGGGCTGGCGAAGCGGAGTTCCTTCCCCGAACCGGGATGGCGGAACCGGATCTCCCCGGCGTGGAGGGCGTGGCGGGGGAAATCACGCAGGGCCTCCACGGCCTTGCGCCGGACGGCGCCGCCGTAGGTCTTGTCCCCCACGATGGGGTGCCCTTGCGCGGCTAAGTGGACGCGGATCTGGTGGGTGCGGCCGGTGAGGGGGCGGCATTGGAGGAGGCAGGCGTGGGGGGGCCAGTTGTGCTCGACGATGAAATCGGTGACGGCCACGCGCCCCGCGGGGGTGACGGTCATCCGCTTCCGATGCCGCGCGTCGCGCCCGACGGGCATGTCGGCCGTGAAGTCCTGCTTGGCGATGCCGTGGGCGATCGCGAAGTAGATTTTCCTGACCCGTCGCGTGGCGAACTGCTCCGAAAGGGCCTGGTGGGCGGCGTCGTTCTTGGCGATGACGATGAGGCCGCTGGTCTCCTTGTCCAGGCGGTGGACGATGCCGGGCCGCTCCACCCCGCCGATGCCGGAGAGGTCGCGCATCCGGTGCAGAAGCGCGTTGACCAGGGTCCCGGTGGTGATCCCCGCCCCCGGGTGGACGCTCATCCCCGCGGGCTTGTCCACCACGGCGAGGTCGTCATCCTCGAACAGGACGGGCACCGGGAGGTCTTCGGGGAGGAGTTCCATGGGGATGGGGGCGGGCACCTCCACCTCGACGACCGATCCGGCCTTCAGCGGCCGCGACGGTTTGGCCTGGGGGACCCCGTCCACGCGGACGCGCCCCCCGCGGATGAGTTTCTGCAGGAACTCCCGGCTCAGGTGGGGGAGCCGCAGGGCGAGAAAACGGTCGAGGCGCCCCTCGGGGGCCTCAGCGACGAGCCGGACGGAATCCACGGACGAGCCAGGCGGCGCCCAGGAGAAAGGCCGCGGCGGCGATGAGCTGGGAGGTGGAGAGGCCCCAGAGGCCGCCCCGCGGATCGCCCCGGAGGAACTCCACGAAAAAGCGGAAGGCGGCGTAGAGGGCGGCATAGGCGCACAGCACCATCCCCGGGAAGCGCCGCCGGGGGTAGAGCCAGGCGATGAAGGCGAAGAGGGTGAACAGGAAGAGGGATTCGTAGAGCTGGGTGGGGTGGAGGGGGATGCCCAAGGGGACCCCCGTGAGGGCGTGGGCGTCCGCGTTGGTGAAGGTGACGGCCCAGGGCGCATGGCAGGCGCGGCCCCAACAGCACCCCGCCGCGAAGCACCCCAGCCGGCCGAAGGCGTGGGCCAGGGGGAGCCCCACCGCGAAGAGATCGGCGGTGGCCCAGAAGGGGAGTTTGTACTTCCGCAGATAGTAGGCCCCGGCCAGGAGGCCCCCGATGAGGCCGCCGTAAAAGACGCCTCCGGAGCGGAGGAGCGACCAGGCCGAGGCCCAGGAGTCGAGGAAGGTGGGCTCCGTGAACACCAGCAGGGCCTTGGCGCCCACCAGTCCGGCGATGACCATGGAGACGCCGAGGTCGAAGAGGTGCTCGCCGTCGAGGCCTTCGCGGTCGGCCATCCGCCGGACCAGGAGGAGGGCGAGGAACACCCCCGCGGCCACGAGGAGGCCGTACGCGGGGATGAAGAAGGGGCCGACGGGGAAAAGTTTGGGGAGCACCGCGCTACTTCCTCGCCGAGGAGACCATGTCCCACACCAGCAGCCCCAGGCCGATGGTGATGCAGGAGTCGGCGACATTGAAGGCGGGCCAGGTGAAGCGCCCGAGATGGAATTCGAGGAAGTCGAGGACGCCGCCCCACTTGATCCGGTCGTAAACGTTGCCCGCGGCGCCGGCGAGGAGGAGATGGAAGCAGACGGTGAGGCCGCGCCCCTGCCGCTGGAAGAGGAGGAGGTGCAGGATCCACAGGATGGCCGCGGCCCCGATGACGATGACGGCGGGGTTCATGATCCGGGCCGAGGCCTCGGAAAGGGTGCCGAAGGCCAGGCCGGTGTTCCACACCTTGACGAGGCGGAAAAAGCCGGGGATGACCTCGACGGGTTCGTTGAGGTCCGCGGCGAAGACGATCCCCTTGGTGAGGCGGTCCAGGAGGATCAGACCGGCGGAGAGGGCGAAGAGGCCGGGCCAGGCGGGGCGCTTCATCGCGTGACGGTGGAACAGCGGGCGCAGAGTTCGCCGCCCGGGGGGACCGAGCGCTTCCAGCACCGCGGGCACTTGCCCTCCTCGGAGACCCGGACGCGGAAGTAGGTGCGGGCCAGGGCCCCGGAGTCGTGCCAGGTGCCGTCCACCGTGTCGGTGAAGTCCTTCCGGACGCGGGAGACGATGAAGAATTCGTCCAGGTCCACGGGGAGCGCCTGGAGCGCCTTTTCCAATTCCGGGGACTGGGTGATGTCGAGGACGCATTCGAGGGAGGAACCCACACGGCCGCCGCCGCGCAGCTGCTCGATCTCCAGAAAGACCTCGCGGCGGAAGGCGGAGAGGGTCTCGAAGGCGGCGTCGGCCTTCGCGTCGAGGGCGAAGGGATCGGTGTCGCGCCACGGGGCGAGGAAGACGCTCTCTTCGCCGCCCGTGGGGAGGGCGGCCCAGGCCTCCTCGGCGGTGAAGGAGAGGACCGGCGCCAGGAGCGGCACCAGGGCGGCGTAGATCTCGTGAAGGGCGGTGCGGGCCGAGCGCCCCTCCTCGGAGTCCTTCGGGGCGCAGTAGAGGCGGTCCTTGAGGGCGTCGAGGTAGAAGGAGGAGAGGTCCACCGAGCAGAACTGGAGGAGGGTGTGATAGACGAGGTGGAACTCGTAGGCGAGGTACGCCTCGCGCACCCGCTTGGCGGCGGCGGCGAGGCGGTGGAGCATGAAGCGGTCCAGGGGGCGCAGGCGCTCCGGCGGCAGGCGCATCTCCGGGGTGAACCCGTCGAGGTTGGAGAGGAGGTAGCGCAGGGTGTTGCGCAGTTTGCGGTAGGCCTCCGCCGTGCGCGCCATGATCTCCTTGGAGATGGGCATGTCGTCGCGGAAGTCGATCTGCGCCACCCACAGGCGGAGGACGTCGGCGCCGTACTCCTTGAGGAGTTCGGCCGGCGAGAGGGCGTTGCCGAGCGACTTCGACATCTTCTCCCCTTCGGAGGAGAGGACGTGGCCGTGGGTGACGACGGCGTTGTAGGGGGCGCGGCCATGGGTGGCCACGGCGGCCAGCAGCGACGACTGGAACCACCCGCGGTACTGGTCGTGCCCCTCCAGATAGAGGTCGGGGGGCCACTGCAGGCCGGGGAAGCGGTGGTTGTCGCAGACGGCGTAATGGGAGACGCCGCTGTCGAACCACACGTCCAGGATGTCCATCTCCTTCTTCCACTCCGTCCCGCCGCACTTCGGGCACTTCAGCCCCGCGGGGGCGAAATCGGCGACGGGGCGGGCGTACCATGCGTCCGCCCCATCGGCGGCGAAAAGCTCCTCCACGCGGGCGAAAAAGCGCCGCGTCTCGTCGCGGTCGGCGCCCGAGGGCCACACGGTGCCGCACCCGTCGCCGGCGCACACCAGGACGGTGATGGGGGAGCCCCACCGCCGCTGGCGCGAGACGCACCACTCGAAGCGGTTCTCCACCATCCCGGCGATGCGCGGCTGGCCCCACGGGGGGACCCACTGCGCCTTGGCGATCTCCTCCAGCCCCTGCGTCCGCAGGTCGATCCGCGCGTGGGGGGCGGCCTCGGGGGTGAGGGCGATGAAGTACTGTTCCGTGGCGCGGAAGATGACGGGCTTCTTGCAGCGCCAGCAGTGGGGGTACTCGTGCTCGCCGAGGCCCTGGGCCAGGAGTGCGCCCACGCGCTCCAATTCGGCGGTCACCTTGGGATTGGCGTCGAAGACGTGCTGGCCCTTGAGTCCGGCCACCTGGGCGGTGTAGCGGCCGTCCTCGCCGACGGGGGAGAGGATGGGGATCCCCTCCACCTTGCCGGTGCGGAAGTCGTCCTCGCCGTGGCCGGGGGCGGTGTGGACCAGCCCCGTGCCGGTGTCGAGGGTCACATAGTCGGCCCCCACGACGACGAAGGCCCTGGAGCCCGGCTCCAGCGTCCCCCGCCAATCCTGGTCAAGCGGATGGGTGTAGGTCATCCCAATGAGGGCGGCGCCTTTTGCGCCCCCGGCCCTTGTGCCTTCCAGCTTGGCCGCGGCAAGGACGGCGGGGGCGAGGGCTTCCGCCAAGATCAGGCCGCCCTTGGGGGTTTCGTAGAAACCATAGTCGGCGTCGGGATGGACGGCCACGGCCAGGTTCGACGGCATGGTCCACGGCGTGGTGGTCCAGATGACGAAGGCCGCGGGGGCGCCGCCGGAGAGGCCGAAGGCGCGGCGGAGGGCGGCCGGGTCGGCCGCGGGGAGGGCCACGGTGATCTCGGGGTCGCGGCGGGTCTGGTACTCCAGCTCCGCCTCGGCCAGGGCGGTGCGGCACTGCCAGCACCAGCGGATGGACTTGCGCTCGCGGTAGAGGAGCCCCTGCTCCACCACGCGCCCGAAGGCGGCGGCGATGTCGGCCTCGTAGCGCGGCACCATCGTCAGGTAGGGGTCCTCCCAGGTGCCTAGGACGCCCAGGCGCTTGAACTCCTCGCGCTGGATGTCCACGAACTTCGCCGCATATTTCCGGCACGCCTCGCGGATCTGCAGGTCGGTCATCGCGGCCTTCTTGGGGCCCAGCTCGCGGTCCACTTTATTTTCGATGGGGAGGCCGTGGCAGTCCCACCCCGGCACGTAGGGGGAGCGGAACCCGGCGAAGACGCGGCTCTTGACCACGAAATCCTTGAGGATCTTGTTGAGGGCGTGTCCCATGTGGATGTGGCCGTTGGCGTAGGGGGGGCCGTCGTGGAGGAGGAATGTCGGAGCGCCCTTCATCCGCTCCTGGATGCGGGCGTAGATCTTCTTCTCTTCCCAGAACTTCAGCCACTGGGGCTCCCGCTGGGGGAGGTTGGCCTTCATCGGGAAGTCGGTCTTGGGCAGGTTGAGCGTGTGCTTGTAGTCCATAAGGGCGGAATTTTACCGGAAACGCCCGGAAAGGTCAAATAATATATGGTGTATAAAGCCGGAAGCCGGAAGCCAGACGCCGGAAGCCGGAAGCCAGACGCCGGAAGCCGGAAGTCGGAAGCCAGACGCCGGAAGCCGGAAGCCGGAAGCCAGTACTACTCCCATGCTACAATCCACCCATGAGCAAGACCCCGCTCCCGGCGGCTATCGGCCGCTATCCCGTCACCCGGCACCTGGCCACCGGGGGGATGGCCTCCATCTTCCTCGCCGCCGACCCCGTCACGGGCGGGGCGGTGGCCGTCAAGCAGATCCTCCCCCATATCGCCACCGACGAGGAGTTCATCAAGCGGTTCGTCCACGAGACGAAGGTGATGATGGCGATGAAGCACCCCAACATCCTCCCCATCCTGGACGCGCAATTGGGGCCGCAGGACTACCATATCATCATGCCCTACCTGGACCGGGGGACCCTCAAGGACCTTCTGGGCAACGCCCAGCGCCTCCCGGCCGACTACGCCGTCTTCGTGATGCAGGAGGTCCTCAAGGCCCTCGACCATGCCCACGGCAAGGGGGTCATCCACCGCGACCTCAAGCCCTCCAACGTCATGTTCGACGCGGCGGGCCAGGTTTATCTCACCGACTTCGGCGTGGCCCGCGTCACCGGGATGACCCAGTTGACGCAGACGGGAGAGGTGCTGGGCACGCCCGCCTACATGTCGCCCGAGCAGGCCCTGGGCGAACAGTTGTCCCCCGCCTCCGACCTCTTCTCCATCGGCGTCATCTTCTACGAACTCCTCACCGGCTTCTCCCCCTTCGCCACCGATAACCCCGTCACCACCATGCGCCAGGTGGTGGAGCACCATCCGCCGGCGGTCATGGACCTCCGCCCCGCCCTTCCCCCCGCCCTCGAGGCCATCGTCCTGAAACTGATGCGCAAGAAGCCGGCCGAGCGGTACTCCACCGCCATCGCCGTCCTCGAAGACCTCATGCCGTACTGGGAAGGCCGGGACATCGGCAGGGTGCGGGCCTCCTTCAAGGGGCTCCTCGCCGAGCCGGAGAAGGTCCTGCGCGACCTCTGCGCGGGAGAGGCCACCGTCCACATCCGCAAGGCCAAGGAATTGTGGGAGGACCCCGACCAGCGGGCCACCGCCCTGTGGGAGGCCTACCAGGCCGCCGCCCTCGACCCGCAGAACCAGGAGGCGGCCTCCCTGCTCGACCGGTGGAAGCGCCTGCTGGGGGCGGCCAAGCCGGCCGACGATCCCAATGTCGTCCGCCTCGAGGAGAAGTGGCGCCTCGACCCCGGCAACATCCAGGTCCTCCTCCAACTGGGCAAGCTCTACCGCGTCCGCAAGGACTACCTCAACCTCATGAAGGTGTACCAGCGCCTCGAACGGCTCAAGCCCACCGACGGCTACACCGTGGCGCAGATGCGCACCCTTCTCGAACGCCAGCCCGCCCAGGCGGCCTCCCGCGGCCCCGAGACCGGGCCGGAGAAGACCACCCCCCTCGACCTCCTCCGGGCCGTCCCCCTCTGGGCCTGGCTCATCCTCAGCGGCATCCTCATCGTCCTGCTGGCCGGCCGCGCCATCACCCGGGGGCAGGAGAAGGTGGAGGCCAGCGGGGTGGCCGACAACGTCATGGCCCTCTTCGACGAGGCCGCCCGGCAGATCGGGGGGGGCGAGGCCCTCGACGATCCCGATGTCCAGCAGATCGTCCTCCTGCGGAACGGCGGCGACGACCCGGGGGCCTTCGACCGGTGCATCGAACTGCTCGGGAGCATGCCGCCCCATCCGCAGACCCGGTACCTCAACTACCTGGCGGGCTCCCTGGCCTACGACCTGGACCGCCTCGAAGACGCCGACAAGTACCTGGGGCGGGCCTACTCGCTGGAGGAGCCGCCGCAGAAGTGGGTGGTGGGCCTGCTCCTGGCCCAGGTGTCGGTGGAGAACGGAGGCAACGACCGGGCGGAGAAGATCTGGGAGGGGATCATCTTCAAGGCCCAGCCCCCCTATGCCCCCCGCGCCCTGCTGGCCCGGGCGGAATACCTCCTCGACAAGGGGCTCAACCGCCCCGCCCGGCAGGATTTGGAGCAACTGGTCCGCGACTGGTCCTCCACCCCCGAGGCCACGCGGGCGAAGGCGCTGTTGAACAAGCTGTAGTGCCCGGGCTGTGGCCGGGCAGGCGGCAGGCTGAAGGCTGAAGGCTGAAGGCAGTAGGCAGAAGGCAGAAGCCAGAAGAACTCTACTGCCCGAGACTGCGCAACGAGCGAGCGTGGGGAACGAGGCGGAAAAGGAGAGAAAGAAAATGCATCAAAGCGGAGTAAGGCTCATAATCAGCGCCATCATTATTCTCTCCTTATTTCCATCATTCTGCGGGCCAATATTTTCGCAAGGTTGTCCGGTTCTTGTGGGGGATTGGGCATTGCCTGCCACCAATAGCGATAGCCGTCATTTTAGTCGTAACAGTAGCAATGCCAACTACAGGTGGATACAATTTGTCGCGCTCGAAAAGCGTATCGCATTTTTGGGATCTTATTATGTTGATGGAGAAACGTTGTTTTCGGAGATAGATATCGTTGATATCTCGCTTCCAACGGAGCCCTGTCCATTGGGTCGAATAGTTGTTAATGGAAAAATCGCGGATATAGCGGTAAATGATGGAATTGCTTTTGCTGCCATGAAGGATTCAGGCCTTCTCGTTTTTGACGTAACTGATCCCGCCCAGCCACAGCAGATCGGCTTCTATGGCTATGAAGATTCAGAGCGCGTGGAATCAATCCTTTATGATTCAGGGATGCTATATCTAATCGGCAGTAATGTCCTGATTATAGATGTCTCCGATCCGGAAGCTCCCGTGCTGTTAGGCCGCTTGCTCGGCGACGAGTTAGATTTATGCATGGTTGCGGTCCGCGTGGGGAATTATCTCTTTATTGGAACATATATTGGCTGGATCAATATTATTGACGTCTCCGATCCTTCCGCCCCCTTCCTGGCGGCCCAGACCTATACTTCGAGGGAGGGCTATCCGGTTGGTCTCGCATCCACTGGAGACTATCTATTTGTAGGCGCCGATTATCTGGGATTGGTAGTCTTCGATATTTCTGATCCAATTCACCCTAAGGAGATACTCATCGTTTGGAACAGTCGAGTAAAACACTTGGCTATCGGCGGCCATAACTTGTACACTTCTGACGTAGGACTCTCAATTTACAGCATTGCAGATCCCTGTCATCCCCATTTGTTGAACAGCTTTCCAAGCGCATATTCCATCGATCTGGATCTGGAAGACGATGTCTTAATCCTGTCGGTTTCGGGCATGGATATTGACCTATTAATTTTTGATGTTGACGGTTGCACTCACCCCCGCCCGGTCGGGAAACCGTAAGGATCTCGAGGGCTGATTGCATAGTTTGCACTCGAAATATTCCTACCGCATTGCGATAATCAATATATTGTTGTGTGGGGCCATTGGGTGGGGCGGATGAACTCGAGACTCGAGACCCAAGACAGGGTGAGGTGTGGAGCTTTGAACCTTGAACTATGAACTTTGAACTTTAGACTCTTTGTTTGAAATAAGCGACGTTTTTGCGTAGATCTGTGAGGAGAATCAAGCGGCCCGCGCCCGATAGTGGGCGATATAATCTTCATCCCGCCAATAGAGGAGAGCCACAATGAGGATCGTTCCTTTATCAGT
>DCUZ01000062.1 GCA_002327305.1 Holophagales bacterium UBA2201 | reverse complement strand
GTGACATTCTTTGTTGGACGCTGCATCCATACCCCGTACCGGTCGGGGTGGGCCACCATGAGGATGGCCGTTGAGAGCGCCTTGCCCATCCCCGGGATATGCAGGACCGCCTCATCCACCCGCAGCGCGATGGGCCGGGATTCGTCCAGGAAGAGCCGCAGGTTCTTACGCAGTTTCGGCAGGTTGTCGCACGCGCGCCCTCCCTTGCGGTTGAGGCCAGTCCAGTGGTTGTTGTTCTCGATGTAGAGGAAGGACTTGAACACCTCGCCATCGAGGTTCTGAAGATTATCGATATCGAAGGCCGGGCCGTATTTGGCCAAGACGGCCCGCTTGTCCGCCTCGACCTTCCTCATCTTCCCGCTGTGCTCCAACTCCGCCTTGATCTCCCGCAGTTTCATCAGCGCCTGCTGGTCGCTGATGGGCATGGGGCTGAAGTCGATCCGCTTTGAGGCCGGTTTTTTCGCCGTCTTCGATTTGCTCATTTCTTCTCCTGCTTCCCGGTCTTGGCTCTCGCACCTGCAGAGCCTGAACCAATGATCTCCTCCAGCAGTCCCTCCGTCTCCTTCTCCAGCGCCAAAATGTCGGCACGGATCTCCTCCAGGGGGCGTAGGGGCTGGGGCTTGTAGAAGTAGCGGGTGAAGCTGACCTCGTAGCCGGTCTTGACGCTATCGGGATCGTACCAGGCGTCGGGGGCGTAGGGCAGGACCTCGCGCCGGAGGAAGGCGTCGATGCCGCCCTCCTCCAGGAGCGGGACCTGCTCGGTGTCGCGCAGGTCGGGGTCGGGCTCGTATTCGACCACGGCGGGCTTGCCGCCGACGGTGGCTGCGAATAGCCCCTTCAGGGGATCGGGCTTAATGGGCGCGGCATGCCGTGCCCCTACGGGATGGACCTTCCGGATGACGGGCGGGGCGGAATCGTCGCGGTTTTCGGGCGCACGGCCGTGCGCCCCTACGAGGGCCTTAATTTCTTTGGGCGTGTAGGCGCGGTTGGGGTCAGCGCCTTTCAGGCGCAAGGGGCGTTCGACCGTCACCTTCCAGTAGCCGAAGGCCTGGTTGGGGAAGATCTTGGATTGCTCGGTCTCCTTAAAGGCGAGGAAGGTATCGCAGATCTGCTGGATGTTCTCTTCCGACAGTTCGCAGTTCTTCTTGCCCAGGTTCTTGCGCAGGGGCTTGAACCACTGGGTGGCGTCGATCAACTGCACCCGGCCTTTGCGGTGCGCGGGCTTGCGGTTGGAGAGGACCCAGATGTAAGTGGCGATGCCGGTGTTGTAGAACATGTTCAGCGGCAGGGCGACGATGGCCTCCAGCCAGTCGTTCTCGATGATCCACCGGCGGATGTTGCTCTCCCCCTGCCCGGCGTCGCCGGTGAAGAGGGACGAGCCGTTGTGGACCTCGGCGATGCGGCTTCCCAGCTTGCTGTCCCGCTTCATCTTGCTGAGGAGGTTGGCCAGGAAGAGCATCTGCCCGTCGCTGGAGCGCGTGATGAGGGAGTACTCCGGGTCGCCGGCGTGCTCGATGATGAAGCGCGGGTCCTTGATGCCCCCCTTGCCGCCCATGCGCTCCTGGTCGCTCTTCCAGCTCTTGCCGTAGGGGGGGTTGCTGAGCATGAAGTCGAATTCCTTGGAGGGGAAGGCGTCGGCGGCGAGGGTGGAGTGCTCAGGGCCGCCGATGATGTTGTCGGCCGCGTCGCCCTCGCCCTTCAGCAACAGGTCGGCCTTGCAGATGGCGTAGGTCTCGGCGTTGATCTCCTGGCCGAAAAGATGCACCGAAACCTCTTTGCCGTGTTCCTTCGCCAGCTGCAGCAGAGTTTCCTCAGCCACCGTGAGCATCCCGCCGGTACCGCAGGCGCCGTCGTAGAGCAGGTAGGTGCCGGATTTAATCTGGTCGGCAACCGGCTCAAAGATCAGGCGGGCCATCAGCCTCACGGCATCGCGCGGGGTCCAGTGCTCGCCGGCCTCCTCGTTGTTCTCCTCGTTGAAGCGCCGCGATCAACTCCTCGAAGATGGTGCCCATGGCGTGGTTGTCCAGCCCCGGGTGCCTGACGGAGCCGTCGGCGTTGAGGACCGGGTTGGGGCTGAGGTTGATGTCCGGCGAGAGCATCTTCTCGATGAGGGTGCCCAGGGCGTCGGCCTTGGAGAGGCGGGGGATCTGGTTGCGGAACTCGAAGTTCTCCAGGATGTCCTGGACATTGGGGGAGAAGCCGTCGAGGTAGGCCTCGAAGTCGGCCTTCAACTGCTGTTGGCTGGCGCGGGCCTTGAGGTCGCGCAGGGTGAATTTGCTGGTGTTGTAGAAGGCGTGCCCGGCGGCCTGGCGCAGGGGGAGGTCCTGGTGGACGATGCGGGACTTGTCCATCTTGGCCTTCATGTCCAGCACGGCCTGCTTGGTGGGCTCGAGCAGGGCGTCGAGCCGGCGCAGGACGGTCATGGGGAGGATGACGTCGCGGTATTTTCCCCGGACATAGAGGTCGCGCAGGACGTCGTCCGCGATGCCCCAGATGAACCCGGTGATCCAACTCAGGTGCCGCTCTTCCATGCCCCCTCCCTGACATTCTCGATTCGAGACCTCAAAAGCGTTTGTTCCGCCACCTCAGCCACCCATGCCCCCTCCTTCCAGCGATTTAGGATCGAACACACCGATGCCATGATACTCCCTCGAACGGGGCAGGGTCAAGGGCCCATATGGAGTATGGGACCAAGAAACGGACATTATTTGTCCGTGAATTTGGAGGCAGTCCAAAATCCTTGCGGGGCGCGGACTTGGCCCGGCGTTCCTGCAGGGCAAAAGAAATGGCTTGTGGATATCAGCAGAAAAGTGCGTAAAGCCAAGAAACCCCGGTTTTTTTCGGGAGGATCACCGGGAGGGGGCGCAGTCCCAACAACTTAATCCACTTTGTCGGGCCCGAACCGGTCCAGGATTACCTGTTCGAACCGTGGGGCGATCTCCTGGTCGAAAACATCCATGTGCTCCGGTGCTTCCTTCATCCAGTGGATCCTCGCGCTGGCCAGTATTTCCTCCGCCTCCTCTTTGGTCATCTCGGGATTCTGGCTCATCATTCCAATTTGGATATGGGTGCTCAACTTTAACAGGATGAGCGCTCCCCCCGTGGCACGTATTTCCCTGAGTTTCCTGAGACGCTCCAGGGGTATCACCTGGGCCGGGGGCCGCAAGCCGTCGAACGGTTCCCCGCCGAAGCGCTCCCGGAAGGCCTGGTTGAGCCGCGGCGCGTAGGCGACCTCGCATTCCTTCGTCCCTCCGGGGAGATGCGCTTCCACCTGTTCCCAAATGAAGCGAATGAGCACCAGCGCCCGTTCCTGGGTCAAGTCCGGTTCCTTTTTGATCGCAACAATGGCATTCTCCGCCAAGCGTCGCACAAGGACTTCCAAAACATTCTTACCCTGGTCGGTCATGCCCGGATTATGCCATATTTCCTGAGACCGGCACGGCGCGGATGGCCGATGGGGGAGAAGGTCCGCGGGGACGGGACATGCCGGAGCGGCGCGCCGGCTAATCCAGGAGGTCCTTGGGGATGTTGCCGCCGTTCTCGGCGATCTTCTGCAGGACCGTCTTGTGGAGCCACATGTTCATCTGCGCGGAATCGGCCATCTTCTCGGCGGGGCAGTTGAGCTCCACCGCGAGCTCCTTGCGCGCGGAGAAACTGCTGTCGATGCCCAGGAGTTTCAGCAGGTCCACGATGGAGGTCTTCCAGTTGAGTTTCTGGGGATTGGCGGCGGCGAGGGCCTCGAGCTTCGCCATGACATCCACGACGGGGATGGCCGCCGGAGGCGGCGGGACCGGGGCCGCTTCCGCTTGGGGGGCGGGCTTGGCGACATGCGGGACCGGAGCCAGGATCGGCTCCTGCGGTTCCTGCTTCTTCATTCCCAACTTTTCAAGAATCGTTCCGAACAAACCCATGACGGACCTCCTTGTGGTTGGTTAAGGCGGAGCGTGACCGTTGATGGATTATATTATAGTCCGTTTTTCAGTCCCGTGCGCATCGGGCGGCGCACGGCGGCGGAAATATCATCCGGCTCACAATCCTATATAATGTACGGCGTCATGAACGGACTGCCACGCGACCGCATCCTCCTCCTCGACGGCGCGACGGGGACCTTCCTGCGCGGACTGGACCTCCCCCCGTCGGCGTTCGGAGGCGAGGGGCGCCACAACCTCCTGGAGGCCCTCAACCTCCACGGGGAGGAGCCCGTCCTGCGGATGCACCATGAATACCTGGCCGCCGGGGCCGACATCATCGAGACCAACACCTTCTCCGGCCACCCCGTGACGCTGGCCGAGTGGGGATGGGAGAAAAAGGCGGAGGAGATCAATCGGCGCGGGGCGGCCCTGGCGCGGAAGGCCGCCGCCGGTTTCCCCGGCGCCCGCGTGGCCGGCGCCCTCGGCCCCACGGCGGTGTCGCTCCTGCTCGACCCCTCGCGCGCGCCGTTCGCCTCCCTCAAGGAGGGGTTCAAACTGCAGGCGCGGGCGCTGATGGAGGAGGGGGCGGACTTTCTCCTGATCGAGACGGCGCAGGACCCCCTGACGCTGAAGGCGGCCCTCGTGGCGGCGCGGGAGCTGGAGGAGGAGCGGCGGGCGTCGGTGCCCCTGGGGGTTGCGCTGACGGTGGAGCCCACCGGCGTCACCGGCACCGGCCTCACCATCCCCGCCTTCGTCGCCCTCTGCCTCCCGTTCGACCCCCTCTTTTTGGGGCTCAACTGCTCCCTCGGCCCCTCGGCCCTGCACGCCCCGCTCCTGGAACTGGCCCGCCGCGCCCCCCTCCCCGTCCTGCTAATGCCCAACGCGGGGCTCCCCGACGCGATGGGGCGCTACGGCGTGGGGCCGGAGGCGTTCGCCGCCATCCTGCGGCGCCACGCCCTCGACGGCCTCCTCAACCTGGCCGGGGGCTGCTGCGGGACGACGCCGGCAACCATCGCGGCCCTGCGCAAGGCCCTCGACGGGATCGCCCCGCGCACAGTCCCTCCTCCCGAGGGCCCGGCGCTTTGCGGCCTGGAGTCCCAGGCGCTGGACCAGAAGCCCGCCCCGTTCCTCATCGGCGAGCGGGCCAACACGCTGGGGTCGAAGCGGTTTTTGCAGGCGGTGGAGACCGGAGACGCGTCCCGGGCCGCGGAGGTCCTCCGCCTGCAGGGCCTGCGCGGGGCCCACGCCCTCGACCTTCGCCTCAGCGTCCCGGGCCGCGGCGAGGAGGAGGTGTGGAGGGCCTTCCTCCCCGCCCTCGCCCGCGCCACGCGCCTCCCCTTCGTCATCGACGCCTCCGACCCGGCGGCGGTGGAGGCGGCGCTGGAGGGGCTTCCCGGGCGGCCGCTCATCAATTCGATCACGCTGGAGGACCCCCTCCGCGCCGAGGCCGTGGCCCGCCTGGCGGAGCGGCACGGCGCGGCGGTGGTGGCCTCGCTGATCGACGAGGAGGGGATGGCGCGCTCCGCGGAGCGGAAGTGGGCCGTGGCTTCCCGCTTCCTGGAGTTTCTGGACGAGCGGGGCGTGGGGACGGACGGCGTCCTGCTGGACCCCCTCACCTTCCCGGCGGCCACCGCGGCCGGCGAGGTGGGGGCCACCCTCGACTTCATCGCCAATTTCCGGGGGGCGCGCTCGCTCCTGGGGATCTCCAACGTCTCCCACGGCCTCCCGAAGGTCCTGCGCCGCCCCGTCAACCGCGTCTTCCTCCAGATGGCCCTCGACCGGGGGCTGTCCGCGGCCATCCTCGACCCCGACGACCTGGCCGAGGCCGCCGCCGTCCCGCCGGCGCGGAAGCGGGAGATCGAGGCCTTCCTCCTGTCGGGCGACCCGGCCCTGCTGGGCCGCCTCCGCGCCATCTACGAGGGCGACGCCCCCCCCGCCCCCCCGCCCGAGCCGACGCTGGCCGAGCGGCTGGCGCTGGGGCTGGGCTCGGGGATCGAGGCCGACCTGGACCGCCTCCTGGAGACGCGGCCCGCGTTGGAGGTCATCGCGGGGCCCCTGATGGAGGGGATGGAGGAGGTGGGACGGCGGTTCGGCGACGGACGGATGATCATCACCGAGGTCCTGCGCGCGGCGGAGGTGTTCGCCCGGGCGATGCGCCATCTGGAGCCGCGCCTCCCCCGGGAGGCGGCGGCGCGGCGGCCCAAACTCCTCCTGGCCACGGTGCGGGGCGATGTTCACGACATCGGCAAGAACCTCGCGGGGATGATCTTCCGCGCCTACGGGTTCGAGGTGGCGGACCTGGGCGTCCGCGTCCCCCCCGAGGCCGTGGTGGCGGCGGTGGAGCGTCAGCGCCCGGCGTGCGTGGGGCTTTCCGGGCTCCTGCTGGCCTCGGTGGACGCGATGCGCGACACGCTGACCCTGCTGCGGGAGCACGGCCTGGACCTCCCCGTCCTGGTGGGGGGCGCGGCGCTGTCGCCCGCGCTGACGGAGCGGCTCCTCGCCCCCGCCTACGCCCCCGGGCCCGTCCGCTACGCCAAGGACCCCCTCGACGGCGTCCGCCTCGCGAAGGAGCTGATTTGACCCCCCCGCCCATTCCCGACACCCGCGTCCACATCGTCCGGGAGGTGCCGCTGGAAGCGGTGATGCCGCTGGTCCGCCTCCGCTCCTCGGCCTTCGCCCGGCTGAGGGCGCCGAAGGGGAAGCGGGAGGAGGTGCTCCGGAGCGTGGAGCGCCTCGCGGCGACCGGGGCCTTTCCCCTGGCCGGGGTGTACCGGTTCGCGCGCGCCCACCGCGAGGGCGGCGAGATCGTGCTGGCCGCCGCGGCCGATGGGATCCTCCCGACCCGCGTCCCCACCCCCCGGACGGCCGGGGATTGGAGCGCCGCCGACGGGCTTTCCGACTCCCCGACGGTCGGTGACTCGGTGGCGCTCTTCGCCGTCACGGCGGGGCGGGTGGCGCCGCAGGCCCGTCTCCGCGCGGAGGATGGACATCTTGTTGAAGCCCACCTCCTGGAGGTGACGGCCCTGGCCCTGGCGGAGGGGTGCGCCGAGTGGATGCACGGGCAGATCCGGAAGATGTGGGGCGTCGGCCCGGCGGAGGGGTTCCGCATCTCCCCCGGCTATCCCGCCTGCCCCGACCTGAGCATCCAGAAAACACTGTTCGACCTGCTGGTCCCGGAGGCCGTCGGCATCACGCTGACGGAATCGCTGATGATGGACCCCGAGGCCTCGGTCTCGGCCATCGCGTTCTGGAAAGGGAGGCGGGAGGGGGGCGACGATGCGGAATAAATTGAAGGACCTTCTGCGCCAGGGGGTCATCGTGGCCGACGGCGCCACGGGGAGCGAACTGCGGGCGCGCCTGCCGTCCGCCGTCCCGCTGGACCTGGCGCCCCTGGAGAGACCCGCCGACTTGCTCGAACTCCACCTGGCCTACCTCCGGGCCGGCGCCCGCGTCATCCAGACCCACACCTTCGGCGCCTCGCGCCCCAAACTGGAGCGCGCCGGGCACGGCGACCGGATGGAAGCCGTCAACCGCGCCGCGGTGAAACTGGCCCGCGAGGCGCGCGAGATGGCCGGCTCCACGGCGCTGATCGCGGGGTCCATCGGCTCGGTCCGCCATTACCTTCCCGAGGGGGCGGCCGTGGGGCCCGCCGTCGCCGAGCAGGCCGCCCTCCTCGAGGAACGGGGGGCGGACTGCCTCGTCCTGGAGACCTTCCCCACGCTGGAGGAACTGCGCGAGGCGCTGGAGGCGGCGCGGAGCGCCACCCGCCTTCCCCTCGTCGCGCAGATGACCCTGCCCGACGAATGGTCGGAGGGGCCGGGCCCGGCGTTCGCCGACCTGGCCCAGCGGCTGGCGGACCTGCCGGCCGACTTCGTGGGCCTCAACTGCGGCAAGGGGCCGGAGGAGATCGAGGAACTGCTCGAGTCGGTGGAGGCCCTCCCGCCCCTGCGGTTCGCCTTCCAGCCCAACGCCGGCGTCCCGGTGCGCCGCGAGGGGCGCTGGTTCTACCCCGATTCCAGCCCCGCCTATTTCGGGAAGTTCGCCCTCCTCGCGGCGGAGAAGGGGGCCGTCTTCATCGGCGGGTGCTGCGGCACCGGCCCGGCCCATATCGCGGAGGTGGCCCGCGTCCTCAAGGGGGTGATGCCCCGAACGGAGGGGGCGCACCGCCGCCTGGTCGCCGTCGAGCGCCAGGTTGTCCCCGCCCGGCCCCGCCCCGAGTCCCGCCTCTACGAGCGGCTCGAGCGGGGCGAGTTCGTCCATGTGGTCCAACTGGACCCGCCCAAGGGGACCAACCTCTCCGCGTTCACCGACCTGGCCCGCCGCCTCCACCGCCGACCCGACATCGCCGCGGTGGACATCAACGCCAACCCCCTCGGGCGGCTCCACTTCGACTCGCTGTGGATGGCGCAGATCCTCCAGCACGCGACGGGCCTGGAGACCATCCCCCATGTGACGCCGCGGGACGCGAGCATCATGGGGCTGGAGTCGGCCCTCCTCGGGGCGTGGGCCGCCGGCCTGCGCAACCTCCTCGTCATCACCGGCGACCCCTCGCAGTTGGGCGATTACCCCGGCGCCTTCGACGTGGCGCAGACCGATTCCGTGGGGCTCACCCGCATCATCGCCGACCTCTGCCGCGGCCTCGACTGGGCGGGCAACCCGGTGGGCGACCCGCCGCGCTTCGCCCAGGGGGTGGCCGTCAACCCCAACGCGGAGGACCCGGCGCTGGAGATCGACCGGTTCCGGAAGAAGATCGCCCACGGCGCCCACTTCGCCATGGCGCAGGTATTCTTCGACTTCGCCGACTGGGAGCGGTTCTGGGACCGCTTCGGCGGCCCCTCCCCCATCCCGGTCCTGGTGGGCATCTGGCCCCTCTCCTCGTTCCGCCTCGCCCTGCGCCTCGAGCAGGAGGTCCCCGGCATCCATGTGCCGGAAGGCCTGCTGAAAAAACTCCAGGATGCCGGCCCCGACGCGCGGAAGGTGGGATGGGACCTGGCGCGGGAACTTCTGGAGCGGTCCCGAAAGACCGCCCGCGGCGCCTACCTCATCGCCCCGTACAAACAGCCGGAGGACATATTATCGCTGCTGGAGACGTGACTTCCTGTGGTCCCCTCCTGCCGAACCGCTGGAAGATCTCTCTGAATGGAGACCATTCTCAGCGCTTGTGATAGAAGTCGCGGATCCATGCCCCCCCTCGAACCTCTTTTGCTCTATAATTAAGTGTTGCGTGAAGTGTCATGGGATCTGCCACTGCCTTATCGGAGGACCTTTTAGACATGAAATGCACGGCGGTGGCCTTTAACCCTATGTCATGGCCAATGACCGCTGTGACATTCGCAATAGTCATTCGAAGGAGGGCACCCCGTGAAACATCATTGGATATGGCAATGGATGCCGGCGCTGATGCTTATCGTCTTCTCTTCCGGACTCCAGGCGGGCTCCATCCTCACGCTGGAGGAGCGGGTTAAGGCACAGACCGCTATTGAACGCGTGTATCACGCTCATCGTCTTTGGCCGCCGGATAACCCCACACCCAAGCCGCCCTTTGAGGCCGTGGTCGATCTCGCCGGCATCCAGGCGCGAGTGGAGGACTCCCTCCGGCGAAGCGCCGCACTCGAATCGCATTGGGGCCGCCCATTGACCGGCGCCCAGCTTCAGGCGGAATTGAACCGCATGGCCGGCGGCACCCAGGACGCCGCCACCTTGAGTGAACTGCTCGCCGCCCTGGACAACGATCCTTTTCTGGCGGCCGAATGCCTGGCCCGCCCCGCGCTGGCCGATCGGTTATTGCAGAACTGGTATGCCACTGATGCCCGCGTCCATGGCGCCCAGCAGGCCGCCATCGTAGCGGAGGTGGCCGGGGCATCGGGACCGGAGTTTTGGCGCGACCTGAGCGGAGAGCTCGGCTTGACGGAGTATCGGCGCGGAGAAGAATTCCTCCCCGGCAGTCACGACGAAAAGGAACTCAACAGACGCCGCCTGAATCCGGAAGAATGGGACCGGCTGCTTCAGACGCTGGCGAGCCGTTTCGGTCTCTCCCACCCTCCTTCACCGGACTTGCTGACCCCCGAGTACGGTGCCCGCTTCGTTCCCGATGCCCTGCCTCTTGGCATTCCCTGCCCATTGCAGGAGGAGGTGGACCGCTTTTTTATTGTCTGGGTCCTCGAGGCGGGACCAAACCGGCTGACGGTGGCAAGCATGAACTGGCCCAAGCATGAGATCCGCGAGTGGCTGACCGAACGCAACGATCCCTGGCAATCCCTTCCCTGCCCCTCCTATGCATACCAACTGCCCGAACCGCGGGCGGACTGCACCTCCGACGCCTGGCAGCCCACCGCCACGAGTCTTCCTGCTGTTGCTTACGGCTCCACAGCCGTTTGGACGGGGACGGAAATGCTGGTCTGGGGGGGATCCATCGCCGGGAGCGGATACACCAACTTAGGGTACCGATACGATCCCTCCACCGATGTTTGGACCGCCATGACCACTGCAAACGCTCCAGCGGCCCGATGGGCTCACACGGCCGTCTGGACCGGAACGGAGATGATCATTTGGGGCGGCTCTGGGGATGCGGGGTTTCTTAACAACGGGGCCCGATATGACCCCAACGCTGGAGAATGGACGCCCACGGGAACGGGGGGGGCGCCAGCCGCCCGCTACTTCCACAATGCAGTTTGGACGGGATCCCTCATGGTGGTCTGGGGAGGCGCAGGATCAGGAAACCCCTTTAACACGGGCGGCCGCTATGATCCGTCCACCGACTTATGGACCCCCACGTCCCTCAGCGGGGCGCCCTCCGCTCGCTGGTTCTCCACAGCCCTGTGGACGGGCGCAGTGATGATCGTATGGGGCGGCAGCCCCTATCTGAACACGGGAGGACGGTACAATCCATCCACCAATGTCTGGACTTCAACGTCCACGACAGGAGCGCCGATCGGCCGCGAGAACCATTCGGCCGTGTGGACGGGAAGCGAAATGATCGTCTGGGGCGGCAGCACTGGTGACACAACCAGGACCAATACCGGAGGACGCTACGATCCGGTCACTAATACTTGGACGGCCACTTCTTTGACGGGAGCGCCGAACGTGAAGGAGCGACATACCGCCATTTGGCTACCCCCGTCTTCACAGATGATCGTCTGGGGTGGAACTCCGGCATACGGCCCCGATAAGGACGCCGGGTTCCGATATGCGCCGGCTTCCGATACTTGGATCCCCATCAGCAAAGTGAATGCCCCCTCTGGACGATCAAGTCATTTCGCGTTCTGGACGGGGGAGGAAATGCTGATCTGGGGGGGATATTCCCACCAATACATCAACACGGGCGGGCGGTGGGACCCGGACACGGATAGCTGGGTCCCGGTAGACTGCATGTACGGCGTGGGGACTCGGAAGTATCATACGGCCCTCTGGACCGGAGCGGAAGCCATCATTTGGGGGGGGCAGGAAGGCGAGGGGGGTATGCAGGCATTCTTCCGCTCGGGTGGCTGTTATGTTCCCGCCACCGACACATGGAAGAAAACCTCGCTGGCCGGGGCGCCAGAAGAGCGGGCGGAGCACACGGCCGTCTGGACGGGCATGGAGATGATCGTTTGGGGAGGATATCACTTCTGGGTGCAATCCAGCCCCCATGCGATCTTCTATACTTTGCCTTCGGATGGCGGACGCTATGATCCGGTCACCGACACCTGGACTCCGACCTCGCTGGTGGGAGTTCCCGACGCACGGAAGAACCACACGGCCGTATGGACTGGTTCCCAAATGATCGTCTGGGGCGGAAAAAACTACTCGAGCGGCAGTTGGGCCGCGCTAAATTCCGGCGGCCGGTATTCTCCAGGCACCGACGGGTGGTCGGCCGTCACATCGAACGCAGCCCCATCGGCGCGCGCTGACCATACGGCGATCTGGACGGGAACGGAGATGATCGTATGGGGCTGCGGAGAGGAAGACACGGGCGGCCACTACGATCCCCTTCTCGATGAATGGCAGCCGATCGGGCAAGCCGTCGCACCCGAGAACCGCTGCTCCCACACGGCCGAGTGGACTGGCTCCGAGATGATCGTGTGGGGCGGATGCCGTCATGATGGTTTGGATCTCTATTATCTGGCGACCGGAGGAAGATACAACCCGGCAACACGGACTTGGAGCCCTACATCAATGACCAACGCTCCCACCCAGCGTATCAGGCACACTTCGGTTTGGACGGGATGCACCATGATCGTGTGGGGCGGGTATTATGTTTCCGGAAGCTACGGCTACTATCTGAACAGCGGGGGAATCTACGATCCCGGCGCCGACTCCTGGTCGGCCACTTCCCTGACCGGAGCGCCCACGGCGAGGGAATATCCCACGGGGATCTGGACGGGTCCTGAAATGATTGTCTGGGGGGGAGATGGTTCCGGCATTTCGGGATTCGATACCGGGGGGCGTTACTGCTCCTGTTCCATTGGATACCCGAACAGCCCGGTCCCGGCCGACGGGGCAACGCTCTGTACCGTGGCGTCCCTGGCCTGGAATGCGTGCGGGACCGATTCGTACGATGCGGTCTTGGACGGTTCAGCCGTCTGCACGGGTTCGCCGACCCCTTCCTGTAATCTGCCGGCGTTGACGCCGGGGGGGCATACCTGGTCGGTAACCGCCTACAATTCCTGCGGTGCCCGGTCATCGCCCACATGGGCGTTCACGCTTCGAGCGGCACCGGAAACAGTGCAACTGCTCACCCCCGGCGATGGCGCCTCGGGATTTCCTCCAAGTGTGACCCTGGATTGGGCCGATGCGGCTGAGGCGGACCACTACGACCTCTATTTCGGAACCACCGATCCACCCACGCTCTTCCAATCCGGACTGACCACAAGCTATTATGATTTGACGGACATGGATCCGGAAACGGCTTACTTCTGGCGCGTCGAGGCCGTCAACCCGTGCGGCGCGGCCTCTTCGGTCACCTACTCGTTCACCACCGCGTGCTTCACGCTACCGGGCGTTCTCCTATCGTCGCCTGCGAACGGTTCACTCTCCCTGCCGCTAACGGTAACGATGGCCTGGGACGATGTTCCTTTCGCGGATTCCTATAACCTGTACTTCGGTACCGTCCCCTCCCCACCCCTGCATCAAAGCGGCCTGGTCGTCAGCCAGGCCACGCTCACGCATTTGCCGCCGGCCACTTATTATTGGGCCGTGGAAGCGGTGAATCCCTGCGGCGTACTGGGTTCGGCCATTTGGTCCTTCACCGTCCAGTGTCCCGGCACGCTCGATTCCCCTTCCCTCTTCAGCGTCAACGGCATTGCCTGCGCCGAAGATCCCACGATTGAGGACACCACCCCAACACTGCAATGGACCGATGTCGCCAGCGACTCCGGCTATACCTGGGAGGTGTGGGACGGCCAGGCATGCACAGGGACCCGGGTGGCATTCGGCACGACGGGGGCGGGAGTGGTGTCTGCGACGGTCGCCTCCCCCATTCCGGCGGCCGTATACTCATGGCGGGTACGGGCGCTGGGCGATGGCAACCTTTGGTGTGACGGCCCCTGGACCTGCAGTTGTCCGTTCACGGTCGTGTGTCCGTCGCTGGCGGAGCCCGCGCTTTTGACGGTGGATGGTCAACCATGCGGCGCCTTCATCCCAGCATTGGACGACACGCCGATCCTTGACTGGACCGACGTGTCCGGCGCCACGGGCTACGATTGGCAGATTTGGACCGGCATCCACTGCAGCGGCACTTTGGCGGCCTCTGGCACGGTCTCCGGTTCATCCATTGCAGAGTGCCCCTTCCCTCTGACCTCGGGAAGCTATTACTGGCGCGTCCGCGCCGTGATTGGCGGCGCATCCCCCTGCTCTGGTCCGTGGACCTGCGGATGTCCGTTCACCGTGGGAACGCCGAGTTGCGACACAACCTTCCTGATGGATCCCATAATCACTGATGACACCTCCTGGGACCTCGCGGGAAGCCCTTACCTGATTGAGGGGCCCCTGTTTGTGGAGGCCGGCGCCACGCTCACGGTCGAGGCGGGCGTCATTCTAAAATTTGCCGCTGGCTCCTCCGCGACCATCGAGGGGGCCCTCGTCCTGAACGGCACCGCCACGGACAGGGTCGTGCTCACTTCCCTCAATGATTACGCCGCCTGCGGCCCCTCTCCCGGCGGGACGCTCTATCCCGCCGCGACGGATTGGGTGGGGATCGTCTATCCAACCGGGGCCTCAGGCAGCGCAACGCACACGATCATCCGCTATTCCGAGACGGCCCTGGACATCGGGACCGGCCTGGCGCTGACCGTCGCGGACA
>DCUZ01000115.1 GCA_002327305.1 Holophagales bacterium UBA2201 | reverse complement strand
GGCGACATCTTAAATGGGCGCTACATCGCAAGATTCGGATTCGATCTGCGCCATCGATAACGGTGAATTGGCGGCAGGGAAGGATTCTGAATGAGAACAGACACTTCCGAGCGCGCCCTTGAAACCCTCATCGTCGAAGCCCTGACCGGGCAGAAACCAGAGCCGCAGGCGGAATTGCCGCACGGCGTCACGGCCCTCTACGGCGGCGGGGGCTGGCTCCTGGGGGATTGGCGCGACTACGACCGGGAATTCTGCGTGGACCTGGCCCAACTGCGGGCCTTCCTGGAGGCCACCCAGCCGGAGGCGGCCGGGGCGCTGGACCTGGGGCAGGACGGCCCCACGCGGCAGAAGTTCCTGGCGCGACTCCAGGGGGAGGTGACCAAGCGCGGGACCATCGACCTCCTCCGCCACGGACTCAAGCATGGGCCGCACCACCTGGACCTCTTCTACGGCACGCCGTCGCCCGGGAACGAGAAGGCCCGGGAGCGGTTCGCCGCCAACCGCTTCAGCGTTACCCGCCAGTTCCGCTACAGCCGCGACGAGAGTCAACTGGCCCTCGACCTGGGGCTCTTCATCAATGGCCTGCCGGTGGCCACCTTCGAGCTGAAGAACAGCCTGACCAAGCAGACGGTGGAGGACGCCGTCCAGCAGTACAAGCGCGACCGGGACCCGCGGGAGAAGCTCTTCGAGTTCGGCCGGTGCGTGGTCCACTTCGCGGTGGACGACCACGAGGTGCGCTTCTGCACCCACCTGAAGGGGAAGGCCTCGTGGTTCCTCCCGTTCAACCTGGGCTGGAATGACGGCGCCGGCAACCCGCCCAACCCGGAGGGGCTCAAGACCGACTACCTCTGGAAGCGCGTCCTCCTCCGGGACGGCCTGACCGACATCCTGGAGAACTACGCCCAGGTGGTGGAGTTCAAGGATGAGCGGACCGGCAGGAAGAAAGCGGTGCAGATCTGGCCCCGCTACCACCAGCTCGATGTGGTGCGCAAACTCCTGGCCGAAGCGGGCCGGAGCGGGGTGGGCCGAAGATACCTGGTCCAGCACTCGGCGGGGAGCGGCAAGTCCAACTCCATCGCCTGGCTGGCCCATCAGTTGATCGGCCTGGCCCGGGACGGGGTATCGGCCTTCGATTCCATCATCGTGGTGACCGACCGGCGCATCCTGGACCAGCAGATCAAGGACACCATCAAGCAGTTCGCCCAGGTGGGGGCCACCGTGGGCCACGCCGAGAACTCGGGCGACCTGCGCCGCTTCATCGCCGAGGGGAAGAAGATCATCATCTCCACGGTGCAGAAGTTCCCGTTCATCCTGGACGCCATCGGGAGCGAGCACCGGGGGCGGAAGTTCGCCATCATCATTGATGAGGCCCACTCCAGCCAGGGCGGGCGCACCTCCGCCGCGGTGGCCATGGCGCTGGGGACGGCGGGGGAGGTGGAGGACGACGAGACCATCGAGGACACCATCAACCGGCTGATGGAGGCCCGAAAGCTCCTGCCGAACGCCTCCTACTTCGCCTTCACCGCCACCCCCAAGAACAAGACGCTGGAGATCTTCGGCGACCCGGAGCCGCGGCCGGACGGCACGGTCAAGCACCGCCCCTTCCACTCGTACACCATGAAGCAGGCCATCCAGGAGGGATTCATCCTGGACGTGCTCCAGCACTACACGCCGGTGGACTCCTACTACAAATTGCGCAAGAAGATCGCCGGGGACCCGGAGTTCGACGCCAAGCGCGCGCAGAAGAAACTGCGCCGGTATGTGGAGGGGCACGAACACGCCATCCGCCTCAAGGCGGAGATCATGGTGGACCACTTCCACGAGCAGGTGATCGCCCTCAACAAGATCGGGGGCCAGGCGCGGGCGATGGTGGTTTGCGACGGGGTGGAGCGGGCCATCAAGTATTACCACGCCATCAAGGAATACCTCCAGGAACGGAAGAGCCCCTGCGGAGCCCTGGTGGCGTTCTCCGGCGAACACGAATACGGCGGGGCGAAGGTGTCTGAGGCCTCGCTCAACGGCTTCCCGTCCAACCAAATCGCGGACAAATTCCAGCAGGACCCCTACCGCTTCCTCATCTGCGCCGACAAGTTCCAGACCGGCTACGACGAGCCGCTGTTGCACACCATGTACGTGGACAAGACGCTGGCGGGCATCAAGGCGGTGCAGACCCTCTCCCGCCTCAATCGCGCCCACCCGCAGAAGCACGATGTCTTCATCCTCGACTTCATGAACGACATCGACACCATCCAGCTGGCCTTCGCCGACTACTACCGCACCACCATCCTGGCCCAGGAGACCGACCCCAATAAACTGCACGACCTCAAGGCGCGGCTCGACGGCTATGAGGTTTATGCCCCTTCCCAGGTGGAGGAGCTGGTGGCCCTGTACCTGGGCGGGGCGGACCGCGACAAGCTGGACCCCATCCTGGACGCCTGCGTGGCCGTGTACAAGGAGCAGTTGAACGAGGACCAGCAGGTGGACTTCAAGGGGAAGGCCAAGGCCTTCCTCCGCACCTACGCCTTCCTGTCGCAGGTCCTCCCCTGGACCAACGCCGCGTGGGAGAAGCTCTCCATTTTCCTGAACTTCCTGGTGTCCAAACTGCCGGCGCCCGTGGACGAGGACCTCTCGAAGGGCATCCTCGAATCCATCGACATGGACAGCTACCGCGCCGAAAAGCGCGCGATGCAGAAGATCTCTCTGCCGGACGAGAATGCGGAGATCCTGTCGGTGCCCGTGGAAGGCGGCGGCCACAAGCCGGAGCCGGAGATCGACCGGCTCTCCAACATCATCAGGGCCTTCAACGAGCACTTCGGCAACATCCCCTGGACGGACCATGACCGGGTGAACGAACTGATCACCAAAACCATCCCCTCGAGGGTCTCGGCCGACCAGGCCTACCAGAACGCGATGAGGAACTCGGACAAGCAGAACGCCCGCATCGAGCACGACAAGGCCCTCGCGCGGGTGATGACGGCGGTGCTGAAGGACGACACTGAACTCTTCAAGCAGTTCATGGACAACGAATCCTTCAAGCGGTGGATGACGGACACCATCTTCGGGCTGACCTACGAGCCGTCCGGGGATGCGGCGCGGACATAAGGCGTTATCCGCATGCAGCAGGATTTTCACTTTGATGTGGTCTATGCCCTCGGCCGGGGAAATAGGGGACAGGGGAAATAGGGGACAGTGGGGCTGTTGAAAAACCCCTTCGCATTGGTGAGAGTGGACAAAAAGAGGGACTGTGCCGAGAGTGGAAGGATGGGGGCGGGACTGTCCCCTTTTTATCCTATCCCGCTGAAACGGTGGGCGAAAACCACAGGGACAGGCAACGGTTTCACCCCCAAGCCCCCGAAACCGACCCAGTCCCGGGTTTTCGCCGATTTTATCCATACAGGGTTTTTCAACAGCCCCACAGTCCCTATTATCCGTCCCTATGATTCCCTATTTCCCTCTATGCCTCCACTGTTTCCGCGATGCTTTGCGGCAGAGACAAAGAGCGCGGCCCACCCCGGATGACGGGATGGGCCGCAGTTCAGTGCGGAATATCGATTAGTCGAAGTAGACGCGAACGCTGAAAAGGATGCGGAATTCGTCACCCTCCAATACTCCGTCCTCACTATCGACGAAGATATCATCCGTGGCAACAAGGTAGCTGCCGTTCACGGCAAGAGCGACGTCGTCGCGGATGAAGTACTTCACGCCACCACCAATCGAAAATACGGCGGCGTCAGTGTCGAGATCTCTATCGTCGGCTTCGGCATCGGCCCAGACAACGCCGGTGTTCAGGAATGGCACAAAGGCCGAATCAAGGACGAAATTGTACTCGGCGCGGACTCCCAGCTCGGTGCTCATGTAACTATCGTCGTCGTGCAATCCAGCGACCAGGGCAACTTCGATTGCGTCGGCGACGAGCCGGCCGTAGGCGAACTGAATTTGTATTTCATCTCCCATCACATTGATGCTTCCTGCACCTTCGAGAACCTTGGTTCCCTTGTCCAGATTCGGGGTAACACCGCTAGTGTCATTTTCAGCGGCGAAGGCCGAAATGGCCAACATAGCTGCGACTGCAGACACGAACCACTTTCTACTCATCTGCTGATCCTCCTGTTTTATTATATTTTCAACGCGATATGGAACAGTCCGTTTTATACTCTTATTCCAAAAACTGTTTTTAGAAAAGCTATCCTGTACGGCTTTATTTATTGATATCTGCATCAATAAGGCAACAATCATCCTAAAAAAGGGGGGAGCTTGGATTGATGGAAGCACCAGGAAAATAGGGACAGTGGGGCTGTTGGAAAACCCCTCTCGCTGAACCGGCATGGCTTCGGGAATGGGGCGGAGAAACCATCGCCTGTCCCTGTGATTATGCCCACCATTTAAGGGAGATCGGACAAATAGGGGACAGTCCCGCCCCCATCCTGCCAACCTCGGTACAGTCCCTCTTTTTGTCTGTCTGCGACAGCGCGAGAAGGTTTTTCAACAGCCCCACCGTCCCTACTTTATCTCCCCGTGAGCTCTTCATGGACTATTTGACGGCCCAGTGGGCGTTAGTATCTTGCAGGGGCACGATGGAACCCGCTCCACGCCATACTGCGGAATAAATCCTTATTGGAGGTATCTCATGTCCATCGCCAAGATCGCGGAGATCAGCGCCACTTCGAAAGAGAGTTTCGAGGATGCGATCCGCCAGGGGATCGAGCGCGCGAACAAGACCCTTCGGAACGTCAAGAGCGCCTGGATCAAGGAACAGCAGGTGCGCGTCGAAAAAGGCCGCATCAAAGAATACCAGGTGAACATGGCGCTGACCTTCATCATCGAGGATTGACGCTCAGCCCGGCAAGCGGGGCTGTTGAAAAGCCCCGCTTTGGCAGTAACGGCGAAAACCCGGTACTGGGGGACATGTGCGCCTGGGGCGGGAGTTTTGATAATTAGGGACAGTCACGAATGGCGCTAGATAATTAGGGACAGTCACCTATTTATGAGATTGCAGGTCATACTGGAATAATGGGAAAATGGGGACGGTCCTCACTCCATGGCGGACCGTGAGGAGGCGCAATGTCCCGCTTCGTTTTGCATGGCCTCTGTCTCTGCTGTCTGACCGCGTGCCTGGACCTTCGGCCGGTCCGGGGGGCGCAGCCACGGCTGGAGGTTGCCGACGGGCACATCCATCACGGCTTCAGGATGGACAACGGCGCCCTCACGGCCGATCTCGAATATTTCACGAGTCGCCAGGTGGCCGTCATCGGGCTCTCTCTGCCTCTGGACACCACGAAAACGGGTGATCTGGAGTTGCGCATCCGGGAGGAGACCCGGGCCCTGCACCACCTCGCCCGCCGGCCAGGCCTCTTCCGCCTGCCGATGGTCGCGCTGGAAACGGGGACAGGAGAAACCATCGCCTGTCCCGGCGATCCGGTGAGATAGGGCCACAACAGGAACGGCGCCGATACGCCCGGTCTTCCCGCACCCGCGGAAAATTCCTGAGCCCCCCACCTGTGGCATAATGAATCCCGCATGACATTACAGCCGGGTTCGGGCGGGGACGCCTATTATCTCGGGCGGGGGGGGAAGCAGTATGGCCCCTATCCCTGGGAGGAGATCTGCCTGATGGGGGCGGCGGGGAACCTCTTCGCCGGCGATCTGCTCTGGTCCCCCGGTTGGACCGAATGGGTCCCCGCGGGGACGATCGACGCCCTGCGCAGCCTGACCGTTGCCGCTCCCGTCCCCGGCGCCCGGCGCCCAGTCCGGTGGTGGATCCCCGTCCTGGCCGCCATGGGCGTCCTGTTGATCGGGATGGCGGTCCTGCTGGTCCGGACGGCGGCGCCTTCCCTGAAGATCAAGGATTATTATCCGAAAGAGGGGGGCGCGGGCTCGTTCGTGCTCCTGGAGGTGAGCGGGGCGGTGGAGCCGGGCGAGGTGGAGGTCCGCTACGGCGGCCTTCCCCTGGCCGTGATTGGGGTGGAGGGGCGGTGCCTGGGCGTCCACATCCCCCTGGACGGGGCCTCGGGGCCGCTCCGTCTTCTGATGAACGGCCGGGAGGCGGACGCGGTCCCCTTCACGGTCCTGGCGCCGGAGGTGACCCTGCTCCACGAGGAGAGGGTGGCCCCCACGGCGGGGAAGCGCGTGATCGCGACGAAGGAGGGGATCACGGTGACCATCCCCGGCGGGATGCTGAAGGAGACGCGGACCCTTTCCATTTCGCGGGTGCGCAACGCGGCCGTGGCCCGGGATGACCCCTTCACGCCGCCCGAGGTGTACGACGTGTCGATCGAGGGGATGGAGCAGTTGGACGGTTATGTCGAGATCGGGATCCCCTACGACCCCGCGCGGCTGGGCAAGGGGATCCCGGCGCTGGCGAACTTCGCCCCGGCCCGGTGGGACGAAGAGCATAAGGCGTGGGTGGACCTTTACGGCCGGGTGGACGAGGAGAAGCACACGGTGTGCTTCATCACCGACCACCTGACGCTGTTGGGGGTGGGCGAGGCGGCCATCTTCGTCGTGGTGGTGGGGGGGGCGCTGGGCGAGGTCGCGGAGCGGTGGGCCAACGACAAGTACCTCTCCCCGGGCGGCAAGATCCGGATCCTCTACTCCGATCCGGACCTGCGGGCCAAGTTCCCCGACGACCGATGGAAGGCGGCGATCGCCCCGGCGGTGCTCCACGCCGGCGACCCCTACCGGCCGGAATTCGCGTGCGCCGTGCAGGACATCGCCTATGTTTTCGAGGAGTCGCTCCGGCGGTACCTGGCGGCCGGATTCGCCGACCCCACCGTGAAGACCCTGTGGGGCGAGCGCCTCTACACCCGGTACGTGAAGGTGAAGATCGATTCGAATTATGTCGTCCTCGGCGCGGGCGAGATGGTCCACGAGAACTTCTGGGACACGATCCATGTGCCAACCGAACTCCTCAAACACGAGTTCTACGACCCTGTCCTTGCCGGCGGCACGCCCTTCGAGCAGCCCTTCACCGCCCTCAAGTCGCTCCTGGCCCACGAACTGTTCCATGTCGTCCAGCGGCCGTACTACGGCACCCTGGTCACCTTCACGGGGACGCCGCACAAGTGGTGGCTGGAGGCCACGGCCGAATGGGCGTCGCTCGACCTGGCGAAGGTCCCCGCGCGGCCCGGCTACACCAAAGAGCCCCCCTGCGTGGTCCGGCGGATCGGCCCCAAGTTCCTCAAGCACCCCATCCACACCCAGGGCAAGGTCCCGCTCACCAGCACGGCCACGGGGGGGCTGGACTACGAGTACCTGGCCGCCGCCTGGGTCCGGTATCTCGTCGGCCATCGCGGCGAGAACTTCAAGGCGCTGTTCGAAGCGGTCGCGGCCGAGCGCTCCTCGGACCCCCTGCTCCGCCTGCGGTCCCGCCTGGGGAGGGGGGCGGGCTCTTCCTTCGACGACCTCTACGCCGATTTCGCGGCGTGGGTCCTCGCGAACGCCGGACTGCGCCTCGCCGATTTCGCCGACCCCGACAACACGGCCGTGGCGGCCGACCGGTGCGACTCCGTCGCCATCGGAGCGGAAGTCGGGAAGGTGCGGGCCTATCTCAGCGGCCCCGAAGGGCGGGGCGGGAGCAGGGTCCTCGTGTTCCGGAAGCGGGGAGGCGGGGAGAAACTGGACCCGACCCACCGGCCCCTCCTGAAGATCGAAGAACCCCATCCCAGGACCTACGACATCGAGGTGGACGACGGGGACGCCCTCTATTTTCTCGCGGCCAACGGTTCGGCATCCGACGCCCGCGTGGGCCTGAACCTGCAGGTCCCCGACGGGGAGGAGTGGCGCAACGCCGCCTACACCACGATGGAACTCGGCCGGAACGGCACCGCGTCGGTGTGGGCGGTCCGATTCACCTTGGGCGGGCTGAAGATCGAGCCCGGCCGGGTCGAGGACGCCCGGGGGTACGAGGAGGTCGCGTTCGAGGTCACCGCCGCCGGCCTGGACGCCAAGATCGCGGCCGTGACCTTCAATTACGATTTTGGAGACGGCGCGAGGGACGCCAGGGGGCAGGTGAAGGCGACCGTGGCCGGCGGGCGGGCGCAGGCCACCCTCAAGCACGCCTACGAACCCTCGCCGGGGCTGAAGGGGAGCGGCCCGCCGAAGAAGCACATCTTGAAGGTGGACCTGGCCCACGGGGCCGTACTCCTGGAGAGCGCCTCCGCCGAAGTGACGGTGGGAAGGGCCGAGGTCGTGGTGATGCCGCGCCACTCCATCGGCCCGCCGGGGGCGACCTTCGACATGCAGGCCACCGCGCGCCCCCCCGGGAACTACCGGTTCAAGTGGGAGATCGCGGGACAGGCCGAGGCCATCGTCCGGGAAGGGAGCGGGTCCGCCATCGCCCCCGTCCTGGACCGGGAGGGCAAGTTCGCCGTCACGGTCGAACTCTCCAGCGAAAAGGGGGTCCTGCTCGCTTCGGACACGGTGGGGGTGGAGGTGACCCGGGAGAAGACCACCAGGCCGGCGGCGGCCGGGGCCTGGGTGCTGGGCGAGGTGGTGCCGAAGCCCCTGAACATCGAAGCCCTCCGGTCCATCGAGCCCGGGGCCTATTCCAATGCGAAGTTCTTCTGCGGAACGAATTTCACCTCGTCGGCCTCCATCGACCGGGGCAAGGCGGCGATCGCCTACACGGGGACGGTCGAGAAGGGGCGGGGCGGGGGGACGGAGCGGGTGGACTACCGGTCCACCTGGACCGATCCGGGAGCGGTGATCCGGCCGGGCCGGATCGAGTTGACCGTTTCCTCCGAGGAACGGGGCAGGACGAAGCTCTCCCAGGACGAGGAGGGCACGATCACCACCAGCGCGGGCTTCAGCCTGGGGATGGCCGAGGGGGCGCGCTGGGGACTCGGCTCCCGGCCGGGAGGTCTTTCCCCGACGGAAGGGTACGCCTGCTCCACCGAGGTCCAGCTGGGACGGCCCCCCGCGGCCGGTACCTGCACGATGGCCCCCGAGATCCCCGAAGGAGAGGAAGAACAGGAACTCCACTTCGAGGTGGTCGTCTTTTCGTCCGTCGGACAGGCGAGATTGACCATGAAATACCGGTGGGACCCGAAAATGCAATGACCGGATCGGGGACAATCCATGGGGGGGGAGCGGTCCATCCCATTGGATGGCCCAGGGGCCGCATGGTATCCTGTGGTGGCACGATGGAACCCGCTCCACGCCATACTGCGGAATAAATCCTTATTGGAGGTATCACATGTCCATCGCCAAGATCGCGGAGATCAGCGCCACTTCGAAAGAGAGTTTCGAGGATGCGATCCGCCAGGGGATCGAGCGCGCGAACAAGACCCTTCGGAACGTCAAGAGCGCCTGGATCAAGGAACAGCAGGTGCGCGTCGAAAAAGGCCGCATCAAAGAATACCAGGTGAACATGGCGCTGACCTTCATCATCGAAGATTGACGCTCAGCCCGGCAAGCGGGGCTGTTGAAAAGCCCCGCTTTGGCAGGAACGGCGAAAACCCGGTGCTGGGGGGCATGTGCGCCGGGGGAGGGAGTTTTTCGGCGGGACTGCCGGGGTTGCGCCATTGGCAATGAAGTGAGGTCGTTCTCCGGCCCCGAAACCCCCATGCCCTTTGTCGGGTTGCCACTCCGTTTGTACCCAAAATGGGGTATATGCTACCATTCTGGATATGAACCTCGCGGATTGTCTGTCGCCCGAGGAGGAGGCCGTCCTGGCTGTTTTCAAGGTCCACCGCATCCGCTACGGATTCGGCCTCACCACCAGCACCTTCGCGCGCGAGCTGTCCGACCGGCCCGGGATTGATATCCGCCGGGTGTTGGGCGGGATGGTGCAGAGGGGATTGTTGAAAGTCCTCCCCGAGGTGCCGGACTTCTACATTCTGACCCGGTCGGGGGAGGTGCTTTCCGGTCCGCCACCCCCCGCTCCATGAACCGGCCGGCCGTTCCTTTCCGCACCCCTGAATCCTCTCCATGAATTCTCCGAAGGGGCCGGCTCCGGATCCCTTGGGCTTGGTTTTCAAGCGATGGATCCAGGAATGCGAACGGGCGCGAGAGGGGGGCGGGAAGGAGCCGGGAGCGCCTCCTACCGGTTCCGGTAGACGTCGGTGCTCAGGTATTTCAGGCCGGAGTCGCACATCAGCGTGACCACCCTGGCCCCCGGCCCCAGCCGGCGGGCCACCTGGATCGCCGCGATGACATTGGCGCCGGCCGAGGTCCCCGCGAAGAGGGCCTCCTCCTGCGCGAGGCGCCGCGCCATGGCCTTGGCGTCCTCCGTTTTGACCGCAAGGATCTCATCCACGAGGGACGGCTCCCAGAGCGGGGGAAGGTAGCCGATCCCGACCCCCTCGATCTTGTGGGGCCCCGGCGGGCCTCCCAGCAGGACGGACGATTCCGCGGGTTCGACGCACACGATCCTGACGCCCGGGCTGTGCCGCTTCAGCGCCTCGGCGACCCCGCGCGAGGAGGCCGCCGTGCCGACGCAGTGGACGAAGGCGCCGACCGTGCCCTCCGTCTGGCTCCAGATCTCCTCGCCCAGCGGGTGGTAGCCCGCGACGCTGTCGAGGTTGTTGAGCTGGTCGGTCCAGTAGGCGCCGGGCTCTTGGCTCAACGCCCGCGCGGCCTCGATCATGTCCAGGATCAGTTTCTTGGTGGTGAGGCCCCCTTCGCTGGGGACGAGGGTCAACTCCGCCCCCAGCGCCGCCATGTGGTCCAGTTTTTCCCGGCTGAACGCGTCGGAGGTGACGATCCTGAGGCGGTACCCCTTGGCGGCGCAGACGAGGGCGAGCGAGGTCCCCGTGCTCCCCCCCGTGTATTCGACGACGGTGCCGCCGGGCCCCAGGCGGCCGTCCTCCTCCGCCCGCGCGATCACGGACAAGGCCATCCGGTCCTTGAAACTGCCGGTGGGGTTTTCCCACTCGAGTTTCACGAAAATGTCCGCGCAACCGGGGGGGACGACCTTGCGGAGCCGCACGATGGAAGTGTTGCCGATGGCCCGGAGAATGTCCATGGGTGGCCTTCCCTTCCGCCGGCGGGACCGCTCGAGGCGGGCGGTCCATCCGGCAGGGCCCATTATATCCCACAGGGGCGGGAAGGGGCCGGACCCGCCGCCCGCCACAGGGCGATGGGGGAATCAGAAGGAATAGGTGAACGCGAAGGTGGCCTGGTGGGCCTTCGCTTGGTTCATTCCCTCGTAGTCGCCGGTGAAGCGGGTCAATTCCAGGCCGTAGGAGACCCCCCTGCCCAGGTTGTGCACGGTCCCGCCGTAAACGGCGTCGGAATCGCCCAGGGTGCGGGTGGGGATGGGATCGTCGAACCGCTCCGTGGCGTACCCCGCGTAGAGCTCCACCCGGTTGACCGTGTAGATCACCTGAAGGAACCCCGCAACGGTCTTCTGCCCCCGGATGCCGCCGTCGGCCAGCGGGCGGGTGCCGGCGCGGCTGAGGAAGATCTTGAGGTTCTTCCCCGTGGAGAGCTCCGCCAGGAGGGTCAGCGACGGGGAGACGGCCCAGGAGAGGTCGAACCCCATCCCTTCGATGGGCACCGCCTGGCCTTCGACCTTCTCTTCGCCCCAGGCGGCGTACACTCCCGCGCCGCTCCGTTTCCCGTCGCCCCACTTGAACCCGTAGCGGGCCTGGAAGACCGGCATGCCGTTGAAGATGCCCGCCGCGGTGGCAGGGTCGCCGACGGAGACCGCCAGGTCCTGCGCATCGCCCAGGAAACGCGTATAGCGCAGTTGGGCCCGGCGGAACCCCGTGTTGCCCGTCTCCCAGTAGAAGCCGTTGGTGATGAGCGACCTGGTCAGCCCGGCCCCGAAGAGGTCCCAATGCTGGCCGGCGATCAGCGAGTATTGGTCGCCTTTCAGTTCCAGAAAGGCCAGGCGCGTCCGGGCCTTCATCTGGTTCCGGCTGGAGGGGTCGAAAAGGTCGAACTCGAACCCGCCGCCGATCCGCGTCCCGCCGGGAAGGGCGGGCCCCGTCCACTTGAACCCGAAGCGGGAGTTCATCGCGGTGAGGTTGACCGAATCGTCGTCGTATTCCGGCTCGTCGGGCATGGGGTACCGGGAGGCCACCAGGTGGTTCATGCCATGGTCCTGGTAGGCGGCCTCCAGGCGGAGGAACCCGTAGAACGATACCGTGTTCTCTTCGCCCTTCACGAGCGAGATGTCCGCCGGCGCGGAGGCGCCCAGCGCCAGGACCAGCAGGATCGGCAGAGACCGAATCATGAATTCCCCCTTGGCGGATGCGTTGTCGGGTTCGATGACCAAGGTATAATAGCAAGCGCGGCCCGCGCATGGCAACGGGAAAGGAGAACCGCATGAGCGAAAGACAACCGGAGCCCCCCCAGACAGCCCCCTACGAGGCGGCGGTGGAGGAGGGGAGGAATTACTGGTGGTGCAGTTGCGGCCGAAGCGCCAAACAGCCCTTCTGCGACGGGGCGCACCAGGGGACGGCGTTCTCCCCGGTGAAATACACGGCGCACACGACCGGAACGGTGTGGTTCTGCGGGTGCAAGCGCACCGCCGCCCCGCCCCTTTGCGACGGCACGCACAAGAAAGCGTAGCCCCGCGGCCCTGCGGGGCGGTTCAGTAGGCGCGCTTCCCCGGCGAGGCGGCCCAGGCCCGGAACAGGTCCAGGCACTCCTCCCGCAGGAAATCCTCCACCAGGCCGACCGGGCTTTTGGCCAGGCGCTTGAGCGTGCGGTCGGGGACGGCGAGTTCGTTGAACCCGAGGCGCCGGGCGTCGGCGATGCGGGCGCCGAAGACGACGGCGTCGAGGCGCGCCCAGTGGATGGCGGCAAAGCACATGGGGCACGGCTCGCAGGTGGAATAGAGGACGCACCCGGACAGATCAATCGTCTTCAGGCGGCGGGCCGCCCGCCGGATGGCGTTGACCTCGGCGTGGGCCGTGGGGTCGCCGCTGCTCCACACGGTGTTGTGGGCCGCGGCCACCACCGCATCGCCCCGGACGATGGACGCGCCGAAGGGGGTCTGCCCCTTGCGGACCCCTTCGCGGGCCTTCCGAAGGGCCAGCCGCATGAAGCGTTCCTCGGGCTTTTCCTTGACCATGATCCGATTATACCGCGTCCCTCCGGGGTCGGCCGGGGGTAGAATAGGGGAGGAGAATCCGCATGCAGCAGGACTTCCACTTCGATGTCGTCTATGCGCTGTGCCGGTGCTCGGGGCTGGAGGCGGGGGAGAGCCGGACCGTGGCCGCGGCGTCGCAGTACACCGACCACTGCACCTTCGCCGGGCCCCTGAGGCGGCCGGGAGGGGAGGCCTATCGGCCGACGGTGACCTATCCGTCGGGGATCGAGGTCATAGACCGCGCCTTCCAGGCGTCGGTCCTGGGGGGCTTCCACTTCGCGGGCGGAGAGGGGGCGGTCCGGGTGGTCCTGCCGGGCAACGCGTCCGTCACCGCCCTCGCGCGAAAGGCGGCGGTCCTCGCCGGTTCCTCCGCGCGGTACGGACTGCACGCCCTGGGGATCGCCCTCCATGTCCTGGTGGACAGTTTCTCCCACCAGGGGTTCTCCCCCTTTCTCCACCGGGTGAACGCAACGACAGGACTGGACCTGGTCCCGCGCGACCCGGCGCTATTGGAGAGCATTCAGGGGTTCTTCCTTTCCAAACTGCCGTTCCTGCCGCCGCTGGTGGGGCACGCCCAGGCGGGCTACTGCCCCGACATCCCTTTTCTGAGATGGACCCACCGGACGCCGCCGGCGAGCGCCTGGACGAGGGAAACTTGCGCGGGGGTGCGTACTGAGGGGGAGCGGGTGGTCCGCGACAACGCCGTCATCGCGGCCGAAGCCGCGGCGGCCGTGGCGCTGGCGCTGGCGTGCGTGCCGGGGTTGAAGCCGGCGCGCGACCTCACGGAGCAGGCGGCCTTTTTCTCCTGCGCCCGCTTCCGGCGGATGGATTCGCTGAGGGGCCGCTCGGCGCAATGGCGGGCGCTCTTCCTCGCGGACCGGTTCTTCGATTTTCGCGGGGCGGAGGACGAACGGCACTACCTCTACGACGGGAAGGAGTGGCTGGGGCGCGCCCATGGGTTCGCCGCCCTGCCCCGCGGCCCGGCGGTCCTGACCCTGCGCCGGGGCTATACCCGCACCGATTGGTGGCGCTTCCAGCAGGCGGTGCGCTGGGTGAAGCGGCAGAACTGAGCCCGCACCCTCGAAGGGAGGGGGAGAGGCCGCGGGGGTCCGCAATATCCTGGGATTCTTTGCTGTGCTCCGAATGACACGACTTCCGGCACCAAGGCGAAATTCTCGATTATATCTTTATATAACTCAAAATAAAGGAGATAGCAAAAATTATCCTGCCTCTTGACAAGGGCTTTTGCAATAATTATACTTACCGGACGGTATAAACATACCGTCCGTTAGGTAAAACAAAACTTGATGTCAGCCGTAACATGATCCTGTTGCCGAAAAGGAGCCCAATATGAGCCACACGGCATCTCCCCCGTTGACCCCCGACCCCGCGGCGCGCGAGCGCCTGCTGAGGGCCGCCATCCGCCTCTTTACGCAGAAGGGGTACGCGGCAACCTCCGTGCGGGAGATCGTGGAGGAAGCCGGCGTCACCAAGCCGGTCCTCTACTACCATTTCAAGAGCAAAGAGGGGATGTACCTGACCGCCCTGCGGGACGGCATGGAGGAGTATCAGGAACTCATGGCCTCCTTTTCACCCACCGACGAGCCCGCCGACCTCCAACTGCGCCGGGCGTGTCTGTCGGTGTACGACCTCTTCATCCGCTACATGGACCTGATGCGGCTCTTCCATTCGGTGTTCTACGGTCCCCAGCAGGGGGCTCCGCACTTCGACTACCACGCCGTCCACAATCTCCTGGTGGAGACCTTGCGGCGCCTGGTGCGCCTGGGGATGGACCGGGGGGAGTTCAAGGACGGGGACGAGCGGGCCATGACCCTGGCGGTCCTGGGGGCGTTCAACATCGCGACCGAGAACGACATGATCCACCCGGAGTGTCCGGTGGGGCGGGAGGGGCTGGACCGGACGCTGGACATCATCTTCCGCGGTCTGAAGACCACGGCCAATTCCTGAGGAGAAGACCATGACCGACAGCCCATGCAAAATGCAAAATGAAAATGGCACATCAGGGAGCGGCCTTCGCCGGACGACCCTGGCAGCCCTCGCTGTCCTGACCCTGTTCGCCGCGGCCTGTTCGCGCTCCAATGCCGCCGAGGCCAAGGCACAGAAGCCGGCCGTGGCGGTGGAAACCGCCCTGGTGACGGTCGCCGACCTGGATGAGACGGTGGCCGTGGTGGGAACGCTGGCCCCCAAGTTCTCGGCCGACGTCAAGTCCGAATTGACCGCCGTCGTGGCCGAGGTCTACGTGGCCGAGTGGGTGCGGGTGAGGAAGGGGACCCCGCTGGCGCGGCTGGACACCCGGGAGGAGGAGGCCGCCCTCGAGGGTTTCCAGGCCTCCGTCCTCCAGGCCGAGGTGGGCGAGACCCGGGCCCTGCGCGAGTTCGAGCGGGCCGAGAAGCTCAAGGCGGCAGGCCTCCTCACCCAACAGGGGCTCGACGACGCCAAAAGCGCCCACGAGGCGGCCCGGGCCACGACGCAGGCGGCGCGGGCGCAGTTGAGGACGGCCGAGGCGCGCCTGGCCAAGGCGGTCCTGCGGGCCCCCATGGACGGCGTGGTCTCCTACCGCGGCGTGAGCGCGGGGGACCGGGTGGAGAACATGGGCGGCGACCCCGCCTTCACCATCATGGACACCTCCGTCTTCGATCTCACCGTCACCGTGCCCTCCACGCGGATCGGATCGGTCAGGGTGGGCCAGCCGGTGCGGTTCACCACCGATGCCCTTCCGGGGCGCACGCTCGAGGGGAGCGTCGCCTTCATCAACCCCGCGGCCGATTCCACGAGCCGGGCGGTGCGCGTGGTCGCCCGGGTCCCCGACCCCGACGGCGTGCTGAAAGCCGGGCTCTTCGTGAAGGGGACCATCGTCACCGGGCATCGCCCGGGCATCGTCGTGGTGCCCGCCGCGGCGTTCCTGTCGTGGGATGTCGAGGCGAAGAAGGCCGAAGTGTTCCTCATCGACGGGAGCACGGCCCGGAGGACCGCCATCCGGACGGGCGACACCTTCGACGGGACGGTGGAGGTGACCGGGGGGCTGAAGCCCGGCGACCGCGTGGCCACCCGCGGCGCGTTCAACCTGATGGACGGGGACGCCGTCCTCGTCACGAAGACCGCGGAGTAATTCCCCATGTTCATCTCCAACCTGTCCATCAAGCGCCCCGTCTTCGCGACGGTGATGATGCTGACCCTGGTGACGCTGGGGCTCTTCTCCTACCGGCGCCTCGCCATCGACATGATGCCGGACGTGGAGATCCCGGTCCTCTCCATCCTGACGGAGTACCCCGGCGCCTCCCCGGAGACGGTGGAGCGCGAGGTGACCAAGCGCATCGAGGAGGCCGTCAACCCCATCGCGGGGGTGCGGCACGTGACCAGCGTCTCCCTCGAGGGGCTCTCCAACGTCGTCGTGGAGTTCGAATTGGCCGTCAAGATCAACGAGGCCAGCCAGGAGGCCCGGGCCAAGATCAACGCCATCCGCAACGAACTGCCCGAGGCGATGAAGGAGCCGGTGATCCAGAAGCTGGACTTCGGCGCTTTCCCCATCGTCTCCCTGGCCGTCCGCTCGGAGGTCCTCTCCCCGCGGGACCTGACCACGCTCGTGGACCGCAAGATCAAGCGCCGGCTGGAGAACATCTCCGGCGTCGGCAAGGCGAAGCTGGTGGGCGCCTCGAACCGCGAGGTGGGCATCCTCATCGACCCGGGGGCCATCGAGGCCATGGGCATGGGGGTGGACGAGGTGATCGCCGGCCTGGCCGGCGAGAATGTGAACACCCCGCTCGGGCGGATCAACCGGGGCGCGACGGAGATGCCCCTGCGCATCTCGGGCAAGCCCCGCAACGTCGAGGGCTTCAAGACCATGGTCGTCGCCCAGCGGGGCGGACACCCCGTGACGCTGGCGGAGGTGGCGCAGGTGACCGACGGGGTCGAGGAGATGCGCTCCCTGGCCCTCGTCAACGGCGTCCCCGCGGTGGCCGTGGACATTCTCAAGCAGTCCAAGGTCAACACCGTCCAGGTGGCCGACGGGGTGAAGGCCGAGGTCGAGAAACTGAAGGGCGAACTGCCTCCCGGCACGGCCATCGAGGTGGTGCGCGACTCCTCCTATTTCATCCGCGAGTCGCTGGCGGACGTCAAGGTCACCATCCTCCTGGGCGGCCTCCTCACCATCCTCATCGTCTTCTGCTTCCTCAATTCCTGGCGCTCCACGGTCATCACCGGGCTCACCCTCCCCATCTCGGTCATCTCGTCCTTCATCGCCATGTACTTCCTGGGGATGACCCTCAATGTCATGACGCTGATGGCGCTCTCACTCGCCATCGGGCTCCTCATTGACGACGCCATCGTCGTCCGGGAGAACATCGTCCGCCACCTGGAGCGCGGGCAGGACCACTTCGCCGCCGCCCGCGACGGCACGGCGGAGATCGGGCTGGCGGTGCTGGCCACCTCCCTCTCCATCATGGCCGTCTTCGTTCCCGTCGCCTTCATGAAGGGGATCATCGGACGGTTCTTCTACCAGTTCGGGCTCACCGTGGCCTTCGCCGTGGCCGTGTCGCTCTTCGTCTCCTTCACCCTCGACCCCATGCTGTCGAGCCGCTGGGTGGACCCCGACATCGAGCGCAAGGGGCGCAGGCACCTCATCGCCCGGATCCTGGACCGGTTCAACGACTGGTTCGACCGGACGGCCGACGGGTACAAGGGGCTCATCGGCTGGGCCCTCGACCACCGCAAGACGGTCTTCGCCCTCGCCGGCGGCGCCTTCCTGGCCGGACTCATGGCCTTCGGCCTCCTCCAGACCGAGTTCTTCCCCTCCTTCGATCACGGGGAGTTCGTGACGCGCTTCCGCACCGCGCCGGACGCCTCGTTCGCCGAGACGCGGGGGCGGTTGGACGAGGTCCTCAAGGTGCTCGACGGCTTTCCCGAGGTGGAGCACACCTACGCCACCATCGCGGCCCGCGATTCCGACACGGTGCGCGATGCCGCGGTCTACATCAAGTTGAAGGAGAAGGCCCTGCGGGCGCGGACGCAGAAGGAGATCATGGTGGACCTGCGCCGGAAACTGCGCGGCGTGCCCGGCCTCATCCTCTCCATCGAGGAGGACCCGGACCAGATGCAGAAGCCCCTGACGATCAATGTCAGGGGTGAGGAGATCCCCCTCCTGAAACAGTACTCCGCGGCGCTGAAGCGGGAACTGCTCGCCACCCCGGGCATCGTGGACCTGGAGGTCTCCATGGAGCAGGACCTTCCCGAGTACCGGCTGACCGTGGACCGCGAAAAGGCCGCCACGATGGGGCTGGGGACGATGCCGCTGGTCGCCACCATCGGCGCCCTGGTGGGCGGCCGGGTGGCGACCACCTACGAGGACGAAGAGGGGGAGGCGGTGGACGTGCGCGTCCGCCTTCCCCAGGCCCTGCGGGAGGACATCCGGCAGGTGGGGAATCTCAAGCTGGCCGTCCCGGGGCGCGAGGGGGCGGCGCTGGTCCCCATCGCCGATCTCGTCACGGCCCAGCGCACCGTGTCCCCCTCGGAGATCGGCCGCATGGACCTCTCCCGCCAGGTCACCGTCAGCGCCAACCTCGAGGACCTGCCCCTGGGCACCGCGGGGCAGAAGGTCATGGAGGCGGCCGCGCGGATCCCCATGGCCCCCGGCTACACCATCGCCCTCTCCGGCGACACCGAGATCATGATCGAGTCCTTCGGCTACATGGGCGAGGCGCTCATCCTCGCCATCATCTTCGTCTATCTCATCCTGGCGGCGCAGTTCGAGTCGTTCATCGACCCCCTGGCCATCATGCTCTCCCTGCCCCTCTCCATCGTCGGGATGGCCGGGATGCTCCTGCTGACGGGGGACACCGTGAACATGATGTCGCTGATCGGCCTCATCCTCCTGATGGGGCTGGTCACCAAGAACGCCATCCTCCTGGTGGACTTTTCCAAGGTCCTCCGCCGGAGGGGGATGGACCGGCGCGAGGCCATCATCACCGCCGGGCGCGTCCGGCTGAGGCCCATCATGATGACCACGCTGGCGATGATTTTCGGCATGCTCCCCCTGGCCCTGGCCATCGGGCAGGGGGCCGAGATGCGCGCCCCCATGGCCCGCGCGGTGGTGGGGGGGCTCATCACCTCCACCCTCCTGACGCTCCTCGTCGTCCCCGTCTTCTACACCATCCTCGAGGACTTCGGGGTTTGGGTGCACCGGAAGTGGGCGGGGGAGGGAACTTCCAATGAATAAGGCAGAAGGAAGAAGTATGAAGGAAGAGATTCAAATGGAAAGTGCAAGACATCAATTGCAAATTGCAAATTGCAAATTGCAAAATGAAAAAGAAAAAATGCAAAGTTCAAAGTGCAAATTGCAAGATGAGCAACAGCAATTGCAAATTGCAAATTGCAAATTGCAAAATGATAGAACCGAGCGGCAAACACCAATGCTCATCTTTAGATCGGGCGTGAGCCTGGTGTTTGCAATTTTCATTTTGCAATTTTCATTTTGCAATTTTGCGGCAGCTCAAACTCCCGCGGAGCCAGAGATTCTCACTCTCGGGCGTTGCCTCGAAATCGCCCTGGAGCAAAACCGCGACATCCAGAAGGCGGGGGAGTACCAGAACTGGCTCCAGGGCCGCTACCTGGAGGAGCGGGCGCAGGCCCTGCCGCAGGTGGCCCTGGGCGGCGCCCTGCGGCGCGACTCCGACGATACCTACTATCAGTTCACCGACGGCCTCTTTCCCAAGGAGCAGGACATCACCTCGGTGGACGTCTCGCTGAGCCAGGCCATTTTCACCTGGGGGAAGATCCCGGCCGCCATCCGCGCGGCGCGGTTGGGGCTGGCCTCGGGGGACGAGCAACTGCGCCTGGCCCGCCAGGCGGCCCTGAGGGACGTCACCGGGGCCTTCTACGATGTCCTCCTGGCGCAGGAGCTGCTGGACATCGCCCGCAAGAACCTGATCCTGCGCGAACGGCACCTGGAGGACGCGAAGAAGCGCTTTCAGTTGGGAACCGCCACCGACTACGACGTCCTGGCCGCCCAGGTGGACCTGGATAACATCCGGCCCTTCGTCATCCGGCAGGAAAACGCCGTCCGCACGGCGAAGAAGCGGCTCCTGTTCCACCTGGGGCGCGAGGAGGCGGCCATCGAGGTGGAGGGGACGCTGGAGGCGGCCCCCGCCCCCCTTCCCTCCTATGGGGAAGCCGTGGCCGTGGCCATGGAGCGCCGCCCCGAACTGACCAATCAGCGCCTCCTCGTCCAGGGGTACGAAGAACTGATCCGCATCGTCCGGTCGGACCTGCGGCCGCGCCTGGACCTCGTCGGGTCCTACGCCCGGCGCACCCTGTCCTCCGGCGACCTGGACCTCGACGCCACCGCCTGGAACGCCGCGGTGGTCCTGTCCTTCCCCCTCTTCGACGGATTCCGCACGAAGGGGAAGGTGATGCAGGCCCGGAGCCAGTACGAGACGGCGCGCCTCGAGGAGGCCCGCCTGAGGGACCAGGTGACGCTGGAGGTGCGCACAGCCCTCGACGCCGTCCGGGAGGCCCGGATGATCGTGGAGGCCCTCGAGGGAACGGTGGCGCAGGCGGAACGGCTCCTGCAGATGGCGGAGCAGGGGATGGAGTACGGCGTCAAGACGCGGCTGGACGTGGACGACGCCCGCGTCAACCTGACCCAGGCCCGGGCCAACCGGGCCGGCGCACAGCACGATTATCTCGTCGCGCTGGCCGCCCTGCGATGGGTGCAGGGGGTGCTGGGGGAGGGGGAGGCCGGGGGGGAGGCGGAATAGGCCGCCCGCGCGGCGTGTTGAGGCCAGAGAGAACCGATGAAGGAGAACCTCATGGCCAAAACAATGAAATACGAGCGGAAGACGATCCACTGCGCCGAGGAGAAGTGCCAGGCGACCCTGATGCTGGAGTGGCGCGAGGAGGGAGGGAAACGGGTCCTCGTCGGCGTCGAATGCGACAACCCCAAACTGCGCGGCCTGGCGCCCTATGTCTGCAAGTGGTCGTGCTGGCACAAACTGGAGCCCTCCGCCGGGAAAAAAACCGGGGTGGGGCGGGGGAAAAAGACACCCGTGAAAAAGGGGGCGAAAAAACCTTCCCGAAGCGCTCCCGGACGGAAATGACTCGGGTCTACTGAATGGAGGGAGGGTGGATCCTCCCCTTCAAGATATAGGTCCGCATCTCCCCCTTGCCCTTCACCTGGATGGGCCCGCGGGCCTCCAGGTCGAATTTCCCCTTCAGCAGTTCCGCCGTCGCCCCGCTCAGGTGGACCTCCCCAGGGACCCCGTGCGACTCCATCCGGCTGGCGGTGTTGACCGTGTCGCCCCACAAATCGTAAATGAACTTCCGCTTGCCGATGACGCCGGAGACCACCGGTCCGGTGTGGATGCCGATGCGCACCTGAAGGGGCACCAGGTCTGAGAAGGGGAGGTGGGGCAGTCGGTCGCGCATGGCCAGCGCCATGTCCGCCACCGCCTCCGCGTGGTCGGGCCGGGGGTCGGGGAGGCCGCCCACGGCCATGTAGGCGTCTCCGATGGTTTTGATCTTCTCCAGGCCGTGCTCGGCCGCCAGGTCGTCGAAGAGCGTGAAAATCTCGTTGAGGAGCCCGACCAGCATCACCGGGGGGGTGCGGGCGGAGAGGACCGTAAATCCCACGATGTCGGCGAACAGGACCGTCACCGCGTCGTGGTGGTCGGCGATGATGTTCTGTCCGCTCTTGAGGCGCTCCGCGATGGGGCCGGGGAGGATGTTCAGCAGCAGGGCCTCCGACTTCTCCTGGGCCTCGGAGAGGAGGTGGTAGGCCTCGCCCAGCTTCCGCTTCTCCTCCTGCAGGTCCCGCGTCCGCTCTTCGACGAGCCCTTCGAGTTCCCTCTGCCTCGCCCGCAAGGCCCTCACGCGCCACCGGAAGAATCCCATCGCCGCCCCCGCGACCAGAAGAAGGGCGGCCGACCGGGCCGGCCAGGTGCGCCACCACGGGGGGGCGATGTGGAGGAACACCTGCTCCACCGGGCTCTCCTGCCCCTCCACCTCCGCCTTGACCTGGAAGGTGTAGTGACCGGGGGCCAGGTTGGTGTAACGGAGCGTCCGTCCCTCCGCCATCGTGGTGAAGCCCCGTTCGAAGGGGTGCAGGCAGGCCTGGAGCCGGGCTGAGTCGGGACTGCGGAAGGAGAGGAGAGAGAGGGAGAAGGTGAGGTCGCGGGACGAGGCCCAGGAGAGGTCGAGTTGGCCCCCAAAGAGCGATGGGATCCACGCCTGTCCCGGCGCAACCACGGTCCCCACTTCCACCGCGGGGCGGGCCCTGAAGGCGGGGCTGCGCGCCGGGGTGAGGCGGTTGATGCCGCTGGAGGCGGAGATGATCCATACGCTCCCGTCGGGGGCAGCCAGCAGGCCGTTGGAGGTGGAGACGTCGGTCCCCAGCAGGCCGCTCCGCCCCGTCAGGCGGGAAAGGACGGCGCGTGACCGGGGGTCGAAAAGGTAGAGCCCCTGCATGGTGCCCACCCAGAGGGTCCCCTGGGGGTGGAGGGCCAACGCGGGAACGGCGGCCGCCGCCAGGGGGTGGCCGGCCGGCATGGCTTCGAGGGACCCCGTGGCGGGGTCCAGGGCCACCAGGCCGGCAGAGGTGCCGAACCACAGCCGATCCTCCGTCTGGGTCATGTCATAGACCGTTCTGCCTTGAAGACCCTCCGCGGGACCCCAGGCGCCGAGGGTTCGCCCTTCCCGGTCCACCCGTCGGATGCCGTGCCCGATGGTGCAAAGCCAGATCCGCCCGGCGCTGTCGATGTGGCAGGAGTAGATGTTGCCCAGGGCCCCCTCGAGGGGAACGGGGACGAACGCCCCGCCTTCCAGGAGGAAGAGTCCGTTCTGCCCCGACGCCAGCAGTAGGGAGCCGAAGGCCTCGAGGTCGTAGATGCGCCCCAGGGGGAGGTCCCCGGCCCGTTCGAACGTCGAGGCCCGGCCATCGGGCCCGATCCGCCAGATCTTCCCCGTCCCGGCGGCGTAGACCGCCCCATCGAAGGGCTGGATGTCCCAGATGTCGGCTGTCTCCGGCGGTTCGCGTGGGGGGGGGAGCACCGCTCCCGACGGGCCGATGCGGCGGATCCCCACCTTCGAGCCGATCCACAGTTCGTCGCCCACCCAGGCGCAGGAGTAAAGGACGGCGCTTTGCACTCCCAGCATCTCCGACCGGTACTGGAGGATGTCGGTCCCGGAGAGGATGTTCAACCCCTGGTCGGTCCCGAGCCACAGGATTCCCTCGCGGTCCTGGAAGGCGGTCGAGATCGCATCGGACGAAAGACCCGAGTCCCTTCCCAGGCCGCTCCAGGCGCGTCCCCGCCGGATGAAGAAGGTGCGGGCGCCCCCCCGGAGGATCACGCCGAGCGTTTCCTCCGGCCAGAACCCCTGGACCGGGAGGATGGCTTTGACCCCCGAGCCGTCGGTTCCGGCGGGAAGCTCCACCGGCCGGACGGTCGTCCCCTCTATCGCCCACAGGCCGTCGGCCGCGGCGGCATAATAATGGTTTCCGATCCGTCTCACCTGCGCCACCTCCACGCCCGGGAGGAAGGCCTGCTCCACTTTGACGGCGTCGTCCGTGAACGAGGCGAGATAGAGACCATCTCCCGTTGCGAGGTAGAAGAGCCCCGCCTCAAGGGGATGGAGGTCCAGCACCCGGTCCGAGGGGAGGCCCCGGGTGCGGTCCCAAAACAGTGGATCCCGCGGGTCGTCGGCGCGGCATCGGTACAATCCCTCGCCCTCCGAGGAGAAGTAGACGAACTCCCCGGCCACCGTCAGGGCCGTGGACCAGCCCCGCGTCTCCTTCACCCGGGTGAATGTGGCGGCGCCGGGCGCACGGTAGGCCACGCCGGCGGTGGTCTGCACCCAGAGGCGCCCCTGCTTGTCCTCGGCCACCCGCGTGGTCGGGTTGGCCCACAGGCCGTCCCCCTCGCCGAAATTGAGGGGTTCCATGGAGCCGTCGAGGCGGGTGAGTCCCAGCGTCGTTCCAACCCAGAGGTAGCCGCGGGCGTCCTGGTGAAGGGTCAGCACCTGGTTGAAGGGAAGTCCGTCGCGCATCGAAAAGGTGCGGACGAAATACTCCTGCGCCGGGGCGGAGGGGGCGCACAGCAACAACGGCACGAGGAGCAGGCGTCGGAGTGCCATCGGGCCATTATAGCGGAAAGGAATGAAAAGCGGGAGCGGCCGATGAGGCCGCTCCCGCAGGGGAACTGGATGGGGATCGGATCAGCGCGTGATGAAGAAGAACGAGGGGTCGCTGGTGGGCAGGCCCGAGCCGGTGGGGACGTTGTCGGCCACCGAAACGTAGGGATAGATGGCGTTGCCGGAAGCGTACTGGACGGTCACCTTCACGTTGCCGGGCGAGGAGCCGGACGGGACCGAGCCGTTGACCTGCACCTGCTTGACCTCGTGCATCTGTAGCATGAGCGTGTTGGAGTAGTATTTGTTTCCGGCGTGATCGAACAGCTCGATCAGGACGGTGGCGCTGGACCAGGAGATATTGGCCACCCCCACGTTGACGCGTGCTTCGTTGGGATTGGTGGGAACCGGGAATTGGGTCCACTCGCCCGTCGCGAGGCCCTTGTTCTCATCAATGGCGGGGAGGCCCTGGCCGAAGCCTGGCTTCAGATCGCCGCGGGAGGCCTGAGTGTTGTAGATGCGGGCGTTGGCCACGACATCATAGGTGGCCGAAATGTGGCCGATGAGGACCCCGGTGGTTGGGGCGCCGATGTCGGAAAGGACATTCGGAATGCGCAGGGTGCCGCCAGCCGGGATGGAGTAGTGTTTTCCAATGCTGCGCAGGCCGCCGGCGGTGTTGATCCACACCCAGATCTCCACGTCGTTGAAGGCGCGTCCCTTGGGGGCCCCGACATCCGTGATGATCACGTCTGTGGTCCATTGGGATCCGCCGCCGCCGGCCGTTTCGGCAAAGGCATGAATGATCCCGTTTCTAAACTTGCCCATGCACTGCGAAAACAGCGCCGGGGCGACCAGAAGCGCCACGATCACAACGAGCGCCCTTGTCCTCATAGACACCTCCTGAATGGATTTGATAAAAGCGTAGCATAACCGGATGAGGGGACGCAACCGGATTGGGAAATGAGAAAGGGGCGCAAGGCCCCTGCCGGCCCGGCGGTCGGCAACTCTTGCCCCCGCCCGGTAGCCCGTAGACCGCAGGCCGTAGCCGGGCCCGCCCACCCCAATCCTGCCACCTTCGAATCGGAATGTGGGGCCGACTCTCCAGTCGGCCGAATTATTCAAGATCAATCAAGCCGCAGGTCGGATGGAGCTACCTTGCGCAACGACTCGCATGCGAACGATTGAGCGGGGGCGAAATCCCAAGCCGCCATCTCGAATCCACACAGGGCCAGAGGCTTGGGACATCCCTCATGCCGATTCAGCCACGGCCTGTTGCCGCGGCTATCTCGGCTGAGGGAGAACCTGCGCTACATAAGCAAAATAACGGTATGATTTTATCCCGGTGTCACCAAATTCCCCCTTGACAAATCCAATTTCCGGCCTATCCTTATAGGCATGAAGCGCCATGCCTCGTTCCGCGCTTCCCATCCCACTCTTAAAATGGAGGATCCCTGTATGTGCAATTCCCGTCCGTTTTCGTGGGGGGGGGTAGTTTGCATTCTTCTTTTCAGCCTGTTCCTCTTCAGCCTTCCGCCTGACGCCTTTTCGTGCGGCACGGCCCCCATGACCAACCTGGGCGGCTACCAGTTGCCCATCATCCAATCCCGGCCCCCCTCCCTCTCCACGCCCAATTCAATTCTCATCCCCAATCCACAAACGCTCACCGAGGGGCTCCCGGTGGGGTTGGTCAACACCCGCGCCGGCAACCTCACCTTCAAGATCAGTCTGTATCCCGACCTGGACCTGGTCTACGACTCCCGCCACTCCCTCTTCATGGGGGACGAGGTGATCGCCCTGCGCAAGAACGACAAGACCGCCACCCTCCGCACGGCCGACGGCTATGACCTGGCCTATGTCCGCGACAAGGCCCCCGGGAGCGATAACGCCGACGGCCAGCGCTACCTGCGGGTGGCGGACGGCCCTGACGATTACGGCCCGATGTGGGTCAAGGCCGACCGGATCACGGTGGAGCGGCGGACCGTGGGGCGGCGTGTTTATATAGAGGACAAACGCCTGAACGAGACCGGGACGGAGAAGTTCTTCGTCCTCCAGGCCGTCGAGGGCCCCACCGGGGGCACCCGCTACGCCTTCGACGCGGCGGGACGGATGACCCTGCTTCTGCCCGAGCAGGGGCCCGCCGTGGCCTTTGCCTGGGAGGGCGACACGGTTTCCATCGGCCTCGCGGGGGAGGAGCCCGGCTACACCCTCACCGTCAACGCCTCCGGCAACCCCCTCACCCTGACGATGCACATGGAGATTCCGTGCACCCACGGCTCCGAGCCGGTGCAAAACCTGGCCTATGCCCTCACCTACACCTTCGTCTATGATCTCAATGGCCGCCTCGTCGCCGTCACCGACGCCCTCGGCCGCGCCCATCTGGCCGCCGCCTACGCTCCCGACGGCCGCGTCAGCACCCTCACCCTCCCCGGGCAGCGCTGGACCTATGCCTATGCCGGGGAGACCACCACCGTCCAGTTTTCCGGCGAGGCGGACCTGCGGGGGCTCCAGCCCCTCTATCAGCAGAGCTTCAGCTACCAACTCCAGCCCAACCACGAGACCACCGCCATCATCACCGACCCCCTGGGTTACACGGAAGTGAAAACCTACTCCCCCGCCGGCGACCTCATCCGGTATCAGGACAAGAACGGCAACCTTTACCAGTACACCTACAATACCCGGCACAAGATGCTCACCGCGGCCGACCCCCTCAACCAGACCTGGACCTGGGCCTACGACGCCGACGGCTACCGCACCACTCAGAGGGACCCGCGGGGGGCCGAGACCCGGTATTTCTACGACGACCTCCACCGCCTCATCCGGGTCCAAAACGCCCTGGGCTACGAGACCGCCACCACCTACGACGGCTTCAACAACCTCAAAACCATCACCGATCCCGGCAACCACACCACCACCTTCACCTTTACCTACGACCTGCAAAACCTGGAACTCGGGCAACAGGTGAAGATGCTCGCCAGGGTCACCGCCGACCCCATGGGGTACCAGACCCGGGAGGACTACGCCTACGATACCCTGACCGGGCAACGCTTGACGGTCAAGCGCACCCGCCCCAACGGGGCGGCGTGGACCTATACCTACCAGCATGGAGACGGGGCGGTGAAGGCCAAGGAGACCATGGACCCCTTCGGCGCCATCCTCTCCGGCAGTTACGACCCCGTCCCCTGTCCCGGGCACTATGCCCTCGAGTACGCCTACCGGCGCGACGCGCGGTGCGACGACTGCCCCCAGGCCAACGACCACCGCTTCTGGATGGGCAAAGATCCCGCCACGGGGCTCGTCCTGAAGACCCGGGACCAGGACCGCTACGAGGTCCACTATGCCTACCAGGCCATCGGGACCCGGTGGGTGCTGAAGGAATTCCGCCGCTACGATCGGCCGAACGACGCCTGGACTACCCTCTCCTGCGGCCTCCAAGTGCCCGACTGGACCCGGCCCGTCCCCGAGGGGGGCGTCTCCGTCACGGCCTACGCCTACAACGCCCGGGGGGACCTGGTCAAGGAAATAGATCCCCTGGGGCGGGAAACGGCGTATACTTATGACGGGAACGGCAATATGGCATCCAAAACCTTCCCCAACGGCCGTGGCAACACCTACCACTACGACGCCCTCAACCGCCTCACGGCCATTGACTACCCCGACGGCAGCCACGACTACTTCGCCTACGACGCCGTGGGCAACCTTATCGAGTCCAACGGCGTGGACGCCACCCTGCTCTATGATTACGATCTGCTCAGCCGCGTCACCGCGGCCATTCAGGTCTATGACGACCGGGAGGAGGTGATCACCTATCAGTACAACGGCGACAATTTAAGGACCCAAATGGAGTGGGACGGCAAACTCTGGAATTATCAGTATGACGCCAACCACCGCACCCAGCACCTCACCAACCCCTACGGCGAAACCACCAGCTTCACCTATGCCAGTTGCTGCACCGCCGTGGAGGAGGTGATCCACGCCAACGGGGCCAGGATCAAGTACGTCTACGACCTGGCCGAGCGGATCACCACCGTCCTCAACCTCAAGCCCGGCGGCGCCATCCTCAAATCCTTCGACTACCAGCGCGACGCCAACGGGATGGTCATCAGCGTGGACCGGGAGGACCCCACTTGGAACCAGACCTACCTCTACGACAACCGTCTCCAGCTCCAGGGCGCGAGCTACGGCTTCCCCTCCTGGATGAACGAGCTCTACTTCTATGATGGAAGAGGCAATCGAATGGAGAAGTGGGTGGACGGCGATGTCGCGGAGACCTACGGATACAACCCAGCCGACGAGATCCAATTCCGCAACATCACCGGGGGGAGTCATGAGGTCTACGCCTACGCGTATCGCGACGACGACGCCCTCCTGATGGACTTCCAGAAGTGGCTGTCGCCCCAATTGAAACCCCGCGAGACCCAGAGCTTCGACTACCGGGAGAAGATGACGGCGTTTCGGCGGGCGTTTACGGTGATGCTGGGCGATCAGGTGGTGGCCCAGGAGAGTTTGACGGTGGACTACGCCTACCTGCCCGACGGGATGGGGCGGGTGGGCAAGAAGAGCGCCTTCTATTCGCGGTGGGAGGGGGGACCGGTGGTGCCGGAGCGGACAATAGTGCGGAACACGCAGACCTTCGTCCTCAACGACTTCTACAACCTCCTCGACGAGGAGATCACCACCATCGAGAGCATCAACGGCGGCCCCCCGGCCATTGACACGGTCCAGAAGGTGTACACCATGGGGCCGGGGATAGACTTCCCCCTCGCCATGCGGCACAACGCCGATAGCTACCTCTACTACCTCAACGGGCATGGGGATGTGAGTAGTTTCGTGTCCATGGATGGGAGCTATGAGGAGCCGTATGAATATGATGCTTGGGGCCAGTCTGTACAACCGAATGGCATAAATATTTTACTGTTTAAATCCATGTCCTACGATAGCGAAGGTTCTTTTTATGCTGGAAGAAATAAATATTATATGCCTCATTTTGCTTATTACACATATCCGCGAGCTGCAGAAATTGGTATTAGCTATAATGATTCATTATTGCTAACGGGCACATATACAATCTTGCCCGTATACTTTTATGGATCATTCATAAGCTCCTACTTGCCTGGTGATGGTGGCGCTTTTCCTTGTTGCTCGGGACCAGGAGGCCCAGGCGGTGATCCTGCTAGCCGATGTGCGAGATGTGCTGCGTGTTGTGAAAGGTTGTTAGGAAAACAGAATTGGGCATGCTTAACAGTGTACTGCGTAGACAAGGGCTGTTGTCAAACCTAAGGAGGACTGAATTGAGAACAATTACGAGGCTAAATGTCATTATTTCCGCTTTTGTGCTTGGCATAGCTGCAACAATTTTGAGCTCAAATTGCAATGATGATTTACAGAGGATTAAATTTGCATATGCATCTGCTAATTATGATGCATTATATAGATATATAAATGAGGCATATAGTCATTGCAAAGGAGATTGCAATTACATTAATTACTACTTGTTTTTTAATATGGCATCCACAAATGATAGATATAATTCTATTCAAAAAGGAGATATAGAAAGAGGAAATAATTGTGCTTCAGATGAGAAAGCTAATTGGCAAAAACTATATTATCTGAGACAGCTCGATGCGTCGTCGGAAAATAGAGAAAAGACTGTACCAATTGCCTTCAAGGATAAATTTGATGAAATTTATAGTTTTGCTTTAGAACCGCATAACAAAGTAATAATAGATGATATCATGCTAAATAAAAGTGGAAAGTATTTTGGCAGCGTATATGGCGCATATTATCTATACATAAATGATCTAAAAGAGGAAGCATTAGAAATGATGAGCGTACCTTATGGCCATGCTATGAGATCGCCATTGAAATCGCAATCATTATTTGCCACTGGAATTTGGCAAGCCTTGATTAACGATATGATGATGTTGGAGGTTATAAAAATGGAATTGACGGAAAAGCAAATTGCCAAGATCAAAGATATGTGCGCAAATATGCCGTTTTTAATGAAAATATATTACTTTAAAATAGCTGAAAGCCATTGTCCTAAATGAATGAAGAACGCGTATAATAGGGGACAGTCAAGAATGGCGCTAAGTTAAGGTTTTAATAATAGGGGACAATAATAGGGGACAGTCACCTATTCCCCAGTAATATACAGCGACTGTCACGAGAAGGAGGCGTTCGAAGCGGCATGACGAACTTGATGAATCCCAAGCGGCGGACAGTTCCACCACTCCACCGCCCCATCCCGACCGTCCTCAACCTCAAGCCCGGCGGCGCCATCCTCAAATCCTTCGACTACCAGCGCGACGCTAACGGGATGGTGACCAGCGTCGAGCGGGAGGACCCCTGCTGGAACCAGACCTACCTCTACGACAACCGATTACAGCGAAGAAATGACGGAAACCAACGCATGAGCCTTCGCCGAGGACATTCTGATGAGGGGGCCTGTGTCAGAGAGATCGGGAGCCGGAGGTGATTGACCTATCGGGCCTTCCCCAACCCCCGCAGGACCGCCGGCGGGAGGTGGAACCGGAGCGTCCCCTTCAGCCGGGGCGGCAGGGCGTCCACCTCGATGCAGCAGAGCGCCCCCTTCTTGAACTCGACCGTTCCCTCGGCCCCCAGCAGGTGGGCGGCGAGTTCCCCCAGGTCCGGCTGGTGCCCCGACAGGAGGATGCCCGACTTGCCGGAGTGGGGGGCGAGGGACTTCAGGATGGATAGGGGGGCCGCCCCGGCGGAAAGGGGCTCGAACGGGACCACCGCCAGCCCCAGGGCCTTCGCCACCGGTTCGGCGGTCTGCAGGGCCCGCAGAAGCGGACTGGAGAGGATGAGGGCGATGCCCGGATCGAGGGAGGCGATGCCCCGGGCCTCCTCGCGCATTTTCTCCATCCCCGCCGGCGTCAGGGGGCGTTCCATCTCACTCCACCGGGAGGAGCGCTCCTCGGCCACGCCGTGCCGAAGAAGGAAGAGTTTGACGCTCACGGCAGGGGGCGCGTCACGCTGAAGGCGCCGCGCAGGTCCCCGGCCTTGAATCCCACGGCCGCATCATCGGGGTACAGCTTGGCGATCGTTCCCTTCAACTCCGGCTTCATCCCGGCCGGGTCGCCGTGGCACCGGAGGCAGAACTCCTTCATGGGGATGGCCTTCATGAACCGGACCACCCGCCGGCCGTCGAGTTCCGACACCTCCGCGAATTCCAACCCGGCGGGGTCCTCTCCGGCGGCCATACGGCGCTCGAACTCCTTCAGGACGGCCGTCTCCCAGGCGTCGGGGCAGTTCTCCTGGTTGCGGGCCTTCAGCGCCGTTCGCCGGACGATCAGGCCCTTCTCGGCGGAGATGGACGCCGCGATGGCGGGGGCCTTGTCCCGGCAGGCAGTGAGGGCGGCCTCCGCGTCCCCCTTCGTCATGGCGGCGGTCAGTTCCTTCATCAAACCGGAGCCCAACTGCGCCGCCGCGTCGCGGCATTCCTGGATGGCTTCGGGCGGGGGGGGTGGAGGAGTGACGGTGGTGAGCAGGATCATCAAGACGAATGCCGGCATGGGGACCTCCTTGGGGGGGTGACCTTCATTGTAGCATTCCCGCTACCGCCCGTAGACCGTAGACCGTAGACCGTAGACCGTAGTCCGTAGACCGTAGCCCGTAGTCCGTAGACCGTAGCCCGTAGTCCGTAGACCGTAGACCGTAGCCCGTAGTTAGAAGCTGGTGCGGGGGCACCATCCTGAGCGAGCATCCCGTACTCTCGTCGGATCCGAGCGTAGGGCGGAAGCCGGAAGCCGGAAGCCGGAAGCCGGAAGCCGGAAGCCAGAAGGCAGAAGGCAGAAGCCGGAAGACAGAAGCCGGAAGACAGAAGCCAGAAGACAGCCGCCAGAAGACAGAAGACAGAAGACAGATGACAGAAGCTGGTAGCCTCTCCCCCCTGCTACGGGCTACGGGCTACCGGCTACGGGATCAGGGCCGGCTCAACTACGGAGGTCCATCACGGCAGTTTGCAACTGATTCAGGACCTCTTCCCGGCTCCCTGATGGGTGGAGGGGCGGGCCGAGGCGCACCTCGGCGAAGAAGGGGACGGGCAGGAACTCCCCTTTGGGAAGGGAGCGCCCCAGGTTGAGCAGGTAGGCCGGGACCACGGGGACGCCCGGCGCGCGCTCCAGTAGATGGGCCACGCCCGCGTGGAATGGTGCCGGCTCAGGGCCGGCGCCGCGCGTCCCCTCGGGGAAGAGGATGAGCGATTCGCCCCGATCGAGGGCCCGTCGCATCTCTTCCACGGGGTTGTCCTCTTTGGTGATCCCCTTCCGCGCGATGGGGAGGATATTGAAGAGGGTGCGTGACAGCCAGGCGACGACGGCGTTGCGCAGGAAGTAGTCCTTCGCCGCCACGGGGCGGATGCGGCAGAGGCGGGCCAGGGGGAAGAGGGTCAGAATCGAGGCGGCGTCCAGGTGGCTGGTGTGGTTGGCGATGAGGATGAACGGGTCCCTCTCCGGCAGGTGCTCACGCCCCCTCATCCGCAGGCCGATGAAGAGGAGGAAAAAGGGGCGGAGGAAGAGGAGGAAAAAAATGGCCTGGATCCACGGTCTCATGCGATCAATAGTGGAAATACCACACATAGTGAAAGAACAAGGGGGCGGCGTAGCAGAGGGAGTCCACCCGGTCCAGCATGCCGCCGTGTCCGGGGATGGCCGTCCCGAAGTCCTTCACGCCGAAATCCCGCTTCACCGCGCTCATCACCGCGCCGCCGAAAAAGCCCGCCAATCCGATCAGAAGGGCCACCCCCACGGTCTCGCGCGCCGAGAACGGGGTGAGGAAGCGGAGCAGGAGCGACGCGGCCGCCATGGTGGCCACGCCGCCGAGGAGTCCCTCCCAGGTCTTGTTGGGGCTGATGGTGGGGATGACCTTGTGCCGCCCCAGCAGTTTGCCCCAGCAGTACTGCAGGACGTCGCTCATCTCCGTGAGGAAGACCAAAAAGAGCACCATCGTCCGGCCGTCGGCGCGGCTCCCCTCCACGGCCGGAAGTCCCAGCAGGTAACCCAGGTGGGAGAGGCCGAAGACAAAGGCCATCAACCCCCATTGGATCTGCGCCGCCGAGGCGACGAAGCCGCGGGGATCGCGCGCCAGGACCAGTCCCGCCGGGAGGAGGAGGAACATGTACACCGGGACGAAGATGATGAAGAGGCCGTACCATTGGATGTGGACCCAGTAGTACTGGACGGGGACGGCCAGGAAGGCCAGGAAGAGCGCCTTGTGGTCGGCGGGGCGGGTTTGAAGGAGGGTGACGAACTCCTTGAGCGCCCAGAAGGAGAGGAGGCCGAAGAAGACCAGCGACAGGATCGGATGCACCACGACCGCCGCGAAGAAGATGGAGGCCATGATCCACCACGACCGGGTGCGGTCGCGCAGTTCCCGCCAGTCGCGCTGGGGGGCGAGACGGCCCAGGAGCCAGACGAGGACGGAGGCGAAGACAAGGACCCCCAGGACGATGAGGGCCATCCGCCCCACCGGGCCCCACTCCGCCAACCCCAGCGGCCCGTTCACGCGGCCCCCTTCCCTTCCGTCTCCTTGAGGGCGGCGCGCAGGCGGTTGAACCCGGTGAGGAGGGCGAGGAGGGCCGCGGCGGAGAAGATCCAACTCCAATAGTGGAGCGAGGCCGGGACCCAGGGACCCAGCAGGCCCAGCACGCCCACCCAAAAGGCGCGGTCGCTTTTGCCCATGGGGCCCTCGTAGCGGCGGGAGGCGCCGAGGGAGGGGCCGACGAGGCCGCAGAACTCGGTGAACACCGCCCCGAAGTTGAACGCCACCACGGCGATCGCCGCTTCCGGTCGGACGGCGGCCAGGGGAAGGTAGAGGGCCAGGTCGGCCAGCACGTCGCCGGCCTCGTTCAGCGCCCCGCCCAGGCGGGTGATCAGGCCGTGCTCGCGGGCCAGCATCCCGTCCATGGCGTTCAACGCCATGCGCAGGAAGAGCCAGGGGGGGAGGACGAGGAGCCAGCGGAGGTCGTGCCGCGCCAGGAGCACCGCCGCTCCGACCGCGCCGGATAGCCCCAGCGCCAGGAGGGTGAGGTGGTTGGGGCGGACGCCGGCCCGGTGGAGGCGGTCCACAAAGGGCCGCAAAACGCGCTGGAAGTTTCGCTTAAGGTCATAGACCGAGGGCATGGGCTAAAGCGTATCCGAGGCGGGGAGGAATGTCAACAGACGGGGCGGGCCCACAAGCCCGCCCCGTCGCTTGGTGCCAGAAATGTAGGGCCGACTCACCAGTCGGCCGCTCTTTCATCGATCAATGCCGCAGGTCGGAGAACCTGCGCCACAGTTTGATGCCGAAGCCTGTGCGATAATTAGCACTCAATGACGCAGTTCGCGAGTTTTGGTTCCGACGCCTATCACCTGGGACGGGAAGGCCGGCAATACGGCCCCTACCCCTGGGAGGAGATCTGCCGGATGGGGTCCGAGGGGAACCTCTTCGCCGACGACCTCCTCTGGTCCCCGGCCCTGGGGGCCTGGACCCCGGCGGGGAGCATCGAATCGCTCCGGGGTCTGGTCCGTCCTGCCTCTGTCCCATCCCGGCGCCGGAGGTGGTGGATCCTTCCCACGATCGCCGCCGGCCTGGTCCTGGTGGGGGCGGCGGTCCTCCTCGTCCTGCACCTGGTCCGGCCCGCCTCATTGCAGATCGAGGAGTGCTATCCGAGGGAGGGGCCGGCGGGATCGTATGTCATCCTGGAAGCGAGCGGGCCCCTGGACCCGGAGCGCGTCAGGGTCCGGTACGGAGACCGCTCCCTGTCCTTCGCCGGGCTGGGGGAGCGGTGCCTGGGGTTCAACATCCCGGTGGACCGGGGGTCCGATAGCATCCGGCTGTTCGACGGGGACTGGGAGGTGGGCGCCGTCCCGTTCAAGGTCGGGGCGCCGGTCGTGACGCGCCTCCACGAGGAGAAGGTCGCCCCCTCGGGGCAGAGGCAGGTCATTCGGTCTAATGATGGGGTCACGGTCACCCTGCCGGGCGGCCTGCTGAAGCAGACGCAAATCCTCTCCATCTCCCGGGTGGAGAACGCCGCGGTCCATCGGGAGCATCCTTTTGGAGACGAACCGGTGTACGATGTCTCGATCGAGGGGATGGAGCAGTTGGAGGACTATGTCGAGATCGGCATCCCCTACGATCCGGCCCTCCTGGACACCACCGTGCCGGTGGAGGCCAATTTCGCCCCCGCCCGGTGGGACGAGGAGCACAAGACCTGGGTGGACCTCTACTACCGGGTGGATGGATCCTCCCACACCCTCTTCCTGATCACCGACCACCTCTCCGCCTTCTGGACCGGCTTTTCGGTGGTGGGGCTGGGGAAAACGGCGGCCATCGTCGCCGTGGTGGGCGGGACGATCGCCGAGGTCGCGGAACGGTGGGCCAACGACAAGTACCTTTCCAGGACCTGGAAGATCAGGGTCCTCTACTCCGACAAGGCCCTGAGGCGGACCTTTCCCGACGAGGAGTGGAAAAAGGCGATCGCCCCGGCGAAGCTCCACTTCGTGGACCCCGACGATCCAAAATATGCCTGCGCCGTCCAGGACATCGCCTTCGTCCTGGAAGAGGCCCTGAAGCGATACATGGAAGCCGGGTTCCCCGATCCGACCGTGAAGGGGATCGGGGGCATGCACCTCTATACCCGGTACGTGAAAGTGAAGGTGGACTCCCTCTACAACTATCATGTCCAGCAGGGGGAGATGGCCCACGAGACCTTTTGGGACACGATCCATCTGCCCTCGGAGATCATCAAACTGGAGTTCTTCGACCCGGCGACCGGCGGCCGCGGCGCCTTCGAGGACCATTTCACCACCTTCAAATCGCTCCTCGCTCACGAACTGTTCCATGTCATCCAGCGGCCCTATTACGGGATCATGATCGCCTTTCTGGAGACGCCGCACAAGTGGTGGAGGGAGGCCACTGCGGAATGGGCGGGGCACGATCTGGCCAAGATCCCCTACAGGACGGATTGGGACAAGGATTCCCCCTCCCTCAACGGGCGGATCGGGCCGCGCTTTTTAAGCCATCCGATCCATTCCCTCGGCAAGGTCCCGGGCACCTGCGCCCTCGTCGGCGGGCTGGATTACGAATACCTGGCGCCCATCTTCGTCCGCTATCTGGTGAACCAGCGGGGGTTCAAGATCAAGGAGTTGATCGACCTCGTCGCGACCGACCAGCGCTCCGATCCGCTGGTCCCCCTGCGGAAGCGGCTGGAGAGGACCACCGGACGGACCTTCGACGATTTCTACGCCGATTTTTCCATCTGGCTTCTCCGGCACGCGGGACTGCCGTTGTCCGACTTCGAGCATCCGGACAACGCCGGCGTCGTGGCCGACCGCCGCGACACCCTCACCCTCGGCGGGGAGGAGGCGGTCCTGAGGATCCACCAGAGCGACACGGGCCTGACCGTCCCGCACCGGGTCCATCTCTTCAAACTGGAAAAGGGCAGGGAGCGCCTGACGGAGGGGGACCTCCCCCTGCTGGTCATCGCGGAGAGCCACCCCGTGACGCATGAAGTCGATGTGGCCGACGGCGACATCCTGTATTTCCTGGCGGCCAACGGTTCGACTTCCGACGCGAACATCGGTCTGACCCTCCAGAGAATGAAGGGGGAGAAGTGGGAGAACGCCGCCTATTACACGATGAAGGTCGGCAAGAACGGGACGGCGGCGGTGTGGGCGGTCAAGATCTCTTCCGGGGGGCTGAGGATCGAGCCGGACCGGATCGAGGACGCCAAGGGGTACGAGGAGTACGAATTCGAGGTCGCCGCCAGCGCCCTCTCCCCCAAGATGTCGGAGGTGACCTTCGAATACGATTTCGGCGACACGGGGGAGCATTCGAAGGGGCAGGAGAAGGCGGCGGTCGTGGACGGGGAGGCGAAGATCACCCTCAAGCATGCCTACGAGCCCTCGCCCGGGGTCCGGAAGGAGGACAAGCCGGTCAAACATGTCCTGAAGGTCGATCTGGTCCACGGGGGCAAGGTCCTCCACAGCGCCTCCGCCGAGGTCACCGTGGAGAAGGCGGCCGTCGTGGTCACTCCGAGGCGCCTGGCCGGCCCGCCCGGAGAGGGCTTCGAATTCGACGCTTCGGCGCGTCCTCCCGGGACCTACCGGTACCGGTGGGAATGGCCGGGCCAGGCAAAACCCCTGCAAACCGAGGGCGCCACCTCCCGGGCATCCCTGACCCTGACCGATCCGGGCGACCAGGCGGTCTCCCTTGAGCTCTTCAACCTGAAGGGCGACCTTCTGGCCCGGGACCGGGTCACGGCGGCGGTGGAGGACGACGAGGAAAAGACGGAGCCCGCGCCGCCCCCCCCGAAGGCGGGAAAGGGGCGCTGGGTCCTGACCCGCCAGTGGAGCGACACCTGGCGCGACTCCCGGCACCCGGCGGCCAAAGTGGACGCAAAGGCGGTCAACGGCTCGGCGACCTTCAAGATCATGGCACCCGATTCCGTTCTTGTGAACGGCGGATTGAAGACCTTCCTGGTGCCGTTTTCATACGCCCTCAGTTGGACCCCCTTCCCTCCGTCCGTGGGTTTGAAGGAGACGCTGGAATTGAAGATGAACATTGACTCCATCAAACTGCCCAAGGAGCGATACAACTGGGGCGTGGAGATCGCCTTCCACGACGGTCAGCGCGAGAAGGGGGGGGCGCCGCCCAAGGCGGAGCTGTTGAGCCGCGTGCACTGGGAGAGATTGTCGCAAGGGGGGCAGGGGGCGGAGGCCGCCAAAGGGGCGGCCACGAAAACCGTGAAGTGGGGCCTTAGAATCAATCCCGATCCGGGTGGAAAACAGGTACAGACCCTGCGGGTGTTCGGACAGGGGATCAATGTGCGCGGCGGGGGGGTGATCCACATGTACTATGAATACACCTATCAGCAGTGATGAGACGGGCGGAACGGCGGCCCCTCATGGGCTGGACCGCATTTGCCTTGCAGGGTGGTCTGGTATACCATGGAAGGGGTGAAGTCAAGGTCTTCACGGCATCGTGCGATAGCGAAACGAAAGCCAAGGGGGAAGCGCCATGGCAAATAACTTTTGGCTGGCCCTTGCGATCAGCTCGCTGGCGGCCATCGTCACTTCGTTGGGGATCTATACGATCCGCAATTTCCTGGCCTGGGGCCAGCGCAACGCGACCTATTTCATGTGTTTCGCGGCCGGGGTCCTGATCTCCGCCTCGTTCCTCCACATCGTGCCGAAATCCTTTGCGATGAACCCCAGCGCTCCCGTGTTCCTGCTGGCCGGCTATTTCGGGCTGCACCTGTTCGATCGGTTCGTTACCGCGTTCGTGTGCCAGAAGGAGCCGGAAAAAGCGGAATACGGCATCGGGCTGGTGCCGATGATCGGGATCGGCCTCCATTCGTTCATCGATGGATTTGTCTATTCCATCGCTTTTACGGTGAGTATCTTCACCGGCTTCCTGGCCACGGCCGGACTGGTCCTGCACGAATTTCCCGAGGGCATCATCACCTACCTGCTCTTGCTGAAGGGGGGGGTCAGGGAGCGAAAGGCCCTGTTGCTGGCCTTCCTGGCGGCGGCGCTGACCACCCCGATGGGGATGCTGGTCTCGTACCCGCTCGTCAACAGGATCGACCGGTCCATGCTGGGGGCCCTGCTGGCGCTGTCGGCGGGGACGCTGATCTATGTCGGCGCGACCCATCTCCTTCCCAAGGCGGAACAGGAACCGAAGAAGTACAGCCTCGTCGCCCTGGGCGGAGGCATTCTGGTGGCCATCATCATCGTGTTGTCGAAGGGCCACGGATAGAAGCGGCCCTCCTGTAAAATGTAGGGCCGACTCTCCAGCCGGCCGGATTGAATCATCAAGGCCGCAGGTCGGAGGACCTGCGCCACATTGCCGCCGCCCACGGCAACCGCAGGTTAGTTCCTAAAATGTAGGGCCGACTCTCCAGTCGGCCGCATAGGATCATCAGAAGCCGCAGGTTGGAGGACCTGCGCCACATTCCTCCCCCTTTCCAAAAGCTCTGGGCCCGCCCCGGTGCTTGGTGCCAAATGTAGGGCCGACTCTCCAGTCGGCCGGATTGGATCATCAAGGCCGCAGGTTGGAGGACCTGCGCCACATTCCTATTCAGAGACCACGAGTGAATCCTGCTGGATGCGGGTTTCGTTCTGTGGGTTGTAGTACTCGTACACCCTCGCCTCGGCGCCCTGGACCTTGACGGGGTACTTGGCTTCCAACTTATAAGTGAAGGTGAGCGTTTGATGGGCGGCGATGCCGTCGAGGTAGAGGATGATCTGCCGCCCGGTGAGCTGGTACCGCTCGATGCTCTTAGCGGCTTTCAGCGCCTCCAGGTCCTCGGTGGCCGGGCTAAACCCCGGCGGGACCCCCAGGTCCACGATGAGCATTTTGAGATGGTCGCCGGTGGTGTTCTCCACCTTCACCTTGGCGGTGAGGGCATCGTCGGCGGTCAGGTGCGTGCGATCGTAGGCCACTTCGATATGGACAGGCTCCTCGCCCTTCGGCGCGAAGGCCCAGGGGACATAGGCGCTGGTGATGATCTGGTAGAGGGGCGAGCCCTGGCCGTCGAACTCCAGCCGGACCGTCGTATCCGGCGACAGGTTCTCCTTCGTGCTCCAGGAGAAGGTGAGGTCGGACTGCTCCTTCGCGATGGCCAGGGTCTTGGCCGGGGCATCGTCCACGAGGATGCGGACGGTTCCGGAGAAGGGCTGGGCGCCGTGCTCGAGGGCGAAGACGAGGGCGCGCAGGGCCGCCACGGTGGACTGCGTGGACCACCAGGTGCCCCAGGAGTCCTTGCCCCCGATGAGGGATTCCAGGGCCCCCTGGACCAGGTCGGGGCGCTGGCCCAGTTTCATGAATCCCATGGCGGCCAGGGCGGTGATCTCGACGGAGCCCGCCTCGCCGGTGGAGTAGAAGGGGGAGGGGCCGGCCTCGTTCCAGGAAACCTTCTTCCCGTCCTTCACGGCCCTCGAGGCCAGTTTCGCGGCGACGCGGCCGGCCGTCCCCTTGTCGCCGCGGTCGGCATAGAGGTTGACCAGCAGCGCCAGGGTGTAGGGGTCTTCGACCTTTTCGATGCGCGGGCTGATGAAGCTCAGGGCTTTCTGTACCACGTCCGAATCGTTGCCCGAGGCGACGAGCGACCAGGCGATGTAGCCGGTGATGCGGACCGGGTCGGAGAGGAAGCGGTTGACGGCCCCCTCGGCGATGTACTCGGTGTCGGCGCTCCACGAACCGTCGCCGTTCTGCTTCGACACCAGCCAGGCGGCCGTGCGCTCCAGAAGGCGCGGGTCCACCGCATGCACCTTGGCCATGTCGGAAAACTCCTGGAGGCCGTAGGCGGTGAGAACCTTGTTGGCCGGAGGGTTGCCGAACCACGAAAAACCGCCGCCGGGCACCTCGAAGGTGAGGAGGCGCTGGTAGCCGTGGTTGATGAACCCCTCGGCCTTCATCGAGAGTTCGGGGTTGGTCTTACGGCTCTTCTCGAGATATTGGAGGGCCAGGACGTTGGGGTAGGTGGCCGACGAGGTCTGCTCGAAGCACCCGCCAGGCATCCGGAAGATCTTGTCGAGGCCGTCGATGGCCTGGGAGAAGTAGGAGGGGAAGAGGAGCACCTGCAGGCGCGCCCCTTCGGTCAGGGCATGCTCCGGGAGGCCGGCGTTCACCTCGACGGGTCCGCTCAGGACGCCGCTCTTGGTGGTCCGGATCTCGCGGCCGTCGGGGATGACCGGCAGGGTCTTCTCGATGGCGTCGCTCACCTCGCCGGAGTAGGCCTTCAACAGAATGCGGCCGGTGCCGACGGAAGCGGCGCGGACGGGGAAGTAGAACCGCAGGACCTGGCCCGCGGCGAGGGTGACGACCTTCTCCTTTTCGCCCAGGGAATCCAGTCCGTCCAGTTCGGACAGGACCAGCCGGACATCCCGAGTATCCTGCGTATAGTTGTAGACCACCACGGGGAGGTGCACCTCGTCGCCCTTGGTCAGGTAAAGGGGGAGGTCCAGGTCCACGAAAAAGGGCTGGAACACTTTCAGCGGGACGGTGGCGCTGCCGAGGAGGCCGTCGGCGGTGGAGGCGAACCAAACCGAGCGCCAGGTGGTGATGGAGTCGGCCAAGGGCACTTCGACGCGGGCGGTCCCGTCGGGACCGGTCTCGAGGAAGGGGAGGTAGAACATGGTCTCGGGGAAGGAGCGGCGGACGCGGGGCTCGGGCGAAGACGATGCGCCGCTTTCATCCTTTTTCTTCTCGCCCGGGGCGTGGAAATCGACCGCGATCTCGTTGAGGGCGACGGACTTGGCCGCGGCGGGGAAGGGCATCGCCTGGTCGGCCACCTGCCCTCGGCCCAGCGCGAATCCTTCCTCGTCCTTGTCCCAACGGCCTCCGCGCTGGCGCTTGCCGTCGTAAAAGTGCCAAGAGCGCTCGTCGCCGGTGCTCAATTTGCCGTCGGGCCCCTTGCTGATCAGGGTGAAACCGTTGGAGCACCAGTCACCGCCGCCCCACTCCTGGATGACCCACTCGCCGCCCCATCGGTCTTTCGCCTCCTCCGGGAGGATGAGCTTTTTCCGGAGCAACTCGCGGATGGCCCGCTCGGGGGCGGGGCACTTCCCCTCCAGGCGAGTGTAGGTCTGCAGGGCCCGGCGGATCTTCTGCCCCACGCCGTAAGCGTGCTGGTAGTATTTCTGCTCGGCCAAACTGCGCAGGGCGGGCATCTGCCGGTCGTAGGAGTCGGCGAACCCCGGCGCGGAGGCCTGGGCCAGTTGCAGGACCGCCTTCAGCGCTTCCTGCGCCTGGCCCCTTCGGTCGTCCTCTTCGAAGGCCTCGAGGGCGGTCTCCGTCGGGCCGACGCCGTGGACCTCGTACCGCGGCTTCATGATCTCCTCCTCCAGGAGGAAATAGACCTTCTCCAGTCCCGGATGGAGGTCGGCCAGGGCGAAGACGGCCTCGTCCACGATGAAGGCGCCGATAGCGCCCCGTTTGGGATGTCCCTTGTCGTCGGTCAGGCTGACGAAAGCCGTGGCGGTTCCACCAGGCCGGTACTCCGAGCGATCGAATGATGCGTTGACGGCCAGGCCGGAGGCGGGGGCGACGATGACGGGGGTGGCATGATGAAGGATGTCGCCCTTGGAATCATAAACATAGGCGCGGAGCAGGAGCGTCCCGACGAAATCGGGCGAGGCGGGAAGGGAGAAATGGAGCCGCCCGTCCCTCAACCTGCCCATTCCGGCCAGCATCACCTGGCCGTCCTTGAGAAGGTCCCAGTAAGCCGTTCCGTCGCGCTTGGAGGCGAGGATGAAGGCCGAGAGGGCCTCGCCGACCCGGACCTGGGCCCGGGTGGCGCGCACCACGACGGCCTCGTCACCGCCCTCGGGGCGGAGGGTGAAGGTCTTCACCACCGGAGTCCCGTCGGGGGCCTGGGTCCGCAGGGTCAGCTCGCAGGGGTCCGACGAGAGGACCGGGGTCTCCCACGAGGCGATGCCGTAGGGGTTGGACCGGACCGAGGCCTCACGCGCGACCGCGCCCTGCTTGAAGGTGATGCGGATGGGCAGGGCCAGGGGGCCGCCCAGGGGATCGTTGAGGACGAAATAGAGGCGGTTGGAGAGTCCCGCCTTGTGCGCGGCCGGTCCCGCCTCGGTGATGAGGTGCACGGCCACGGGGTCCGGGACCACGGGAGTGGAGAGGGTGGCCCGCGCCTGCTGGCCGGCCGTGTCCTCCGCGGCGGCCTCCCACAGGACAAAGGCCCTGCCCTGGTCGAAGGGGGTGCCGTAGAACCGCCCGGGGAGCACCGCCTCCAGCGTTCCTTCGCCCCGCGCGTCCAGCTTGACCTCATGTTCCCCGAAGGGGACCAACGCATCGATGAACTGGTTCGCGGTGATTTTCACGGTGCCCCCCGCGACCGGCTTGCCGAAGAAGTACTTCGCGGATACAGCAAGGCCCGCCCGGTCGCCGGGCTTGTAATAGGGCTTGTCGGGGGTGAGCGTCACCTTGAACTTGGGGAGGACATAGCGCGCCACCTCCACGGTCCGCTCGGCGAAGGCGCCGCCCCCGGCATCCAGGAGGGATATGCGATAGGTTCCCAGGATCACCTCGTCGGCCAGGGAGAAGTCGGTCCAGATCGCGCCGTAGGCATTGGCCTTCAGTTCCTTGCGGAACACCTTGTTGTCCCTGGGGTCGGCAACCAGGACGGTGACGGCGCGGCCGGCGTCGGGTCTCTTTTGGAACGCCTTGAAGACGAGGGCGCGGATGTGGATGGTCTGCGAGGGCTGGTACAGCGGCTTGTCGGTCTGGAGGAAGGCGCGGGCGTCGCGGCCCACTTCGAAGGAGAGGCGGTCGGTGTAGACCCAGCCGTCCTTCTCGGCCCTTAAGTGGATGGACTGGGTCCCCTCCGCTTTCGATGACGCGCGGAGGGGGAAGGAGACGGCGCCCGACGCATCGGTGTAGGCCGTGGTCTTGGTGCACGAGAGGCCGTCGGAGAGGCCATCAAGGACCACCTTCACCCCCGCGACGGGATGGCCGGAGCCGGGCCGCGCCGCCGTGAGCCGCAGGGTGAAGCGGCTGCCGGCCTCCACAACATCGATGGACGGATAGCGCAGGGAGAACACGGGGAGGGCCCCCTCCAGGTCCGCCGTGACGCGCATTTGACCGTGGAGGCCGTATTCCACCCGGGCCAGGAGCAGGTCGGCCAGGGCCTCCTCCCGTCCGGCCCCGACGGGCAGCGGTGGCAAGGGGCAGAGGAAGTCCGCCCCGTCGCCGGTTCCCACGCGGGCCATGCCGGAGGCCAGGGTGGCCCCGTCGAGGCCCACCACCCGGTATTCCACCATCCGGCCGATGAGGGCGGGGCCAACCACCGGAACGCGGGCGAGGAGGGGGGGGGACGCGGGGGCCGCCGGAAGGGGGCGGGCGAGGGCCGTCAGCAGGGCTTGAACGATAAGGATGAGTCCGAACAGGGTGGTGAGTTTGCGCTGGTTGCGGGTCATGGCGTCCTCCTTGTGGGTTCATGGGAAGGACGGCGGGGGAGGGGCGTTCATTAGGCCCCAGGGTCGGGAGGGTGTCCCGGCATCGCCCCGGGTTTGGAGTTGCCGGCTATTTCAAAAAGCCGGTGGCGCGGTCATAAGCGGCCAGGGCGAGGCGGGCGTCGAGGTCCCACGCGGCCGCCTTCCGGACGGGGGAGAGGATCTCCGCCGCCCTCTCCCGGCCTCCGGGGCCGCCGCGGCGGGCCGCCTCGATGGCCTCGGCTGCGGCCCGGAGGGGGGCCAGGTCGGGATATTCGTCCGCCTCGGCCCGGGCCCGGGCGAGGGTTTGCGCCGTCAGCCCCGCCGTGGCCGCCTCCACCACGGCCAGACAGCACCCCGCCCCAAACCGGTACTGCGTGGGGGACAGCTGCGGGATGGCCAGGGCGGACCGGTGGGCCTCCGGCCATAACCCCATCGCCAGGATGATGCGCGTCCGCTCCAGGTGGCCGCAGTTGGCGTTGAATTCCATCTCGAGGGGAACCAGGTCGTTCAGGGAGAGGCGGCCCGCCAGCGCCAGGATCTTGGCCGCGGCCACATGGCCGCTGGCGGGACGGTAGAGCGCCTCGGCTGCGCTTTCGGCGCACAAGCGGGAGCCCCTCTCCCAGTCGCCGGTGGCCAGGTATGACTGCACGCCGCAGGTTTCATTGATCTCCTGATGGCGCGGCCAATCGCGCGCCAGCCCTTCCAGCTCGGCCAACCCCTCCGCCGCCGCTCCACAACGGATCAGTTCCCGCCCTTTCACCAGGCGGAAAGTCCGGTCCCAGGGCTGATGTCCCCGGAACAGGGGCGGCAGGGACCAATCCTCGGGGGCGGCGTGGGTGTGGTCCCGGGCCAGGCCTGCCGCGAACATCCTCTGGATGCGCTTAAAGTAATCGAGGGCGGCCTCGCGCCCCGCCAATTCCATTCCACCCATGGGGCCCTGGTCCAGGTTGCCCCACCGGTCCCCCGAAAACTGCGCGCCCTCGGGGGTGAGACTCCAGCGCCCGTCGGCCAACACAAAAGTACCCGTCCTGGCTTTGTAGACATTTCCGGTGTGGGGCAGAAAGGCATAGGTTGCGATGGCGCCTTCCCGCTGGCCCCCGGAATGCCTCCATCCCGGCATGTTGAGGGTGGGGACGTAGGTGGAATTGTGGGAGCAGGCGGTGGCTCCGTCGATGGCCCCGAACACCCCCTCGTGCCCCAGGACGTTGTTCATGGCCCGGAAGAGGATGCCCTTTTTCCCGTCCCCTGAGATGTCGGCGAAAGCCATCTCGGCGATGTGGCCCGGATGGTTGAACCGGAGGGTGACGCGGTGGTGCCGGACGCAGTAGACGAACCCCTGGGTGGGATACCAGACCGAAGAGAGATAGCCGACCACCTCCTGGGAGCCGTCCCCGTCAAGGTCGTGGGCCATCAGCCGGGCCCAGTACCCGCCCCCCAGCCCCTGGTTATGGTCAATGGCCGGACCCTCCCTGATGGGGGTGGTCTCTCCCCGGGCATTAATGAAGGTCAGAGGGATAAACTGTCCGGCCCTGTAGGGGCCGGCCTCCACGGCGAAGGCCTCCGGCCGGCCGTCGCCGTCCAGGTCCTCGCTCAAAAAGGCGTTCGGAGGGGCATGGAAGGCGTGCCGCCAATGGATGTTCCCCAGCCGGTCGCGGGCGACCGCCTCCGCGCCGTCCACCGTGATGGAGGTCACCCGGCTGTGCGAAAGGCCTTGCAGGCTCCACAGCGCCCCGGCGCCGGCCGCGACGGCCAGCGCCGCCGCGCCGAGGCGGCGGGCCACGGCGCGGGGCGCCCTTCCGCCCTGCTGGGCCTCCACCGCCGCCAGGGCCCTACGGGCCGAGACGAACCGCTCGAAGGGGGAGCGGGAGAGGCACCGCCGGATGTAGCCGTGGAGCCAGCGGGAGGTCCCAACCTCTTTCAACGGCCGCAGATCGGGGGCGTGGTGCAACTGGGCGTAGAGGGTCTCGGTGGGGGTCTCCCCCCGAAAGGGGCGCCGGCCGGTGATCATCTCGTGGAGTACCACGGCGGCGGAGTAGAGGTCGGAGGCGGGGCGGGGGTCCTGTCCGTCCATCTGCTCGGGGGCCATGTACCCCATCGTCCCCATCACGCTCCCGTCGGTGGTGAGGCGGGTCCGCTCCAGCGGCAGGCAAATGGAGTAATCGCCCACCTTGACGCCTCCCTCGACAGGGAGGAAGATGTTCTCCGGCTTGATGTCCCGGTGGATGAGGTTGGCCCCGTGCAGGGCCGACAGCGCCGTCAGGACCTCGCGGTGAATGGCCAATGCCTCATGGAGGGGAAGGCGTCCCCGCTCCCGGAGGACCTGGCGCAGGGTGGGCCCCTCCACCGCCTCCATGACGATGGCCGGCCCCTCGGGGGTGTCCACCAGATCGTGGACCCGCACCAGCCCGGGGTGGTGGAGGCGGCGCCCCGCCTGCACCTCCCGCCGGATGCGCTCCAGCCGCCGGGCGTCGGGCTCGCCGAGGAGCCGCTTGAGGGCCACCTTCTGCTTCACCACCGTGTCCTCGGCCAGATAGACCACCGCGGTGCCCCCGCGTCCCAGTTCCCGCAGGATGCGGAACCGGTCGCCGGAGGGTCCGGGTTTCAGGGGCAGGGGGTCGGTGGGCCGCCTCTTCCCGAAAGAGGGATCGGGAAAATCCATGACTATATTATAAACTATGATTGGGCTCCTCGCGACGGGGAAACGCGATCGTCGCCGGCTGCCGGGGCGGCGTTTTCCAGGATGAACCCGCGCATGATCTTCAAGGTCTTTTCGGGCCGCTCCCGGTGCGGCGCGTGGCCGCGGCCCTCCAGCATGACGCCGCGGCCGTTGGGCACTTTCGACCGGATCGCTTCCACCTGGGCGGGAGAGCCGTACGGGTCCTCGGTCCCCTGAAGGGCCAGGACGGGGCATGTGATGTCGCGGAGCTCGTCCTCGATGTTCCATCCATGGAACGCCGGGTCCATCCACGCGTCCGCCCAGGCGCGGAACACCGTCTCCGCCCGGGAGCCGTGATAGCGCGCCAGGCCGGCGAAGCGGCCCGCCCTCCACGCCTCCACCGCCGCCTCGATGCCCCGCAGGGTGATGGGCTCCACCATCACATGGGCGGCCTCGGCGACCACGGCGCGCAATTTCCGGGGGCGGGAGGCGGCGTGGATCAGGGCGATGCTCCCGCCGTCGGAATGGCCGACCAGGATATAGTCCCGGCCGGGGATGGTCCGCTCCAGGACCGCGGGCAGTTCCTCCAGCGCCGAATCGTGCAGGTACCGCGGGGTCCGCAGGACGGTGGCGGGGGAGGAACGGCCGAAACCGGTCCGGTCGTACACCAGGCCGGGCAGGCCGGAGGCCCCGCAAAGGGCGCGGGGGAATCCCTTCCACATCGCCGCGCAGCCCAGCCCCTCGTGGAGGAAGACGAGGACGGCCCCGCCGGCCGGACCCTCGATGGCTTCGTAATGGAGGCGGCGCCCGCCGGGCAGGTCGGTCAGCGCCATGCCCGGACTCCCGATCCTGCCGCTTCAAGGGGAGGGGGGGCCTCCGGACTCCGAACGCTCATCGTTGAACCTCCGCCTGGAGGGATAAGCGGCATTCCACCGTTCCGCCGTCCGGTTCGACGGTCATCGGGAACCCCGAATGGGCGAACACGTCCAGCATCCTCCGGTTTTCCGCGAGGACGGAGGCGCGGAACCGGGCGATCCCGGAGGCCCGGGCGATGACGGCGAGGTGCTTCAGAAACAGCGTCGCGATGCCCAGCCCCTGGTGGGCATTGTCCACGGTGAAAGCCACTTCGGCGGTGCGGGGGGCGCCGGCGGGGTCCACGACATAGCGGGCGGTGGCGACCAGGAGGTCGGCGCCGTCCTCCCAAACGACGGCGACCAGGCCCACATGGGTGGTGAAATCCACTTCGGTGTAATACCGGAGCTCCTCCTCGGTCAGCCGGCGCTTGGCCTGCATGAACCGGTTGTAGGAGGATTCCGGGCTCAGGCGGCGCATCCCGGCCTGGAGCCCCTCCTTGTCGTCCGGCCGGATGGCCCGGATGAGGACCGGGCGGCCGTCGAGGAGGTTCTCCCGGGCAGCATACCGGGCGGGAACGACCATGGTCTTGAGCATCGTGCATCAATTATAAACCGCTGAAGGGGGAAGGCGGAAGGGGGAA
>DCUZ01000007.1 GCA_002327305.1 Holophagales bacterium UBA2201 | reverse complement strand
GGTGGGGCCGGGGCGCTGGGGCAGCCGTGGGGACATCAAGCTGGGGGTGCCGGTGAAGTACAGTGACATCAACAACACCGCCATGATCGTGGAAGTGGGTTGCCTCAAGGGGGATTCCATGCCCGAACTGTCGTTCGGCACCCATTTCTTCCAGGATCTGGTAGAGTCCAACATCCGCTATCTCCCCGTCTACCCCGATCGTCCCGAGAACATCCTGAACCGCAATATTCTGGAGCGGACCCACAATAAACTGGCAGAGTTGATTCCGGGAGGAGCACACCTGGAGGGCGTCGTCCGCGTGCTCCACTTCCCCTCCCTCCACCCCACCGCCACCCTCACGGTCGCCATGGACGGCGCCAACGAACGGGCGGTGGCGTACATTGACCAAGCCAATGAGCAATCGCTGGAGCCGCATGCACTTAACGGGTGCAGCCCGTGATCGGCGCTCCGGAAGCCACAAGCCCCCGGGAGACCGGGGGCTTGTTTTTGCATTGACGGGCGACCCGCCGGGTCGCCCCTACGGACTACGGGCTGCTCACTACGGACTGCCGGCTGCGCTTTCTTACACCCAACCCCTCATCTTGCACGCCTCGGCCACGCGGGAGATGGCGATCATATAGGCCGCGTCGCGCATGTAGATCTTGCGCTCCTTGGACAACTCGTACACGCCGTGGAAGGCCCCGGTCATGATATGGTCCAACTTGGAGAGGACCTCGTCTTTGGACCAGAAGTAGTTCATGTTGCACTGCACCTGCTCGAAGTAGGAGCAGGTCACGCCGCCGGCGTTGGCCAGGAAGTCGGGAATGACGAAGACGCCGTTCTTCTTGAAGAGCTGGTCGGCCTCGGGGGTGGTGGGACCGTTGGCGCCCTCGACCACGAACTTCACCTTCTTGGAGATCTTGCCCATGGTCTCGGCGTTGACCTGGTTCTCCAGGGCGGCGGGGACCAGGATGTCCACATCCTGGGCGATCCAGGCGGCGGCATCGGCCACCTCGTACCCGGCTTTCTTGGCCTTCTCCTTGTCAATGGAGCCGAACTTGTCCGCCATGGAGCGCAGCTCCTTCAGATCGATGCCGGAGTTCCGGATGAAGGAATAGGACTTCTGGTCCTTCTGGTCCCAGCAGGAGACCGCCACGGCCTTCCCGCCGTATTGCATGTAGAGTTCGATAGCGTACTGGGAGACATTGCCGAAACCCTGGAAGGAGGCGGTGGTGGCCTTGATGTCCACGCCGTGCCCCTTCAGGGCCTCGCGCAACGTGTACATGACGCCGTAGCCGGTGGCCTCGGTGCGGCCGAGGGAGCCGCCCATGCCGACGGGCTTGCCGGTGATGAAGCCGGGCAGGTGGGCGCCCATGATGTGCTCATACTCATCGAGCATCCAGAGCATGTGCTGTCCGTGGGTCATCACGTCGGGGGCGGGGACGTCCTGGAGGGGTCCCACGTTGCGGACGATCTGGCGAATCCAGCCCCGGCAGATCTGCTCCTGCTCGCGGTCGGAGAGGTTATGGGGATCGCAGATAACGCCGCCCTTGCCGCCGCCCAGGGGGATCCCCACCACGGCGCACTTCCAGGTCATCCAAGTGGCCAGCGCGCGGACGGTGTCAATGGTCTCGTGCGGATGGAACCGGATGCCGCCCTTGGCGGGGCCGCGGGCGTCGTTGTGCTGGACGCGGAACCCCTGGAACACCTTGGTGGTGCCATTGTCCATCTTGACGGGGATGGTGAAGTGGTACTCGCGCTGGGGGACGCGGAGCAGTTCCCGGGTCCCGCTATCGAGTCCCAGCGTCTCGGCGACGCCGTCGAACTGTTGTTGGGCCATTTTGAATGGATTGAAGTTCTCCATGGTGCAAACCCCTCCTTTAATTATTGTTTGATTAAGCCCCCGTATCATAACGCTTTAAAATATTTTGTCAAGACACTTGTTCATCATTTCACAAAAAGTCGCAACGCCGAGGCGATCAATCCATCAAAGGGATGTGAATACGATAAAGCATTTGTATTCAGTGCTTTCCATCTCCCGCGCCGTCGTTCAAGGCCCTGGACCTTCCCGCCCCCCTATTCCTACCGCAGCTCCCGCCGCAACCCATTGAAAGCGGGAGAGGGATGCCCCTCTCCCGCCAGGCGGAGTGAATCCGCCTGGAGCCACCCTCTCCCCAAGGCGGCGCTTACCCGCGCTCGCCTTGATGCTATTCCTGCTGAATAATGACACGCTGATGCGTGAAAGTTGGGCAGGAATAGCATAGACGGAGGGCGCATCACATGGACCGGGAGCGTTTTTGCCGTTTTTGCCATTTACCGCCCGCCGTTCCGGTCCTTGTCGAACAGGGCGTCCAGCGGGCTCCGGGGCGCCGAGGCCATGTTCCGCATCACATGGGTATAGATCATCGTCGTCTCCACGCACCGGTGCCCCAGCAGTTCCTGGATCCCCCGAAGGTTCACCCCGTCCATCAGCAGGTGGGTGGCGAAGCTGTGCCTCAGGGTGTGGACGGTGGCGTGTTTGACGATCCTTGCCCGGCGCGCCGCACCGGCCACCGCCGTCTGGAGGGTCTTTTCGCTCCCATGCCAGCGCCTCACCTTTCCGTTCCGGGGGTCCACGGAGAGACGCGACGAAGGAAAAACATACTGCCACCCCCACTCCTTCGGGGCGTTGGGATACTTGCGGTCGAGTGCGTCCAGGAGCGGCGCCTCGCCTTGTCCGGCGGCGAGGTCCGCCTCGTGCAGGGCGCGGACCGCCTCCAGATGCCGCTTCAGGGGCCCGTGGAGCGTCCGCGGCAGCAGCGTCGTCCGGTCCTTGTCCCCCTTGCCCGCGCGCACCGTGACGGTGGAGGCCGAAAAGTCCAGGTCATGGACCCGCGGGTGCAGCTGCACCGGGTGCGGGCTCGGCATGATCCGGAGCCCAACAAGTCCATCGAGCGGACGGGCCAAACGCTGGCGCTCTTGCCCCGCCGCTCATGTCCGGCGTCAGCCGTTGAAAGAGAAGACAAATGCGTATTATCAGCTATGAGCGGTTAACCGAAAATGGTATAATTGTATGCAATAGTAGGGTCATAGGTTGCGGTGAGGGTGGTCCTTTCCCGTGTCGAAAAATATAATAAAACAGGAGGAACAGCAGATGAGTAGAAAGTGGTTCGTGTTTGTAGTCGCAGCCATGATGGCAAGTTCGGCGTTCGCCGCTGAAAAGGGCTCAAGCGGCGTTACTCCGAATCTGGACAAGGGAACCAAGGTCCTTGAAGGTGCAGGATACATAAATCTGATGGGAGATGAATTGCAATTTCAGCTCGCCTACGGCCGGCTCGTCGCCGACGCGATCGAAGTTGCCCTGGTCGCTGGATTGCACGACGACGATAGTTACATGAGCACCGAGCTGGGAGTCCGTGCCGAGTACAACTTCGTCCTTGATTCGGCCCTTGTGCCATTCCTGAACACCGGCGTTGTCTGGGCCGATGCCGAAGCCGACGATAGAGATCTCGACACTGACGCCGCCGTATTTTCGATTGGTGGTGGCGTGAAGTACTTCATCCGCGACGACGTCGCTCTTGCCGTGAACGGCAGCTACCTTGTTGCCACGGATGATATCTTCGTCGATAGTGAGGACGGAGTATTGGAGGGTGACGAATTCCGCATCCTTTTCAGCGTTCGCGTCTACTTCGACTAATCGATAATCCGCACTGAACTGCGGCCCATCCCGTCATCCGGGGTGGGCCGCGCTCTTTGTCTCTACCGCAAAGCATCGCGGAAACAGTGGGGGCACAGAAATAGCGGGCGCTATGGCGATGCACAAATAACACACCTGAAATATTCGAAAAAGGCACACGGCGCCTTTGGGCCAGATGGGGCGACGTTGATTGAATACAAATAGAATCGGCCAACAAGGAGGTTCACCGTATTCCTCACCCGCGGCGGGTTCGGAATCGGGTGACCTCTGACGTCATTCCAATGGCTTCTGCCCCATCCCCATCGGACCCTTAAGCCCCAGGTGGCGATAGGCCAGGGGGGTGGCGGCGCGGCCCCTTGGGGTGCGGACCAGAAACCCCGCCTGGACGAGGAACGGCTCGTAGAGGTCCTCCAGCGTCCCCTTGTCCTCCCCCACCGACGAGGCCAGTGACTTCAAGCCGACGGGGCCGCCCCCGAACCGCTCAATGATGACCTGCAGGATGCGCCGGTCCATCTCCTCCAGCCCGAATTCGTCCACGTCCATCGCCTCCAGGGAGCGCCGGGCGAGGTCCCCGGTGATGGCGGGGTGGCCGTCCACCTGGACGAAGTCGCGCACCCGGCGGACGAGACGGTTGGCCACGCGCGGGGTGCCGCGGGAGCGCCGGGCGATCTCCTCCCCCGCGTCCTGTTCGATCTCAACTTTCAGGATGCGGCCGGTCCGCTCGACGATCCGGCGCAGACTTTGGGGATCGTAGTAATCCATCCGCATGATGATGCCGAACCGGCCGTGGAGGGGCGGGGTGATGAGGCCGGCCCGGGTGGTGGCCCCCACGAGGGTGAACTTCGGCAGGGTGATCTTCATTGTGCGGGCCGCGGGCCCCTCCCCGATGACCACGTCGAGACGGTAGTCCTCCATGGCCGAGTAGAGCAGTTCCTCCACGCCGGGATGGAGGCGGTGGATCTCGTCAATGAAAAGGACGCCGCCGGGCTCGATGTTGGTCAGGACCGCGGCCAGGTCGCCGGGCCGTTCGACGGATGGACCGGCGACCACCCGGATGGGGGCGGACATCTCGGAGGCGATGATGAAGGCCAGCGTGGTCTTGCCCAAACCCGGGGGCCCGGAGAAGAGGACATGGTCGAGGGCCTCCTCGCGCTGGCGGGCGGCCTGGACGAAGACGCGGAGGTTGTCCTTCAGTTTGTCCTGTCCGATGAACTCCTCGAGCTTCCGGGGCCGGAGGGACTCTTCGAAGGTCTCCTCCCCCGCGACCTTGAGCCCCGTGAGGACGATGTCCCCGGCCATCTCAGGCCAGGCGCCTCAGCGCCAGGACGATGAGCGCCTCAAGGGGGGAGTCGGGACGCTCCCTGAGGGCCGCCTCCACGGCGGCGCGGGCCACCTTGGGGGCGTAGCCCAGGTTGATCAGGGCGCTCTCGGCGTCGAGGCGGACGGCGGCGGGTCCCACGGCGGTCTCCGTCTTGAGGGAACCCTTCAATTCGAGGATGATGCGCTCGGCGGTCTTTTTCCCCACGCCCGGGATGGCGACGAGGGCGGCGAGGTCTCCGGAGGCGATGGCGCCCGTCAATTCCTCCGCCGGATAGCGCGAGAGGACCTGAAGGGCGACCTTGGGACCGATGCCGGAAATGCCGATGAGGCGGAGGAACAGGTCGCGCTCGACCGGCGTGGCGAACCCGATCAACTGGAGGGCGTCCTCCCGGACATGGGTGTGGACCCAGAGGAAGACCTCGTCCGGGCGGTCCGACAGGCGGGAGAAGGTCTGGAGGGAGACGAGGCAGGCATAGCCCACCCCTCCGGCCTCCACCAGGCAGGCGCCCGGCTTCAGGTCAAGGAGCCGTCCCCGGATGGAGCCGATCATGGCATTCGGAAGGCGCTAACTGAACTGCCGCAGAAAATCGTTGTTGATGCGGATGTCGAACTTGTCCTTCTGGGCCTCCAGGAAAACATCCATCAACTGGGTGGCCAGGGCGGTGCGCAGGGACGCGGCGATCTCGGTGCGCTTGGCCTGGAACAGGGCCTCGTCGAACCGGTCCACCGTCTTGACCTGGAAGAGGGCGAACCCTCCCTGCACTTCCAGCGGCCCCACGACGGCGCCCGGGGCGGCGGCGAAGAGGGCCTCGTGAAGGGTCTTCCGGCCGCCCAGCGAGGCAATGGGGGACAGGTAACGGACGGTCTGGTCCCGGCTGACCGACAGGCCCAGCGCCTTGGCGGCGGCGTCCAGGCCCTGCGGGGCCGCCGCCGCCATCTTCGTTTTCGCCAGGTCGAGGGCCTTGAGGCGTTTCACCGCGGTCTCCGCGTCCCGCTTGACGGCGGCGAAGGCGGCCACCCCCTGCGGGCTGATGGCGGCGAGGCGCCCGATCATGGCCCCGCGGGTGATCGTCATCACGGGGGTCAGGCCCCCCTCCTGCATGGCAAAGATGGCGTTGTTGATTTCCTGGACGCGCCCGATTCCGGGGATGAAATCGGCCAGACCGAAAAATTCGGTGGTGTTGTAGGTGAGGCTGGGGTCCAGCTCCGCAAACTTCTTGAGGTCCTCGTCGCTGGCGAGCCCGCCATCCCTGATCTGCCGCTCCATGCGCCTCCCCTTCCCCTGCACCTCCTGGGCGGCCTTTTCGTCCAGCAGTTTATTGCGGATAACGGCCGCCACCTCGGCCAGGGGTTTCAACCCGGCGGGGCGCTGTTCCACCACCTGGATCAAGTGGTAGCCGTACATGGTCTTGATCGGATCGGAAACCTCACCGGCCGGGAGGGAGAAGGCGGCGTTCTCGAACTCGGGAACCATCTGGCCGGTCCCGAAGAACCCCAGGTCGCCCCCGCGGTCCTTGGAGCCGGGGTCCTCGGAGAACTGCCCCGCCAGGGCGGCAAAATCCTCGCCCCTGGCGAGGCGGGCGCGGACCGACTCGACGATGGTCTGCGCCTGGGCGTCGGTGCGGGTGTCGGTCTTGATCAGGATGTGCCGGGCATGGACCTCCCGCTCGCCGCGGAATTCCTCCGAGTGGGTGTCGTAGTAATCGGCGATCTCGGTGTCGGAGACCTGGAGGGTGGATTTGATCTTCTGCTGGTCCACCAGCAGGTAGTTGATCTTGCGTTTCTCGGGTTGCCAGAACTCGGCGGGATGGGCGTCGTAGTGGGCCCTGGCCTCGGCCTCGGACACGGCCACCTGCCCCTGGAGCGTGGCCTCGGGCAGGTAGACATAGTCCACCGTGGCGGTGAGGTTGCGCTTCTTGTATTCCTCCCGAAGTTCGCCTTCGGAAACCGCCATGCTTTCGGCCAGCAGTTGGACATAGCGCTTCCGGAGGAGGTCCATCTCCACCTGGCTCTCGAAAAAGGCGGGCGTCATGTTGTTGGCCGTCAGAACGCGCTTGTAGAGGTCGTAGCCGACGAAGGAGCCGTCCTCCTTCTGAAACACTTTCATGCCGGCGATCTCCTGGGAGATGTCCCCTTGGGGGATCGCCACACCGGACGCCGCGGCCTCGGCCCGGAGCATTTTGGAACGGACCAACTCCTGCAGGACCCCCTGGGAGAGGTTCATCTGCCGGATCAGGTCCTCGTTGAACCGCTCGCCATAGGCCTGGCGGTACATTTCCCGCTGGTTGTCGTAGGCGCGGTAGTACTCCATGGGAGAGATGGGCTCTCCCCCCACCGTCGCCACATAGTTGCCCTGCTGTTGCCCTTCGGAGCGCCCCATGCCCCAGTCCACGAAGACGAGGGCGATGAAGACGAAGATGACGAGCCAGAGGGCCCACTTCAGGCGCTTGAATTCCTGCCGCATGTATCGCAAGGTGGTCATGGGTATGCTCCCTAATGATAATTCGGACTAAAATACACTAATTAGATGGAAAAAGCAACCTGATTGGAGAAGAGGATGATCCCGATGCATGGAAAAAAAACAGGGGATGCGGGGCTGTTGAACCCTTTCATTTTGGCGAAGAGGCGAAAGCCCGGGACCGGAACCCTTTCAGGGGCACAGGAGGTGAAACCGTTGTCCGACCCTGTGGCCTGAGCGGGTTTTCGACAGGCCCAATTCCCCCTTGTGACTACAAATGTCATATTGTTTATATGATTATAATAACTATTTATTCCCTTCCATGTCGCACGAACCCTCGAAGACCCCCCCCTCTTCGATGACGAGGGAAGGGGTGGTGATGTCGGAGAGGAGGCGGCCGCCCCGATGGATGACGATCTTTTTCTCGGCCTTCACCTTTCCCCGGATGGTTCCCGAAACATAGAGGGTCCCCACGCAGACCTCCCCCTCCACCTCTCCCCGGTCTCCCACCACCAGGTCGTTGCGGCTTTCCAGGCGTCCCTGCACTTTCCCGTCCACGCGGAGGGTGTCCTGGAAGCGGATGGTGCCGACGATCAGACACCCGGAGTCCAGGAACCCGTTCAACTCCCCCCCGCGGCTCATCGCTCCCCTCCCTGCAGCGTTTCGAAAAGGCGGATGAGCTCCTCCTCCGAGTGGAACTGGATGCGGATGGTCCCCCCCCGGCGCCTGCGGATGATGGAGACCGGGGCGTGGAGGGCGCGGGCGAGTTTCTGCTCGGCGTCGCGCGTGTCGGGATCGGCCATTTTCCCCTTCCGCGCCCCCTCCTCCGCCTTCCGCACGGTCAATCCGGCGTCCACGATCCGGCGGGCCATCTTGAGCATGGCCTTCTCCCCGTCGAACGCCAGGAGCGACCGGGCGTGCCCTTCGGAGAGTTTGCCCTGCCGGACCATGGCCTGGACCTCTTCGGGGAGGTTGAGGAGCCGCAGGCCGTTGGCGACGGAGGCCCGGCTCTTTCCCATCTTGGCCGCGATCTCCTCCTGCGTGAGATGGAATTTCTGCTGAAGCTCCCGGTAGCCCAGGGACCGCTCGATGGGGTTGAGGTCCTCCCGCTGGACATTCTCCACCAGGGCCAGGACGAGCAATTCCCTGTCGTCGGCCACCTCCTTGACCACCGCCGGGACCTCCTTCCACCCCAGGGACTGGGCGGCCCGCCAGCGTCGTTCGCCGGCAACGAGGATGTATTTTTCGCCGCGGCGGCAGACGACGATGGGTTGCAGGAGGCCGTCGGCCCGGATGCTGGCGGCCAATTCCCGGATCTCCTCCTCCCGGAAGGTCTGGCGGGGTTGATGCGGGTTGGCGATGATGGCGGCGACGGGGACCGTGGAAACCCCCTCCGGCTGGCGGGCGGCGGCCGTCCGCGCCGGGATGAGGGAATCGAGCCCCCTGCCCAGGGCTTTCCGTTTCATGGCTTCCTCCGGGCCAGGTATTCGTCGGCCACCCACTTGTAGGCGATGGCCCCCCGCGAGCGGGGATCGTAATAAAGGATGGGGCGCCCGAAACTGGGGGCCTCCCCCAGCCGGACACTGCGCGGGATGGCCGTATCGAAGACCTCCCGCGCGAAATGCCGGCGGATCTCGGCCGTCACCTGCTGGCTCAGGTTGGTGCGCTCGTCCACCATGGTGAGGAGCACCCCGTCGATCTCCAGGAAGGCGTTGAGCCCCTCGCGCACCCGCTCGATGGTCTGCACCAGCTCCCCCAGCCCCTCGAGGGCGAAGTACTCGCTTTGAAGGGTGATGATCACCCCGTCGGCGGCGGCCAGGGCGTTGAGGGTGACCAGGCCGAGGGAGGGGGGACAGTCGAGGAGGATAAAATCGTACCGGGGGTGGAGGGGGGCCAGGGCCTTCTTGAGGAAGTACTCCCGCCCCTCCATCTCCACCAACTCCAATTCGGCCCCCGTGAGGTCCCGGTGGGCCGGCAGGAGATGGAAGTTCGGGTAGGGAAGGGCGAGGAGGGCCTCCCCCGCGGGAAGGGTCCCCATCAGAACATGGTAGGCGTTCTTCTCGGGGGAATTTTTGGGCACCCCGAGGCCCGACGAAGCGTTGGCCTGGGCGTCCAGGTCCACCAGCAGGACCCGCCGTCCCTCGGCGGCCAAACAGGCCCCCAGATTGATGGCGGTGGTGGTCTTGCCGACCCCCCCCTTCTGATTGGTGATGGAGACTATCCGACCCATGGAAGGGAGGCCTGAACCCTACAATGTTTCACGTGAAACATTCTGGAGGACCAGGAGCCAGGAGTCGCGGCGGAACGGCATCGGTGTCATGTGTTGCACAGAATACCATAATTTCATGGCTTCCCCAAACGCCGGGGCGTCCGCCCCCAGCAGGAGCCCGAGGCGGTGAGGGGCGCTCCGCCTCCGCCCCAGCCCCTTCAGGACCTTCTCCTTTCGGGGCAAGGCCCGGGTGACGAAGAGCAAGCCCTCCGGGGGGAGACCGGAGAGGACCGCCTCCAGGGACCGTTCCTCCACCCGGGCCGAAAGCCCCAGCCGGGCGATGGCGGTCTGGAGAAAATAGGCCCGCTTGAGGTTGGGTTCCAACAGGGTGACCGCGATTCCAGGCCGCGCGATGGCCAGCCCCAGCCCCAGAAATCCGGCCCCGGCGCCGATGTCCACCACCGGCTCCCCTTCCGACACCTCGGCCAGGAGGGGAAGGAAGTCCAGTCCGTGCGCCTTGACCAGCTCCTCCTCCGAGGCGTACCGGACGAGGTTGACGATCCGGTTGTGCTCCGCCACCATCGCCAGATAGGCCTCCAGCCGTTCGGCCGCCTCCGGGTCGAGGGGATGGCCCGCCTCAGCGGCCAGGTTCAGAAGCTTGGATGCGGAGCGCCACATAGAGGGCGGTGAGGGCCGCGGGGGTGACCCCGGGAAGGCGCCGCGCCTCCCCCAGGGTCGCGGGACGGGCCGCGGCCAGTTTTTCGCGCGCCTCCCGGCTGACGCCGGCGACGGCGGCGTAATCGAACTCCTTGGGGATGGCGGTTTCCAAGAGCGTCTCCATCCGTCCCACCTCCTCCCTTTGGCGCGCCCGATAGGGGGCATAAAGGAGCTCTTCCTCCACCCGGGACCATCGCTCCCCCTCCCCCGCATCCTCCCCGCCGAGGAGCCGGCACAACTCGGCCAGGGGTGTCTTCATCCTGCGATAAAGCCCCCCGACGGTGGCGGGCCCGTCAAGAGCGACGCCGTGGGCCTCCAGCAGCCCCTCCCTCACCTCCCGGGTCGGATTCACCACGCGCCGGTCCAGGTCGAGGGCCAGCGCCTCCACCCGTTCCTCCTCCCCCCACATCAGCCGGTAGAGCCCCTTGGGGACCAGTCCCAGCGAACAACCGAGGGGGAGAAGCCGGCGCCGGGCCGATCGGAACCCCAGCATGAGGCGGTATTCCGCCCGGGAAGTGAACATCCTGTAGGGTTCATCCACGCCCCGGGAGACAAGGTCGTCGATCATGACGCCGGCGTAGGCCCGGTCCCGTCCCAGGATGACGGGGGGCTCCCCTTTCAGCGCCAGGGCCGCGTTGATCCCCGCCATGA
>DCUZ01000042.1 GCA_002327305.1 Holophagales bacterium UBA2201 | reverse complement strand
GTACGGCTCCTACGGCTGGCGCTCCTTTGTCTCCAACCGCCTCGCCAACAAAACCGTCTATTTGGGGAGCGAGTACATCCGCCTCCCCAACCCCGACGACTTCCAGAAGGGGCTCATCGAGAAGGCCCCCGAGCAGTTGGACAAGGTCCTGCACCACCTCAAGACCCTCCCCTTCTACCACCTCCGGCGCCAGATGGGGGACAACGACCGCTACAACCCGATGTGCGATCTCTACGTCTGCTGTTCCGACCCCAAGAACTACCGCATCGGGTACATGTGGGGCTCCACCATGTTCAAGCCCTCGTCGAGGCCCGGGCCCCGCTTCATCATGATCCACATCCCCGAAGAGCACCAGATGCGCCAGCAGATCCTCACCCTCCCCGAGTACAACATCAACATCGCCCTGGGGACCGACTACATGGGGGAGAACAAGAAGGGCTTTTTGCGCCAGGCGATGTTCCTGGCCGACGAGCAGGGGATGATCGGCCTCCACTCCGGGACCAAGTCCTGCACCGTCCTCGACGCCAAGAGCGGCAAACTGCGCCGCCACGGCGTTTTCCTCTTCGGGATGACCGCCACCGGCAAGTCCACCTGGTCGTGCCACCAGTTGGGCCTCGACCACACCAAGGGGGAGGGTGTGGAGGTCAACCAGGACGACATCTGCTTCCTCTGCCGCGACGGCTCGGCCCTGGGCTCCGAACACGGCTTCTACGTCAAGACCGACATCATGCCCGACCAGCAGGAGGCCATGTACCAGGCCCTCATCGACAAATCGGCCCTGCTTGAGAACGTCATGGTCACCGCCAAGGGGGAGATCGATTTCCAGGACGAGGCCCTCTGCGCCAACGGCCGGGCCATCGTCATGCGCGACAAGTTGAGGGTCAAGCGCGACGGGCGGCTCCTCGGCATCAGCGCCGACAGCATCAACCTTCCGCCGCTGACCGAACTCGACAGCCTCATCTTCGCCTACATCACCCGCCGCCACACCATCATGCCCTTCGCCCAGGAACTGACCCCGGAACAGGGCGTCCTGGCCTACCTCTTCGGCGAATCCACCCACAGCATGGCCACCAGCCCCGCCAAGGCGGGCGAGAGCGTCCGCATCGTGGGGACCGACGACTTCATCATCGGGAGCCGCGCCCGCAAGGTCAACCGCTTTTACACCCTCATCATGGACCTCGTCCACAAGTACCCAGGCAAGGTGCGCTTCATGCTTTACAACACCGGCGGGATGGGCGAGATCATCGAGTCGTACGAGGAAGGTGGGAAGACCAAGAAACGGGTCGTCCGCAAGGTCCAGCGCGTCCCCTTGGATCTGATGGCCTCCATCCAGCGGGGCGATCTGCGCGGCACCAACACCTACAAGCCCGGCCTTTTCGGCACCAACTCCATCGTCGCCGCGGAGGGGAAGGCCCTCCCTGAGTGGGACCCGAAGAAGTTCTACAGCGACGACGCCATCGCCAACTTCGTCCTCGAACTCATCGCCGGCCGGCGCAAGTGGGTGGAGGAGATCGCGAAGGAAGGGTTGAAGCCGGAGATCGTCCAGGCCGCCGAACGCTCCTTCGCCATCGAGCGGAACTTCAAAGGCAAATCGGTCGCGGTGCCCGGCGTGCCCGGCGAGAAGGAGATCGTCTATGTCTCCGACGAGCCTGTGTCGCGGCCGCGGAAGCCGGGGATTTGGCGGTGGAGATAGGCTTTCTGGGCCGCGGCCGAGAGTTCAGAGTTCAGAGTCCCACCCGCTCTTGTTAAAACAATGGCCGCGGAAGCCGGGGATCTGGCGGTGGTGGTAAGCCCCACGCTCGAGCCGTTCCAGGTTCCAGGTTTCTGGTTCCAGGCTCCCCCAACCCGAGACAACAGAGAGGTCCGGCATGTCGGGCCTCTTATCTATTTCTGGAAAATAGGGACTTTGAGGCTGTTGAAAAACCACATCATTCAAATAATGAGCGTTGAAACCAAACGGGTTAGTTCGGCGGAAATTGTACACATGGCACTTTTTCAACACCCTCACTTTCTATATTCTTCGAGGTCTCTCGAAAGGATCCGGCAAACCGGGCCGTTGGAGCAGCTTATCGATTCACCGCGGATGCATGGCGCCATGCGGCCGGATCGATCGGCTGTCATAGAGACTGTCGCCATGCCGCCGCGGTAAAATAGGGTTGAGGGGAAGACTTGCTCCCGTCCTGGTATCGAAAGGAGACGCCATGCCAAATGGAAGACCGGGCGACCATCATCTGACGGACATCATCATCCATCGGATCCCCACCTACTCCCGCCGCGCCGACGCCCTGGTGCGGAAGCTCGCCAAATTGATCTCCCACGGCATTCTGTGGGACTTCCTTTACCTGCTGACCCGCGAGGGGAAGATGATCCGGATTGAAGGAACCGAGCGCCGATTGACGATTCTCGAGTTCGAGCAAATCCTGGCCGACCTTCTGGCGTCGACCGAAGCGCTCGCCGCGAAGTTCAAATCGGCGGAACGACGGATGTGCGGGACGAAGAAGGGACGTAAATAGGCAAATTGGGGAAAGGGGGATCATCCCCCTTATTCCCGATCAAGGTCTCCCGAGGGGCCGTCTGCCTGCGGCGCCTGGGCCCTGAAAGCCGCGGCTATTTCGCCGCCTTGACGGCCTCCAATACGGCATCGTAATCCGGTTCGCTGGCCACTTCCGGCACCAGTTGCGCGTAGCGCAGGACCCCCGCCTTGTCCACGACGAAAACCGCCCGGGCCAGGAGCCGCAGGGGGGCGATGAGAACGCCGTACTTCTTCCCGAAGTCGGCCTGGTTGTAGTCGGAGACGGTGGTGACCCGGTCGATCCCTGCGGCTCCGCACCACCGGGCCTGGGAGAAGGGGAGGTCCATGCTGAGGGTGAGGACGGCGACGTCCTTCCCGAGGGCGGAGGCCTCCGTATTGAACCGGCGCGTCTCCGTGTCGCAGGTGGAGGTTTCAAGCGACATCACCGAGGAGATGACCACTGTCTTCCCCTTGAGCGAGGCAAAGTCGAACAGCGAGAGGTCGTTGGCCGTTGCTTTAAAACCAGGAGCCGGCTTGCCGACCTCGGGAAGCGTCCCCTCCAGCGGAACAGGATTGCCCTTGATCGTTACGGTGTGATGGCTCATGAGATATCCTCCTTCGACGTTAGCCGGCGATCATCCATCACAGGCGGATGGGCACGGCATGCTGTGCCCCTACGATTCTTTGGGACGGTCGGCCGGAACTCGTTACCGGGTGGGTGGGAACTCGAAACTTTAAACTTGAAACTCGAAACTTCATCTCCCCTACCAGTTCTCCCCGAGCAGTTCGAAGTAGCCCTGGGGATGGACGCACGCCGGACACATCCCGGGTGCTTCAGGCCCCTCGTGCAGGTAGCCACAGTTCAAACACCGCCAGACCACCTTTTGTTCCTTCTTGAACACCCGTCCCTTTTCCACGTTGTCGGCCAGGTCGCCGTACCGCTTGCCGTGCTGCTTCTCCGCGGTCCCGATCAGCGTGAAGACGGTCGCGATCTCCGGAAACCCCTCTTCCCTGGCCTTGGCGGCGAACGCGGGATAGAGGGTGCCCCACTCGAACCCCTCGCCCTCCGCGGCGGCGCGGAGGTTTTCCAGGGTCGTCCCGATCTTTCCCGCGGGATAGGCGGCGGTGATCTCCACCTCCCCCCCCTCGAGGAAGGTGAAGAAGCGCTTGGCGTGTTCCTTCTCCTGGTTGGCGGTCTCCTCGAAAATGAGGGCGATCTGCTGGAGCCCCTCCTTGCGGGCGGCTCCGGCGAAGTAGGTATAGCGGTTGCGGGCCTGCGACTCGCCGGCGAAGGCCGCCAGCAGGTTCTTTTCGGTCTGGGTCCCCTTCAAACTGGGCATGGTCTCCTCCACGGAAGGAATTTAGGAAGCCGTAAAGTGTAAGGGTTCCCCGGGTGGCTGTCAAGGGGCTCCGGTCCTGTTCGCCTTGCCCGGCCCGGCCCTTTCGGATAAGATAGGAGGGAAGCGTCACAGACAATCCATGACGAGGTAGCCGCGCATGACCGTACCGACCTTCGAAAAACTGCACCGCACGCGGGTGGCCGCCCTGGACCGCATCCTGGGGACCCCGTTCCCCGTGCTGGACGACGGGTTCGTCCGGGTGGTGGATTACATGGGGAGCGATGCCGCCGTGGTGCAGGCGGCCCGCGTCTCCTACGGCAAGGGGACCAAGAAGGTGAGCCAGGACCGCGACCTCCTCCGCTACCTCATCCGCCATCATCACACCACCCCTTTCGAGATGTGCGAGATCAAGTTCCATCTCCGGGTCCCCATGGACTGCTGGCGCCAGTGGATCCGCCACCGCACCGCCAGCGTCAACGAGTACAGCACCCGCTACAGCGAGGCCATTGATTCCGCCCACCGGACCCCGCCGGGTTCTTGGCGCATCCAGTCGAAGGCCAACCGTCAGGGGAGCATGGGCTTTGTCGCCCCCGTCCAGGGGCGGGCGCTGTCACGCCAGGAGGCGGAACTCCAGCGCCTGGCCAAGACGGTCTATTCCATGCGCCTGCGTTCCGGCGTCGCGCGGGAGCAGGCCCGCAAAGACCTCCCCCTCTCCACCTTCACCGAGGCCTACTGGAAGATCGACCTCCACAACCTCATGCATTTCCTCCGCCTGCGGATGGACCCCTCCGCCCAGTGGGAGATCCGGCAGTACGCGGAGTTGATGGGCAGGGAGATCATCCGCCGCTGGGTGCCGCTGACCTGGGAGGCCTTTGAGGATTACGTCCTCGAAGGCTTCACCCTCTCCGCCCCGGAGCAGGCCCTCGCGTCGGCCCTGGCCGCAGGGCAGGCTGTCCGGGCCCGCAAGCTGGCCCGGTCGGGCGGCTATGTCGTGGAGAAAGGGGGGACGGTGAAACCGACGCTGGAGGGGCGGGAGGTGGCGGAGAAGTTCAAACGGCTGGGGCTTAAAGTCCCCTGGGGGGCGTAGCCCCCCACCCAACCGCCAGTTTCGAGTTTCAAGTTTCAAGTTCCCCCGCCCTAAATTAGGCGGAAGGCAACAGGCGGAAGGCGGAAGGACCCCCGCCCTCTAAATGCAAATTGCACTCAAAGATATAACAGACTGATGCCCTCAATGAGACCGTCAACTATCGCCGAGGCTTCTTTCGGCCCGTCCCCCCCGGCGGAGCCCCTTCATCGTCCTCCTCTTCCCGCTCCGACTGCTCTTCCTCGATCTGATAGGTTTTGCCCGGCTCGATGAGCGACTGCATGTGAAGGGCTGCATTCCGCGCGCTGACAGCCGTGCCCTGGCGCTTGCGCCAGTAGATCCAGCCCCTCGCTTCGCACCAGAGGAGGAACCGGTCCAGGCCGTACAGACCGGCAAGGATCAGGCCCACGATCAGCAGGATTTTCATTCGTCAGCGGCGCGGGCGACCCGCCGGGTCGCCCCTACCAGCAACTTGGAACCTGGAACTTGGAACTGTTTTGAGGGGCGGGCGGGCCATTTTGCAATTTGCATTGGGAGGGTGGGGGAGCTTTCCCGCTTTCCCGCCTTCCCGCCTTCCCGCCTTCCCGCCTTCAGCAGCCGCTACGCGGCGCCCGCCGCGGGAGCGTTTTCCTCGGCGAGGGGTGAGCGGGCGGCGTCGGCGGCAATGGGACGGGGCCGGAGCTGCTTGGTGACGATGGGTTTGGCCAGGATCTTCAGCGCCTTCAACTTGAGGTCGTACCAATGCCACGCCGCGTCGCGCGGGGCCAGGAACTTGGTGTCGTCGGGATTGACGACGAGAGACACCTCGATGTTGGGGATGATGCCCATGGGGATTCCGTTTTTTCGCATGCACGCATAGACGTGGGCGAAGATCCGCCGCATGTCCTCGTAGGCCGGCGACGGGGAGGATTCCATGTCCGCGCCCGGAACGGGGCGGAAGATGCACACCGTGGGAAAGGCGCCGATGGAGGTGATGTACTCAACGGCCCGCAGGGTGTCCTCGATGGGCTCGATGCCGGCGATGATCTCCCCCGATACCCGGCCCTTGCCCAGCTTGCGGGAGGTGTATTCCATGGCGTCGAAGAACAATTGCTGGGTTATGAACTTCTCCTTGCCGGGACAGATATCGGCGAAGTACTTCGGGTTGTGCAGTTCGTAGCAGAAGGAGAAGTGGTCCACGCCGCAATCGATGAGCCAGTCGTACTTGGCGAACCGTTCCCGCGGCGCCGGGATGGCCTGGAGCCCGACGAACACCCCCGCCTGCTCCTTGAGCGCCTTGACGTAGGGGGCGGCGATGTTGAGGCCGCGGCCCCGCTGCCAGCCGGAGTTGAAGTGGACGAAGGTGATCCCGCTCTCCGCCTTGGCGGCCCTGGCCACCTCCACCACGTCCTCCACCGATTTCTCCAGCACCTCATGCTTTCCCACGTTGAGCCCCGTGGTGCAGAACTTGCAGTTGAGCTTGGTGTCGCCGTCCCAGAAGGCGCAGGTGTTGCCGAGGTAGATGCCCAGGTAGGTCCCCTGCAGGACGCCGATGTGGGTCATGTCGGTCCCGCGCGAGGTCTTCCTCCCGTACCACGCCGGCGCGGGGGGAAGGGAAACGGGGTAGATCTCCCGGTCGGCCTCGTGGAGAACGGCGTAGCGGCCGTCCTCCTTCTTCAGGAGATACGGGGAGCCCTGGGCGAACCCCTCGAAGACGGGGGCGTTGAGCCAGATGCGCTTTTCCGGCGACTCCACGACCATCTCCAATCCGTCCCCCAACCCCGCGCGCGTGCGGGAGAAGGAGCGGGCATCCTGCTCGAGGGTGCAGCTCCCATCGAGTCTCACCCCCTTGCAGAAAAGATCGATCTCCAGTTCCGCCGGATTGAGTCGGGGCATCAGGCGTTGGGCGGGTTCACCATGATGCGGTTCACCCTCAGCGTCCCGTCCTCCATCCGAAGGTAGTAGATGTGCACGGTGGCGCCGGGAGGAATGTCCTTCATCTGCTTGACCGCCTTGTCCGAAGCAAACAGCCGCGTCCGGGGCGTGAATGCGTACACCTGGACGGCGGGGTCCTTGCCCTCCTCGCGGACCAGTACTTCGATGGTCTTTGCCTCCTTGTCCATTTTTCGGAACAGCCCCTCGATGAAAAACACCTCCGGTCTGGCCTCGGGCTCGAATTGTGCCTGGGATTTGGGAGAGGTCCGGGGGGCGGGGGGGGGCGGAGCGGGAGCGGCTGCATCGGCCGGCGGCGGGGGATCAGGCGGCGGAACGGGTGGGGCGTCCTGCGCCCACGCGGCGCTTCCGACGGACAGCACGAGGATGAGCAAGGCGATCCGATTCATGAGACAGCCTCCTGTGATGTTGTGAAGGGGATTATTCGACGATTTCGATCGGGATCTCTTCCGGAGGGGGAAGGGTCAGTTTCAGCGCCTCGAGGGCGGCCTTTTTGACCTTGACATACACCGAGCCGTCCGGTTTCTTGGCGAAAAAAAAGGTCGCCCCGAAGGCGAGTTGTTTCTCGCTCCCGCAGATGACCGGGAACTTCTTCTCCAGCGCCTGACTGATGATGAACCGCATGGTGTTGGGATCGCCGGTGAGGGAATCCTCGTAGATGATGAGGATGCTGATGTTCTTTTTCAGGAGATTGGCGAACGCCTCGGGAATTTCGGCGGTTTTCTTGGGCATCTCCTTTTCGATGGTAAAGTTGTAGTAGATGCTCGCTTTTTCCAGTTCGCCCACCCGGTCCTGGTTCTCCCCCTTGGCCGTCAGAACGCCGATGGTGGTGCAGCCCGGGCACAGTTTCTGCACCAGAAACAGCTCCTGGCGGGCGCTGAGCGTGAACAGGAGGGGAAGGACCAATGCGGCAAGCATCATATTCACGGGCTAATTGTACTCCATATCGCAGGTTCATTTCAACCCTTATACGGATGAAGTAGGGCGGGGGTTGAGGAGGAGCATGGCCGCCTCGGGGCCCTCCGCGAGGAACCGCTCCACCCCCTCCGCCATCCGGGGCAGCAGGGCGTCGAGGGCCACGAGGTCCCCGGGGGGGAAGGGCTGGAGGACGAAATCGGCCGAATCGCCCTCCTGGGGGCCGATGCCGATGCGGAGCCGGGGAAAGTCCGGGGTGCCGAGGGTCTCCAAAATGGAGCGCAGCCCTTTGTGGGTCCCGGCCCCGCCGGTGCGGCGGAGCCGGAGCTGGCCCAGGGGAAGGTCGAGGTCGTCGCACAGGACCAGCAGATCGCCCGGGAAGGCGCCGTGGATCCGCAGGAGCGCCTCCACCGAGGAACCGCTGAGGTTCATGAAGGTCTGGGGCTTGGCCAGCAGAAACTCGCCGCCCCCGAAGGTGCCCCTCCCCGTGAGGGCCTTCCCCTCCAGCCGGCGGATCCCCACGCCGAACCGTCCGGCCAGATGGTCCACCGCCCGAAAACCGGCGTTGTGCCGCGTGCCGGCGTATTCCGGCCCCGGGTTCCCCAAGCCCACCAGGATGCGCATGGATGGGATGGGCAGGCCCCGCCCGGACGCCCTATTCCTCCGCTTCCCCTTCCGCGGCTTCCTTCTTGCCCTTGCCGATGACCTCGGGTTCGGCTGTCTCCGGCGCGGCCTCCACGGGGGCCGCCGCCGGGGCCGCCTCCAACTTCGGCGCCACGACGCGGACGACCATGGAGTCGGGACTGCTGTGGAGGGCCACCCCCGCCGGCAGGGGGAGGGCCCCCGCCTTGACGTTCTGGAGCAATTGGAGGGGGGTCACATCCAGGGCAATGGACTCGGGAATGTCCGTGGGCAGGCAGGATACCTCGACCTCGCGCAGGAGGAACTCCAACAGACCGCCCATTTTGGTGCCGACGGCGGTGCCCGTGATGGAGACGGGGATCTTCAGAATCACCGGCTTGTCCATGGCGATGCGGAGAAAGTCGAGGTGGAGGATCTCGTGGGTGAGACTGTCCACCTGATAGTCGTGCACCAGGGCGGGTTTGGGGGCGTCGCTGCCGGCCACCTGGAGGTGGAAGATGGTGTTCTCGTGGACATGCTCGCGCATCAGCTTGGCCATGTCATCCCGGGCCACGGTGACGGGGACCGCCGGGCGGTCGCCTCCGTAGATCACGGCGGGGATGCGGCCGGCCTGGCGCAGTTTGCGGCTGGCGATCTTGCCTGCACTTTCCCGGACTTCGACGGTGAGGGTGACTTCCTTATGCATGGGGTCCTCCTAAACGAATAGACTGCTCACGGAATCATCTTCGTGGATCCGCTGGATGGCCTCCCCGAGAAGGGGGGCGACGGTGAGAGAGACCAGCTTGGGACAGGTCTGCTGCTTGTCGGCGGTGTCGATGGTGTTGGTGATGAACACCTGCCGGATGGGGCTGTCGTTGAGGCGCCGCGCCGCTTCCCCCGACAGGAGGGCATGGGTGCAGGCCGCGTGGACGGAATCGGCCCCCTGCGCGATCAGGGCACGGGAGGCCTTGATGATGGTGGAACCGGTGTCGAGCATGTCGTCCACCAGGACGGCCGTCTTGCCCGCCACCTCTCCCACCACGTTCATCACCTCCACCTTGTCCTCCGCCCGCTTGGGGTCGGGTTTGCGCTTGTCGATGATGGCCAGGTCGGCATGGCATCGCGTGGCGAAGGCGCGGGCCCGCTCCACCCCCCCGGCGTCCGGGGAGACGATGACCACGTTCTCGAATTGTTGCCGGCGGAACTCGTCGAGGATGACCGGTATGGCGAAGAGGTGGTCCACCGGGATGTCGAAAAAACCCTGGATCTGCGGGGCGTGGAGGTCCATCGCCAGGATGCGCTGGGCGCCGGCGGTGGTGAGGAGGTTGGCCACCAGCCGGCTGGTGATGGGGACCCGGGGCTTGTCCTTGCGGTCCTGCCGGGCGTAGGCGAAATAGGGGAGGACGGCGGTGATGCGCCGAGCCGAGGAGCGCCGCATGGTCTCCAGGAGGATGAGCATCTCCATGAGGTTCTTGTGGGCGGGCGGTGTGGTGGGCTGGACCACGAAAACATCGGCCCCGCGGACATTCTCCTTCAACTGGCAGCAGGTCTCCCCGTCGGGAAAGTCGTAGAGGTCGATCTTCCCCTGCTCCAGGTCCAATGCCCGGCAGATCTCCCGGCCCAACGCCGGATTGGCGCGTCCGCAAAACACTTTCAACGGTCCCTGCATAGACGGTTATCCTTTATGGCTGGGGCGGGAGGATTTGAACCTCCGAATGCGGGCTCCAAAGGCCCGTGCCTTGAACCGGACTTGGCGACACCCCAGTGTCTTCCGCGGCGTTATTCGTCGGGGCCGGCCGGCCCGGGATCGGGGGGTTTTTCGGCGATGGCCCTCGCCTCGATCTTCCGGCCGGTGACCTTTTCGAATTCGTCGAAGACCCGGTGCTCGATCCGCTCCCGCATCTCCGTGGTGATGGGGTGCGCGATGTCCCGGAACTTCCCGTTCTTCCGCTTGCGGGAGGGCATGGAGATGAAGCATCCGCTGGGCCCGGTGATGATCTTGATGTCGTTGACGAGGAAGCACTCGTCCAAGACGATGGACGCGTACCCCTTCACCCTCGGGTCCTCCTTCGGATAGACATGGACTTGGGTGATCTCCATGGTTCAGTCCTCCTGTGAGGCGGTTTACAACTTTTGCCCGGAAACTCCCCGGACGGCCGATACTATATAGAATTTCAGCCTTTTTGTCAACGCCCCCAAGGCCTCCGACCGGGCCGTTTCCGACTCCCATGCGGCCCAAAAACAGCTTCCCGAGCCGCTCATGAGAGCCATGCGGGCCCCACAACGCGCGATCATCTCCTTGATCTCCCTAAGTTCCGGGCGGATGGCGAAGGCAGGCGCTTCCAGATCGTTGCGTAGGGGCAGGGGACCGGAGTCGGAGAGGAAAGCCTCCAGCGCGGGGTCCTCTCCCTGCGTTGGGCGACCCAAGGCGTCCCATTTTTGGTACACATCGGCAGTGGATAGCTCGAAGGGGGGCTGGAGGATGGCCAAATGAGCCGGAAATCCGGAGGGAAGGGTTGCGGGGGCAAACCTCTCCCCCACCCCCCGCACCACCCCGGGGGACCGGTGGAGGAAGAACGGAACATCGGCCCCCAGCCGCCCCGCGAGGGAGGCGAGGTCCTTCAACGCGAGGCGGCACTCCCACAGGTCGTTCAGAGCAAGGAGGACGGCCGCGGCGTCCGAACTTCCCCCTCCCAACCCCCCACCGGTGGGAATGCGTTTGGTCAGGACGATGCGGGCGCCGGGAACGGTCCGGGCTCGGGGGGCCAGCATCCGGGCCGCTTTCCACGCCAGATTGAGCTCGGGAGGAAGGCCGGGCGGCCCTCCCTCCACTTCGACGACCGGCTCTGTGAGCGGCTCCACCGCCACGGCATCGGACAGCGTCACCGGCGCCATCAGGGAGACAATGTCATGGTGTCCGTCCGGCCTCCTCCCCAGGACCTGGAGGAATAGGTTCAGTTTGGCGGGGGCCGCGGACATCATTTTTCGGAGGGGAGGAGGCGGTAGATGCTCTTGCCCACCATCTCCAGCGCCAGGTCCTGCTGGAGCGCTTCGATGGTGATGTGATAGACGGGTTTTTCGTTCGAGAAAATGAAGAAGAGGGTCTGCCCGTCCTCCCGGATCCCCGCCAGGCGCCCCGCCGCCGGGTCCCAGGTGAAGTCGAACCCCTGACACTCGAAGTGGGCCGGGAGCCCCGAGAAGTCGCCGTTGAGGACCCGGGCGATGAAGGGAAGGTCCATGAACTCGCACGGCGCGAAACGGTGGACGCTCCCCCCGATGGTCACGGTCCACTCCGCCGGCCCCAGGTCCGCGCTGAACACGAGGGCCCGAAGGGGGCCGTAGAGCGAGGCCGTCCAGTGGTCGCCATAGTAAAGGTGGAGTGAAGCCACCCCCGCATCGCGCCCGGCGATGTAAGAGACCTCGAACCGGCCGTGCGCGTCCGGCTCCCATCGCTGGAGGGGGACCTTTTTCGTGCTCGCGCAGGCGGCGAGCAAACCCACGGCCAGAAAAACCGCCGCCCACCCTCGCCGCCGGCGTAGGGGGCGGTGGAGATGGGGGACGCAGGAGGTTTCACCGTTCATGGCATCGTCTTCCTTTCCCGCCGGCCGTTCCGCCGGGGACCGGCCGGTCCCGGCTGGATGAAAGCCGTCGGTGCGCTTCCCGCCCATGATAGCAGGAAGCGCCCCGCCCCGCCACCGCCGCCGCGTCCATTCCCGCGCCCGGACGCGGATTGGGCCGCCTTCCGGCGATTCGAACGGCCGGGGCGGAATCGTTTATACTGGACCCATGATGCGGAATCTATTCGAACATGGCTTCAAGATCGGCTGCTTCGGCTTCATTGCCTTTCTCGGGTCCATGATCCTGGCTTCGGCCGTGGAATCGATCTTCCCCGGCCCATTCGACCTCGGCGAATTCGTCCTGAAGGTGGTCGCCGGGGTGGCGTTCGGCGGGACCGGGCTGGGAGCGCTCTATGTTCTATACGGGCACGAACACCTATACCCCCTGTGGCAGAAGCGCCGGTTCGAGCGCTATGCCGAACGCCCCTGGGAGCGGAAGCGGGCCTGGAGGACGGGACGGATCCCGTACCGGAAACCGACCCCGGCCGCGTTTCTATGGATCTTCGCGCTGGCATGGAACTCCCTGGTGACGACCGTGCTATGGGGCAACCGGGACCTCATCGCGGCCCAGGCGAGGGAGAACTGGTTCTCCATCCTCCCCGCCGCGCTGTTCCCGCTGATCGGTCTCGGCGTCCTCTTCAGCGCCATCAACCTGACCTTCGCCCGGCGCTATGCGGACCGCGCCCTTTTCGTGATGGCCACCGTGCCGGCCTGGACCGGCGGAGTCCTGGAGGGGACCATCCAGACCCGCATCCCACTTGAATTGGGAAAGCGGGTGAGGCTGAAACTGACCTCCACCGATAGCGTGCCCATCGAGACCGAGGTCCCCCCCGACCGCCTTGCCGCGGGGCCCGGCGGACTGACGATCCCCGTATCCGTGGAGATCCCGGAGAACGCCGCGCCGACGGACGAGTTCAACCCCAAGAAGAAAGTCGTCTGGACCCTGGAGGCGCGGATGGCCCTGCCCAAGAATGAGTTTTTCGCCAGTTTCAAAGTGC
>DCUZ01000121.1:19581-19768 GCA_002327305.1 Holophagales bacterium UBA2201 | reverse complement strand
TGGGCCTCCCCGCCGGAGAGGGTGGGGGCGGGCTGGCCCAGGGCGAGATACCCCAGCCCCACCGATTGGAGGGTCTCCAGGACCCGGACGATAGGGGGATGGTTTTTGAAAAACTCCGCGGCCTGGTCCACGGTGAGGTTGAGGACCTCCCAGATGGAGAGCCCCTTGTACTTCACCTCCAGGGTCT
>DCUZ01000121.1:0-19499 GCA_002327305.1 Holophagales bacterium UBA2201 | reverse complement strand
AGAAGCGGCCGGGCTTGTAGCCGCGGAGGCGCGCCTCGGGGGTCAGCGCCAGGAGGTCGCGGATGGGGGTGAAGCACCCGGTGTAGGTGGCGGGGTTGGAGCGGGGCGTCCGGCCGATGGGGCTCTGGTCAATGTCGATGACCCGCTGGAGGTACTCCAATCCCCGCACCTCCCGGTGCTTCCCCGGCGCCTCGCCTCCGGAATACAACTTCCAGAGGATGGCCTTGTAGAGGATGTCCTCCACGAGGGTGGACTTGCCGGACCCCGACACCCCCGTGACGCAGGTGAAGGTCCCCAGGGGGAATTGGGCGTCGATCGCCTTCAGATTGTGCTCCTCCGCCCCCAGGACGGTCAGCGACCGCCCCAGCCCCTTGCGGCGCTTCTTCGGGACGGGGATGGCCTGGCGGCCCGAGAGGTAGGCGCCGGTGAGCGACGCGGGGTGCTTGGCCACGGCGGCCACCGTCCCGGCCACCACCACCTCCCCGCCGAGGGCGCCGGCCCCGGGCCCCAGGTCCACGACATGGTCGGCGGCGCGGATGGTCTCCTCGTCGTGCTCGACCACGATGACGGTGTTGCCCAGGTCGCGCAGTTTGACCAGGGTGTTGAGGAGTTTGCGGTTGTCCCGCTGGTGGAGGCCGATGGAGGGCTCGTCGAGGACGTAGAGGACGCCGGTCAGTTTGGACCCCACTTGCGTGGCGAGGCGGATCCTTTGCCCCTCGCCTCCGGAGAGGGTGGCGGAGCCGCGGTCGAGGGTGAGATACCCCAGCCCCACGTCCTTGAGGAACTGGAGGCGCTCGGCGATCTCCTTCATGATCTTCTGGGCGATCTGCCGCTCCTTGGGGCTGAAGCCCGCCTCGGCCCGGGCGAAGAAGTCCAGGGCCGCGTCCACCGAAAGCTCGGCCGCCCCGGCGATGGAGCGCCCCCCCACCTTCACCGCCAGGGCCTCCCGCTTGAGCCGCTTCCCCCCGCACTCGGGGCACGGGGTGAAGGCCATGAACTGCTCGATCTCCTGCCGCACCGCCCACGACTGGGTCTCGCGGAAGCGCCGCTCCAGGTTGGCGACGATCCCCTCGAACCGGCCGGTGTAGGCGTAGTTGGATTTCTCGGCCACGTAGAGGAAGGGGTACTCGTCCTCGCTTCCGTAGAGGATGAGGTGCCGGAAGTGCTCCGGCAGTTTCCGCCAGGGGGTGTCGATGGCGATCCCCATGTGGTCGGCCAGCTGGCGGATCTGCTTCATCTTCCAGGTCTCCGACTCGGGGCCGTAGAGGGCGAAGCACCCCTCGTGGAGGGAGAGCGAAGGGTCGGGGATGAGGCGGTCGAGGGAGATCTTGCGCAGGGTCCCCAGCCCCGAGCAGGAGGGGCAGGCGCCGTAGGGGCTGTTGAACGAAAAGAAGCGCGGGGCGATCTCGCCGAAGGCGAAGCCGCACTTCGGGCAGGAGTGGGTCTCCGAGAGGAGCTCCTCCTTCTCCCCCGCCAGGAGGACCACCCTCCCCCGCCCCGCCCGCAGGGCCGTCTCGAGGGAATCGGCGAGGCGCCCCTTGACGCCGCCCTTGAGGACCAGGCGGTCCACCAGCACCTGGATGGTGTGCTTCCGGTTCTTCTCCAGGACGGGGAGGTCCTCCAGGTCGTGCACCGCACCGTCAATGCGCACCTTGGAGAAGCCGTCGCGCCGCGCCTGCTCGAACAGTTTGTGGTACTCCCCCTTGCGTCCCTCCACCAGGGGGGCCAGGACCTGCAGGGCGGTCCCCTCCGGGCGGGCCAGGACGGCGTCCACCATCTGCTGGACCGAGAGGGCCTCGATGGGGACGGCGCAGTCGGGGCAGAACACCTTGCCGACCGAGGCGAAGAGGAGGCGGAGGTAGTCGTAGATCTCGGTAGTGGTCCCCACGGTGGAGCGGGGGTTGTGGGAGGCCGACTTCTGCTCGATGGCGATGGCCGGCGAGAGCCCCTCGATGGCCTCCACGTCGGGCTTGTCCATCAGTTCGAGGAACTGCCGCGCGTAGGTGGAGAGCGACTCCACGTACCGCCTCTGCCCCTCGGCGAAGATGGTGTCGAAGGCCAGCGAGGACTTCCCGGAGCCGGATACGCCGGTAAAGACGATCAATTTCTCCCGGGGGAGGTCCAGGGAGATGTTCTTGAGGTTGTGCTGCCGCGCGCCGCGGATACGGATGAAATTCATAAAGGAGTTATTTTAACACCGAAACGGACCGGGGGAAAGCGTTGGTCTGATAGGTCTGGTCTATTGGGTCTATTGGGTCTATTGGGTCTGTTGAGTCTATTGAGTCTATTGAGTCTATTGAGTCTATTGAGTCTATCGGGTCTATTGAGTCTATTGGGTCTATTGGGTCCTGCCTCCCGCGGCGAGGCGGCGGTTCGGAATGTGGGGCCGACTCTCCAGTCGGCCGGCTTGGATGACCCGAAACCGCAGGTCGGAGGACCCGCGCCTCGACCCGGAATGTGGGGCCGACCCTCCAGTCGGCCGGCTTGGATGACCCGAAGCCGCAGGTCGGAGGACCCGCGCTACATGCCCGTCCCGCCGGGAGGGTGGGCGGGAAGGATTCTGAGGAGCAGAAACCCTTCGTTCCTGAACACCGGTTCCAGCCGCTCCCGGTTCCTCTGGACGAACGGTGCGTAGTGGCGCCGGTCGGTGGGAAAGGAGGGGGAGAGGAGGAGATGGGTGACGCCGAACCCCCCGATCTCCTCCCACATCTGCGCATCGGGAGCGCCGAACGGCAGGATGACGGCCCGCCGCTCCCCCCACAGGGCGAGGGCGCGGGCCTTGGAGAAGGCCACCACCGCGTCCGGCTCCGTCCGCTCCCGGACGAAGGCGAAGAGGGCCTCCGCCTCCGACGCGTCCGGCCCGCCCGCGACGGGGGCCCCGATCCCCACCCGGGGATAGATCAGCGCGTATCCGAGCAGGGCGGCGGCCGCCACGGTCCCCAGGGGGACCGCCCGGAACCGCCCGGGCAGCCGCTGGGCCATCTCCCGGAGGCCGAGCAGGAGATAGTACAAGTAGAACGGGAGGACCGGCACCAGGTAGCGCAGGCCCTGGTCGTTGGTGAAGAGGAGGATGGGGATGAAATAGAGCAGGAGGAAGGCCTCCGGGAACCCGAAGGTCCGGACCCGCTTCGCGAACCCCGCCAACGCCGCCAGCGTGGCGGCGGCGAAGAGCGCCGCCGCCACGGTCGGGAGGGCGACGGGAAACGCCCTCGCCATCCAGGCACCGTAGTAGGCGAGGTTCTTGGCCATCTGCGCGGGGTGGAAGTCCAGCAGGCCGTACTGCACCGTCCCGCAGGCGCTCAGGACCTGGTGCTGGACCAGGACGAGCCCGCCGGCCGTCCCGGCGACGAGGAGGGCGCGCGCCCCGACGCGCCGGGTGCGCGCCAGGTCGCGGACGAGGGGCACCCCCGCCAGGACCAGGGCGGCGGCCCGCATCGAATACCCCCCGTAGGCCAGCGCCCCCGCCAGGAGGGCCCAGCCCCAGGCGGGCCTCTCCCACGCCCGTTTCAGCACGAGCAGATAGAGCATCAGGAGGGTCAGGAAGGGGAATTCGGAAAGGATGTGGTCCTTGATCCCCCAAAGGTAGGGGTGGAACCCCAGGACGGCCGTCAGGACCAGGCCGTAGGCCGGGGGAAGGTGCTCGCGGAACAGGAGATAGGCCAGGGCCAGGGCCAGGATAAAAAAGGCGACGGACTGCAACTTGAAGACCGTCAGGTCCAGCCCGAAACCCCCGACCAGCGGCGCGAGCAACAGCGGGAACCCCGGCGGCGTGCAGGGCGGCCCCAGGGGGGCGGAGGGATTGTAGATGAAGCGGATGTCGGCGAAGGATTTGCCTTCGGCCAAATTCCGCGCGTGCTCCAGGTACTGGGCGAAATCGCCGCCCCACTCGAACCCCGGCCGGATGGTCAGCCCGTGGAACAGGGCAAGGGCGGCCAGGAGGAGGGCCAACAGGACGCGTTCGAGGCGGGGGCTCATGGGAGTTCCATTGTAGCATCGGGCAGGCGGTAGTGGGCAGTGGATAGTGGGCAGTCTGCAGTCTGCAGCAATCCGTATTCAGTGCCGTAGGGGCGGATTGCCCTCGTCTTGTGCCCCATAATAGATCCGCCCGCATAAAATTTTTGATCCAGTCTGCAGCAATCAGTATTCAGTGCCGCAGGGCCGGATTGCCCTCGTCTTGTACCCCAGAACAGATCCGCCCGCATGAAATTATGGTTCCACGGGAGGGTCTGCACGCGGGCTGACGACGCAGGCAACCCTCCCCTACTGCCCCTGTCATTGCTTCCGCCTTCCTCCTTCCACCTTCCACCTTTATCCAAGTCGGACTGGCGGGGCGGCTCGACGGCCCGGTCTGAAAGAGGTCCGGCCCCCCGGTGGCGGGGGGCCGGATGAACGTCGGAACGGTTAACGACGGCTATTCCCCCGCGGCCTTGTATTCCTCGTACTCCAGGGCCTTGGTGGGGCAGAAGGGGACGCACTGCGGGTCGCCGCCGCAGAGGTCGCACTTGTGGACCATCTTGAAGTTTTCGTCCCACTGCATGTTGCCGAAGGGGCAGGCGGCCACGCAGGCCTTGCACTTGGTGCACTTGTCGTAGTCGATGTCCAGGGCGCCGGTGGCGGGGTTGCGGACGATGCAGTCCTTGGGACAGGCCTTGACGCAGGCGGCGTCGGAGCACTGATAGCACACGATGGGGACACCGGCCTCGGGGCCGCGCCGGATGATGTTGATGCGGGTCTGGCCGGCCTTGCCGTCACGAGCGTGGGCGAAGCCGCAGGCCAGCTCGCACTTGCCGCAGGCGATGCAGCGGGAGACGGTGACGGTGTAGAGTTTCACAGTTGCACCCCCTTGAGGAACCCGGTGAACTTACGGGCGTACTTCTCCCGCTTGCAGGCGTCGCAGAGGGCGAAATAGCGCGGGGGGACGTTGCACTTCTCGACGAAGAACTTCCCCTGCGCCGCGGTCACGTGCTTGCGGCCGCACGCCTCGCACTGGACGGGGATCTCGACCTTCACTTGGGGGGGCTGGGTCATTGGGCTTCTCCTTTCCCGATGGCGACGCCGCGCTCGAGGGCCTTGTAGTTCAACTGGATGATCTTCTCCTTCCCCTCGAAGGTCTTGGCGATGGCGGCCTTGACGCTCTCCACCCCCACCATGCCGGTCTTCCCCACGAGGGCGCCGAGGGCGACCATGTTGGCGGCCTTGGGGCTCCCGCACTCGATGGCCACCTCGTTGGCCCGGACGTAGAGCACGTCCACGTCCTTGCGCTCGGCCTTGCGGTCGATGAGGGAGCTGTTGATGAGGAGGATCCCCTCGGGCCTGACGGAGGGCTCGAACTTGTCGAGCGAGGGGCGGTTGAGGGCGATCATGATATTGGGCGACTTGACCACCGGGGAACCGACCGGTTTGTCGGAGACGACGACGGTGCAGTTGCAGGTGCCGCCGCGCATCTCGGGGCCGTAGGAGGGGAGCCAGGACACCTCCTTCCCCTCCTTCATCCCGGCGTAGGCCAGCATCTTCCCGATCAGGAGGACGCCCTGCCCTCCGAACCCGGCCAGGATCATCTCGTTCTGCATCTCAGGCCTCCTTCCCTTCGGGGGTCTTCTTGATCCCCAGCGGATAGTACGGGAGCATGTTCTCCTCCAGCCACTTGAGCGAATCGGTCGGCGTGATGCCCCAGTTGGTGGGACAGGTGGAGAGGCACTCGACGAGGGAGAAGCACGTTCCCTCCCTCTGGTACTGGAAGGCCCGCTTGATGAGGGCCTTGGTCTTGACCACCTCGAGGGGGGAGTGCAGGGAACCCCGGGCGATGAAGGCCGGGGTGACGAGGGCGGAGAGGAGTTCGGCCATGCGGATGGGGAAGCCGGCCAGGTTGGTGTCGCGCCCCAGGGGGCAGGTGGTGGCCACCTGGCCCGGCATGGTGGTGGGGGCCATCTGCCCCCCGGTCATGCCGTAAATGGCGTTGTTGACGAAGATGACGGTGATCTTCTCGCCGCGGTTGGCGGCGTGGACGATCTCCGCCATCCCGATGGAGGCCAGGTCGCCGTCACCCTGGTAGGTGAAGACGATCAGGTCGGGGCGGGCCCGCTTGATGCCGGTGGCCACCGCCGGGGCGCGGCCGTGCGAGGCCTCGTGGAAGTCGCAGTTGAAGTAGTCGTAGGCCAGCACCGAACAGCCGACGGGGGCGACGCCCACGGTCCGTTCGCGCAGGCCCAGTTCGTCGAGGGCCTCCGCCACGAGGCGGTGGCTGATCCCGTGGGTGCAGCCGGGGCAGTAGTGCATGGTCACCGGAAGGAGGGCCTCCGGGCGCTTGAAAACGGTGAGTTCGCTCATGCCTTGCCTCCCTTCCTGGCGCCCTTCGGCCTGGCGCCGCCGAGGAGGGCGGTCACCTGCTCCACCACCTCGTCGGGGGTGACCAGGATGCCGCCCTGCCGGCCGTAGAAATGGACCGGCAGGTCCTCGCAGACGGCCGTTCGGACGTCCTCCACCATCTGGCCGGTGGACAGTTCCACCGTCAGGACGGCCTTGGCCTTTTTGGCCTTCTCCCGCAGTGGGGCATACGGGAAGGGCCAGAGGGTGATGGGGCGGAAAAGCCCCACATTGACGCCCTTTTCCTTCAATTCGTTGACGGCCGTGAGGCAGACGCGGGCGGGGGTGCCGTAGGCGGCGATGAGGATGTCGTAGTCGCCGTCGGTGTTGTAGGAGGCCCAGCGCACTTCGTCCCGCTCCATGGAGTCGAATTTGGCCTTGAGGCGCCGGTTGTGCCGCTCCAGGTCCTCGGGGTCGAGGATGAGGGAGTTGATGATGTTGGGCTTGCGGCCCTTGTTCCCCGTGGTGGCCCAGTCCTTCGGCGCCAGGGGCTTGCAGGGCTTGCGCCCCTCCCGGATCTCCACCGGCTCCATCATCTGGGCGATCAGGGCGTCGCCGATCATCAGGACGGGGTTGCGGTAGAAGTCGGCCAGGTCGAAGGCGTCCATGATCAGGTCGGCCGCGTCCTGCACCGACCAGGGGGCCAGGACGATGCACCGGTAGTCGCCGTGCCCGCCCCCCTTGGTGGCCTGGAAGTAGTCGGCCTGCGCGGGGAGGATGCCCCCCAGCCCCGGGCCGGCCCGCATGATGTTGACGATCACCACGGGCACCTCGGCCCCGGCCAGATAGGAGAGGGCCTCCATCATCAGGGAGATGCCGGGGGAGGAGGAGGAGGTGAAGACGCGCGCCCCGGAGCCGCCGGCCCCGTAGAGCATGTTGGAGGCCGCCACCTCGCTCTCCGCCTGCACGAAGGTGCCGCCCACCTGGGGCAGGCGCAGGGACATGTATTCCGGGATCTCGTTCTGGGGGGTGATCGGATAGCCGAAGAAAAGCCGGCAGTCGGCCGCGATGGCCGCCTCGCCGATGGCCTCCGCCCCCTTCATGAGCAGTTTTGCCATGGTCTTCCCCCTTGGTTTCAGTAGTCGAAGTACTTGTACATCGTCCCCTGGACGGCCATCTCGATGGCCACGTCCGGGCAGACGATGCAGCAGATGCGGCAGCCGATGCAGCGCGGCTGCTCCGCGACCTGGGCGTAGAAGTAGCCCTTCACGTTGAGCTGCTTCCCCATGGCCAGGATCTGTTCGGGGCACGCTTTGACGCACAGTTCGCACCCCTTGCACTTGTTCGGGTCGATGGTGATTTTCGACACGCGTTCCCTCCTTTCAAACGACGATCGGCGACCGGCGGGTGCCCGCGGGCTTGGGCCCGAAGGGCGGACGGATGAAAGTTGTGATGGGGAGGACGGGGCAGGCGAACCGCTCGGGGTCCAGCCGGCGCGCCACGTCCTCGCAGGCCACCACATATTCTACCCGCAAACCGGCCCCGTTGGCAAATTGAAGCGTCCGGGCGTATCCCTCCTCCACGATCTCCGTAGTGGTCTCGTCCATCAGATGGGTGTTGGCCACCACCCCCGCCACCTTCAGGCCGGCGACCGCCTCGATGGAGCGCATCATCTTCAGATTGGACTCCGGGTCCCCGGTCCGGGGGCGGGAGGTGTTGACCACCAGCATCAACTCCACCTCCTCCGGGTCGAGGACGTCGTGGAACGAGCGGAGGACCCTGCACCCGTCGGGGTCCCCCGCCACGTCGAGGAACACCCGCGCGCCGGGCTCCTTCATGATCCCCTTCACCCGGGGGAGGACGATGGGGAGGTCGGCGTAGACCTGTTCCCCGGAGGGGATGATCATGTGCACCCCCGTGGTGAGGAGGAGGTTGCGGACCATCCTGGAGCGGAAGAAGGGCTTGACGATGTCGAGATCGATGAAATAGGCCGGACGCCCCTCCCGTGCCTCCTTGAGGGCGAAATTGACGGCGATCTCCGACTTCCCCGAGCCGAAGTGGCCCGTGAAGATCGTTTTGGGCTTGTTCATCCGCTCCTTATACCATAATCATTGTTTCAAGTTACAGGTTTCAGGTCCCCCCGTCCAGTCTCGAGTCTAGAGTCTCGTGTCTTGAGTTCTTGCAACTCAGGCGCAGCCGCACCCTTCATGGGGGCGCCGGCCACGGGCCGGATCCGATAAATTGTTTCAGGTTTCAGGTTTCAGGTTTCAGGTCCCGCCCACTCTGTTCAAAGTTCAAAGTCCCCCCTGCCAGTTTCGAATTGCGAGTTTCGGGTTTCGAGTTCCTCCCGTCCTGCCCAGGACGAAACGGATCTCAAGGCGGCCGGCACCGCGCATTCAGGTCGTTGAGGACGGCCTTTGTGCGCGACATAACAGGATGAGAATAATAAAAAACGCAGGCGCGAGGCCTGCGGTGTCTTAAACTCGAAACTCGAGACTCAAGACTCGAAACTCGAAACTGGGTCTATTTGATCCCCCCCAGCGTGTCCAGGTCCTCCTCCTGTCCCAGGATCAGCAGTTGATCGCTGTCCTTGATCAGGGCGTCGGGGCTGGGGACGGGGTTCCAGGTGCCGATGAGGGTGTCCTTGATGGCCACCACCTGCACATTGTGGCGCCTGCGCAGGTCCAGGAGTTTGAGGGTCTTCCCGATGAACGAGGCGGGGGGGGCGAGGGTGACGATGCTGTATCCCTCCTCCAGGGGGAGGGAGTCCATGATGTTGCGGGTGGTGAGGGTGTGGGCGAGGCGGTTGGCCATGTCCCGCTCGGGATAGACCAGGTCCCGCTCGTCGAGGCCCAGCGCCTCGAGGATCTTCTTGTGGTCGGCGCTGGAGACCTTGGCGATGACGCGCGGCACCCCCAGCTCCTTGAGGTGGAGGCACGCCAGGATGGAGGCATCCATCCGGGACCCCACGGCCACCACCGCCACGTCCACGTCGCGGGCCCCCAGGGAGGCCAGGGCCTCCATGTCCTTGATGTCGGCCTGCACCACGTCGGCGAACTCCTCCTTGAAATGGTTCACGATGGCGATATCGGAGTCCACCGCGAGGACCTGGTGGTCCAGGGCCGCCAATTCCCGGGCCAGATTGACGCCGAAGCGCCCCAGCCCGAGGACGAGGACCGAGGCCATGCTACTTGCCGCCCTTCTTCCTGCCGGCGGCGCCCTCCAGGGCCGCCTGGGCCGCGGCCAGCCGCGCGATGGGGACGCGGAAGGGGGAGCAACTGACGTAATCCATCCCCACGCGGTGGCAGAACTTCACCGAATCGGGGTCCCCGCCGTGCTCGCCGCAGATGCCCACCTTGAGGTTGGGGCGCGTCGCGCGGCCGCGCTCGATGCCGATCTTGATCAGCTCGCCCACGGCCTCCTGGTCGATGGTCTGGAACGGGTCCGCCGGGAGGATCTTGCCGTTGAGGTAGTCGGGGAGGAACCCGCCGATGTCGTCGCGGCTGAACCCGAAGGTCATCTGGGTGAGGTCGTTGGTGCCGTAGGAGAAGAACTCCGCCGTCTCGGCCATCCGGCCGGCCGTGAGGGCCGCGCGTGGGATCTCGATCATGGTGCCGTACAGGTGCGGGATCTTCTTGAGCCCGACCGCGGCGCAGGCCTCCTTGTACACCTTCAGCGCGATCGCCTTCTGGTGCGCCAGCTCGGTGACGGCGCAGGTCACCGGGACCATGATCTCGGGGAAGGCCTTCTTCCCGGCCTTGATCAGCTCGCCGGCCGCTTCGAGGATCGCCCGCACCTGCATCTCGGTGATCTCCGGGTAGGTGACGCCCAGGCGGACGCCCCGGTGGCCCAGCATCGGGTTGTTCTCGCGCAGGCCGTCGGCGCGCTTCTTCAGTTCGGCCATGTCCACGCCCAGGTCCCGGGCCAGCGCCTCCAGCTTGTCGGCCGCGTGCGGGACGAACTCGTGCAGGGGCGGGTCCAGCAGGCGGATGGTCACCGGCAGGCCGTCCATCACCTCCAGGGTGGCCTTGATGTCCTTCTTGACGAAAACGGAGAGTTCGGAGAGGGCGGCCTTGCGCTCCGCCAGCGTCTTGCTCATGATCATCTTGCGCAGGAGGAAGAGGGGCTTGTCGCTCCCCTCGCCGTAGAACATGTGCTCGGTGCGGAACAGGCCGATCCCCTCGGCCCCGAACTCGCGGGCCTTGCGGGCGTCCTTGGGGGTGTCGGCGTTGGTGCGCACTTTGAGGAGGCGGACCTTGTCCACCAGCGCCATGAGGTGCCGGTAGCTCTGGTTGCGCTCCAGATCGATGTCCACCAGGTCCAGACTGCCCTGGTAGGCCAAGCCCTTGGTGCCGTTGAGGGTGATCCACTCGCCCTCCTTCACCACGACGCCCTTTTTCGTCCGGAACGACTTGTTGTCGCCGGCGATCTCGATGTCGCCGCATCCCACGATGCAGCACTTGCCCCATCCGCGCGCCACCAGCGCCGCGTGGGAGGTCATCCCGCCCTTGGATGTGAGGATGGCCTGCGCCTTGTGCATGCCGTCCACGTCCTCGGGGGAGGTCTCCTCGCGCACGAGGATGACCTTCTCCCCGCGCCCGGCCCAGGCCACCGCGTCGCGGGAGGAGAAGACCACGCGCCCGCGGGCGCCGCCCGGCCCGGCGGGGAGCCCCTTGGCGATGGGCGCGGCGGCCGCCTCGGCCTTGGGATCGAGCATGGGCAGGAGCAGTTCCACGAGCTGGTTGGGGGCCACGCGCATCACGGCCGTGGCCGCGTCGATGAGCTTCTCCCTGTACATCTCCGTGGCCATGCGCACCGCGGCCACGCCGTTGCGCTTGCCCACGCGGCACTGCAGCATGTACAGCGTCCCCCGCTCGATGGTGAATTCGATGTCCTGCATGTCCCGGTAGTGTTTCTCCAGCCGGCGCTGGATAGCATCCAGTTCCCTGTAGATCTTCGGCATCCGCTTCTCGAGCGTTTCCAGCCCCGCGCTCTGGGCGTTCTTGGAATAGGCGTTGATCGGGGCGGGGGTGCGGATGCCCGCCACCACGTCCTCGCCCTGGGCGTTGACCAGGTACTCGCCGTAGAACCGGTTCTCGCCGGTGCCCGGATTGCGCGTGAAGGCCACGCCGGTGGCGCAGTCGTCGCCCATGTTGCCGAAGACCATGCTCTGCACGTTGACGGCCGTGCCCCACTCGTCGGGGATCTTCTCGATGCGGCGGTACTCCACCGCCCGCTTGCCGTTCCAACTCATGAACACCGCGCCGATGCCGCCCCACAACTGCCGCAGGGGGTCATCGGGAAAGGCCTGGCCGAGCTCCTTGGCGACCATCTCCTTGAAGACCGCGACGAGCCGCTTGAGATCGTCCGCGGTCAGGTCGGTGTCGTCCCGGACCCCCTTGGAACGCTTCATGTCGTCCAGCCGCTCGTCCATCAGTTTCCGGATCCCCTTGCCCCGCGCGGGATCGCGCCCCTCGGCCTTTTCCATGACCACGTCGGCGTACATCATGACGAGGCGGCGGTAGGCGTCGTAGGCGAAGCGCGGATTGCCGGTCCGGGCGATGAGCCCCTTGACGGTGGTGTCGTTGAGGCCGACGTTGAGGACCGTGTCCATCATCCCCGGCATGGAACGGCGGGCGCCGGACCGGACCGAGAGGAGGAGCGGGTCGGCGGCGTCGCCGAACTTCTTCCCCATCAACTTCTCCACCTGCGCCAGGGCCTTTTGGACCTGGGCCTTCAATTCCTTGGGATAGGTGCGCCGGTTGGCGTAGTAGTGGGTGCAGACCTCGGTGGTGATGGTGAAGCCGGGGGGGACCGGCAGGCGCAGGGCCGGGTGCCCGGCCATCTCGGCCAGGTTGGCCCCCTTGCCGCCCAACAGGTTCTTCATGGATTCGTTGCCGTCGGCTTTTCCCTTGCCGAAGAAATAGACGTACTTTTTCATGGTCCGCTCCTTTTGAGCATGGATTTCTTAAATATAATTAAGGTGAAGTATTTTAATCCAATCGAGCGCTCGGCGCAATAGGCCGCCTTAAAACAGTTCAAAGTTCCAAGTTCAAGGTTCAAAGTTGCCGACCGCCCGTCCTTGCGATGCGGCACAGCTCAGAATGGCTCTCCCAACTTCCGGCTTCCGGCTTCCGGCTTCCAGCTTCCAGCTACTGGAGGGCCTTGAAATCGATGAACCCCGGACGCACCTCGGTGGCGAGCAATTGCACCCTCACCCGCTCCCCAACGTCCAACCCTTGGAACCCCTGGACCACTTTCCCCTCCACGGGGGGATCGAGGAGGCGGACCCAGGTCCCCTTTTCCGACGCCCCGGTGACGAGGGCGTCGAACCGCTCCCCGACGCGCGGGGACAGCAACAGCGCCGCGGCCGACTTGCGCATCCGCCGCTCCACCTTGGCCGCGTCGTCCTCCTTCTTCGTGCAGTGGGCGGCCAGGACTTCCAGGTCGGCCTCCGAGTAGGGCGGCGCCGCCCCGGCCAGCGAGGCCTTGACGAGGCGCTGGGTAATCAGGTCGGGGAACCGCCGGTTGGGGGCCGTGGAGTGGGTGTAATCCTGCTCGGCGAGGCCGAAATGCCCCCCCGCGTCGCGCCCGGGGGTGTCCACCGCGTACTCCCCTCCCCCCATCAATTTCACCACCGTGAGCGAGAGTTCGGGAAACCGCAGGGGGTCGGCCGCCCGTCGCCGCCCCAGGAATGCCGAGAGGGCCTTCGCGTCCGGCCCGACCGGCAGGGTCTCCCCCAGGGAAGCGGCCACGGCGGCGATGCGGTCCCACCGCTTGGGCGAGCGGACGATCCGCCGGAGGGAGGGGAGCCCGCGGTCCTCCAGGAACCGGGCCGTCACCCCGTTGGCCGCGATCATGAAGTCCTCGATGAGGTCGCGGGCCCGGTTCTTCCGCTCCACCCTCAGGTCCATGAGGGCGTCGGCCTCGAACACCGGTTTGGCCTCGATGCTCTGGAAGTCCAGCGCCCCCCGCTCGTGCCGGCGGCCCTTCAGCGCCCGGGCCGCGGCGTCCTGCAGGCGCAGGCTTTCCTCCAGCCCGGGTACGGCGGCCGCCGCGGCCGGCGGGGGGCCCTCGCCCTCCAACCACTCCCCCACGGAGCGGTAGGCCAGTTTGGCCCGATTGCGCACCACGGCCCGGAACACCTCTTCGTCTGAAATTGCCCCCTTCCCGTCCACGGCGCACGCGATGACGAGGGCCAGGCGGTCCTCGCCGGGATTGAGGGACGTGAGGCCGGTGGAGAGGGCCTCGGGGAGCATGTGGAAGACGGTGCCGGGGACATAGACCGAGGTGGTGTTGTGTCTGGCGTGGCCGTCTATGGCGGTGCCGGGGCGCACGAGGGCGTCCACGTCGGCCACGGCCACGAGGACCCTGATCCGGCCCCCCGGGAGGGCCTCGGCGGCGCTCAACTGGTCCAGGTCCAGGGAATCGTCGTTGTCGATGGAGCACCAGAGGAGGTGTCGCAGGTCCCTCACGCCCTCCCCCGCTCCGGCGGTCGGAGAACCCAGGGCCTTCAACTCCGCCAGGGCCTCCGGCGGATGGTCGGGTTCGAGGCCGCGCTCGCGCATGGCGTCGCGGGCGAGGCGCTCGATCCAGCGCCGCGCCTTCCCCGGAGCGTTCTCCACGAAATCGTCGAGCATCGCATTCATGGGACTATCTTAACGGTGGCGGGGGAAAAGAGCAAGGAGAAAGGGAACACGGGCGGCGGGGCCGACGCTCCAGTCGGCCGGTCCAATAGCATGGAGCCGCAGGTCGGAGGACCTGCGCTACATCCCGGAATGTGGGGTCCGTTTCGTGTGGGGCCGACGCTCCAGTCGGCCGGCTCCAATAACATAGAGCCGCAGGTCGGAGGACCTGCGCTACATCCCGGAATGTGGGGCCGACGCTCCAACCGGCCGGTCCATTCACAGCGATGGACCAAAAAAGGGACTGCACAAAGGGCGGAAGCGTGCCAGCGCAACCGTGCTTATTCTCGAATCTTTCCGAACAGGAAGGCGAAAACCGCAGGGACAGGCAACAGGTTCACCTCCACACCCCCGAAACGGGACCGGTCGCGGCTTATTGCCATCTTCATCCCCGCGAGGTTTTTCAAAAGCCCCGCATACGACCATGCCACCACGACAAGAACGGAGGGGGGCCGCCGGGCCCCCCTCCGCATGTATTGCGCTTAAGCCGGTGGCCGGGACTTCAGTCGCACACTCCGTCCGAGGGGTCGTCGGCCGCCATGCCGCAATAGCCGGCCGCCGCCCAGGTCCGCGCCCCCCCGGAGTTGAATCCCGGGTGCCCCGCAACCGTGGAGTTGGTCCACACGATGTTGTACCACACGCTCGTGTGGGCCGTGGAATCAATGGTCGTGGAGCCCGTGTTGCCGCCGCTGTTCTGGGCGCACCCGTCGTAGCCGGTGAAGTCGTTTAGCGCCCCGTAGAGGATGACGGCCTTCTCCGCCGAGCAGGTGGCCGCGTCGAAGTCCACGTTGAGCGTGTTCCCCGCCCCCTTGGTGAACCGCGCGGCGGCCTTGGCGCCGTCGTCCGCGTGCTGGACCGGCGGCGGCGGCGTCACCGCGCCGCAGTTGGTGTAGGTGCACTCGGTGTAGTTGACGGAGAGGGTGGAGGTGGTGATGTCGGCCGTGCCGCCGCCGCTTTCGGTGATGCGCAGGGTGTAGGTGCCGCCGCCATGGGTGTTGTAGAAGGCGGTGACGTCGTGCGTGTCGGCCGGCGAGGTCTCGGAGGTGCCGAGGCCCTTGAGGGTGGTGGCGGAGGTGCCGTTGGGGGCCACCAGCTCGGTCAGCACATGGTCCTGCCAACTGCTCCCGCCGCCGCTGCCGCCGATGATGGAGACATAATCCACGTCCGTGGTCGATGCGTTGGCGGCGCCCGCGAAGTAGAACCGGATCTTGAAGTTGGCGGAGCCCGCCAAGCCGCCCAGGTTGACGGTCTGGTTGCAATTCCAGGCCGTGTCGCCCGTGAGGTTGGCGCCGTTGGTCCAGGCGCCCCCACCGTTGTTGGAGTAATCCACCCGCACCACGTTGCCCGCGTTGCTGTGCGTGTAATCGAAGATCACGCGGAGGTCCGTGTATCCGGTGGTGTCGATGGCGGTGGTCTGGGTGAGATAGCCGCTCGTGGTTCCGCCCGATCGCGTGAACCGCGCCAGGCCGTTGCTGTGGGGCGCGCAATGGGCCGACCCGGCGTTCCATGCCACGCCGGTCGAGGCCGTCCAGGCGGCGATCGAGGCGTTGAAATCGTCCGGCCCGAAGAGGTCGGTCGTGCCGCCGCTCCCCGCATAGGTGAAGGCATAGGACACATTGGCCGAAACCACCGGGGTGGGGGCGGAGAAGACCGTGGAATAGGCGGCGGTCGTGGTGCTGCTGGATGCCGCGGCCGGATCGGCGGTGCCGCTCTGGGCCAGGTTGGCCCCCACCACCACCGTGAAGGCCGGCTGGGCCGCCGCGTAGGTGTATCCGGTGGACCGGATGTTGATGACGTCGAAGATGAGGTTCTTGGGGCACACCACACCGGCGGGCACCTCGAACTGGTAGTAGGGCAAGGCCGTCAGGGCCGTCCCCGCCGCCGCGATGTCCCCGTATTGCCCGCTGTTGCCCGAAATGACCGCGATCACCTCCGACCCCGCGCTGATGGCCAGGTCGGCCTGGACCGCGGTGGCGGCGATGTCCCCGGTGTTGACCAGGCGCACCCGCACCGTCCACTGCTCGCCCGGCTCGACGTACCCGTCCCCGTCGCCGCACACTTCCGCCAGCGTCGTCAGCGGGTTGAAGGTGTTGTCGTATTGCACGTTCGGGACGCAGACCGTCGTCGTGGTGGCGCAGGTCCCGTTTCCGCTGGTGCCGCAGGCGTTCTTGGCCTTGATGTAATAACTGTACTGGGTGTTGCCGGACAGCCCCGTGTTGTTGTAGGTGGTGGCCCCGCCGGTGGTGGCGACGACCTGCACCGCGCCGGTGCAGTTGGCCCCCTGGTTGCGCCACACCTCGTAGTCCGTGGCGCCGCTGACGGCGGACCAGCTCAGGTTCACGCTGGTGCAGCCGGGGGTCAGCACCGGCGCCCCGGGCGCCGCCGGGGTGGACAGGGTGGTGGTGGCGGCGCAGGTCCCGTTGCCGCTGGTCCCGCAGGTGTTCTTGGCCTTGATGTAGTAGGAATACTGCGTTCCGGTGGTCCGGCCCGTGTCATTGTAGGTGGTGGCCCCGCCCGTGGTGGAGGCGGCCTGCACCGCGCTGGTGCAGGTGCCGTTGCCGGTGGCGCGCCACACCTCGTAGTCCGTGGCGCCGCTCACCGCCGTCCAGCTCAGGTTCACGTTGGTGCACCCCGGCGTCAGCACCGGCGCCCCGGGCGCCGCCGGGGCGGCGTTCCAGGTCCCCGTGGAGTCGGAGGGATCGGTGATGTTGGTGCAGCTGCCGCTGGAGTCGGTGACCTTGCAGTTGTAGGTGTAGCTGCCGGCCGTGCCCTTGTTGGCCGTGTAGGTGCTGGAGGTGGCCCCGCCGATGTTGGCGCCGTTCTCGGTCCACTGGTAGGTGTAGGGCGGGGTGCCGTTGGAGGGGGTTGCGGTGAACTGGATGTTGGTCCCCGTGCACACCGTGGTCGTGCCGTCGGGCGTCACGTTCACCGTCATGGCGCAGGGGACGCCGCAGGTGCCGATGTCGGTGACGTAGAGGCCGCCGTTGCGCGTGGGGCCCGCCTCGTCGCGGTAGAAGTCCTGGAGGGTGAAGAGTTTGCCGCAGCCGGGCGTGGCGGCCGGGAAGAGGATCTTCTCCGGCTGGGCCCACACCGCGCCGCCGGTGATGGTGGTCTGGGTGGTCCCCGCCGCGGCGTAGTTGTTGGCCAGGGTGGAGGTGAAATCGGTGGCCTGGTAGTCAATCTGCGGGTCCATCCGGTTGGGGAGGACCATGTGCATGAGGGCGCCGTTGGCGTCGTAGGCCAGGACCGGCTCGGGGTAGATGTCGCTGTAGTTGAACCAGGCGATCCGGCTGCCGAAGGTGGCGGAACTGGAGGACCAGCTCTCCGGCGACCCGGAGGCGGTCTGATAGGACACCCGGGCCAGGTACCAGCTCTCGTTGGTCTGCTTGGTCTCGCCCGAGGCGTAGCCGATGAAACAGCGCCCCGCGCCGCAGCCGATCCCCATCAGGTGCTTGTTGGTGATGGCCGTCCCGGTGACCTGCGGGTTGATGGTGCCGCCGCTGCCGCCGCTGGCGCCGCGCCATGCGTTGGCGCTGTAGGGGGCGACGCCGTAGACCGCGCCGAGGACGGCGGCGGTGGCGCTGTCAATGTCGGGGTAGTAGCCGAAGGCCGCCCAGACGCGGTTGTTGACCGCGTCGAAGGTGGCGTGGATGTTGAGGGGGTATTCGAACAGGTTCCCCGCCGGGCTGGAGATGCCGATGCGGGAGCCCCAGGAGGAGCCGTTCCAGACCTGGGCGGAGAAGATGTTGTTCCAACTGGACGACGCCGGCGCATAGAGGTAGAGGGCGATGGCGTTGCCCGAGCCGTCGGCGACCACCTTGGCGCCGTAGGGGGTGTAGAGGTAGTCGGTGCCGCTGCCGGCACAATACCCGGTGGTGGTGATGAGGGTGGCGATGGACCCCCAACTGCCGCCGGCGCCGCCGGCACGGACCCGGGCGCTGATGGTCTCGTAGTAGGGGTCGTTCCACACCACGACCACGTCGTTGTTGGTGGTCACGGCGACCGACGGGCGTTCGGCGTTGATGTTCGTCGAGGTGGAGGAGATCTGTTCGGGGGTGCTCCAGGTGACGCCGTTGTTGGTGGAGTAGGTGAACATGATCACCGAGGTGACGTGCTGGGTGGTGAGGGGGTCGCCGCCGCTGTGCTCGTGGTAGAGGATGTTGTAGCCGTCGTCCCAGTGGGTGTTGCTTCCGGTGTAGGTGGAGGGGGCCGCCTGGTCGGGGAGCTTCTCGGCGCTCTGGAAGACGGCGTAGAGGGTGCCGTCGGCCCCCACGGCCGCGTCGGGGTACCGCTGGCTGTAGTAGCCGTTCGCCACGACGTAGGTGGGGTTGTTCTGGAGGGAGAACCCCAGGACCACCGTGTCGGCGATGGAGGTGGTGGCCGAGGTGACCCGGAAGTGCATCTCGTACCGCTTCAACTGCGCGTTCGTCATCGTGCCGCCGGCGGTGATGGTGACGTCCACGTCGAGGTAGGCGCCGGAGGCGATGGCATAGGAGGGTCCCGCGGGGTTGAAGGTGACAGTGAAGTCGGGCGACCCGGCGGCGGGGACGGTCTGGTTGCGCGAGAGCGTGATGGTGTCGTTGGTGGAGCCGTAGTTGTAGATCCGCAGGCCGTAGGTCATGGAGGTTCCTACGCGCAGCACCCGCGGCTCGGCCGGGACCGACCGTTCCACGATGGCGGGGAACTTGGAGCGGTTGGGGGCCAGGACGGCGGGACCGTAGGGGCCGAAGCCGCCGGAGTAGACCAGCGAATAGGGGTAGCGGGTGAACCCGCTGAGCATGGTGGGGACGTTGGTGCCGTAGACCCGGAAGGTCCAGTTGCCGGTCGTGGGGTTCTGGATGTAGACCGACTCCACCACGTTGCGGTCGTCGTTGTAGGTGCCGGTCGTGGACCACGAGCCGCTGAAGTTGTTGCCGTAATAGGTGGTCCCTCCGCCGGGGGCGATGACGATGAGGCGGAGGTTGTTGACGAGGCACGAGGTGCATCCCGAGGAGCCGGCGATGTCGGCCCACACCAGGTTGACCTTGAGGGGGACCGAGGAGTCCGCCACGTTGACGGTGATGTCGTTCTGCGACCCGGTCTGCACTCCCGCGGAGGCGCCGGAGACGTTCTGGTAGCCCCACGAGCGCGGCGGGTCGGGGAAGAGGGAGTTCTTGAGGTCCACCTCGCCCCACCCCTGGACGTTGCGGCCGTTCTGGAGGTGGTTGACGTTGCACGAGGCGTGGGTCGGGGAATTGTTGCACGACATGAAGCCGTACCCCAGGTCGCGCGCCCCGTTGATGAGGACGGCCTTGATGAGGGTGCCGTGGGGGTCGGTGATGCCGTCCTGGTCCTGCAGGTACTGCCGGACGACGGCCGCGGCGCCGGAAACGAACGGGGCGGAGAAGGAGGTGCCCCCGGTGAACATGTAGTCCCAGGAGGGGAAGGCCGCGCCGCTGGCGGTGGTGTTGTCGGCGTTCATGATGTCACGGGCTTCGGGGAAGCCCCTCGTCTTTGGCCTTTTTATAATGC
>DCUZ01000094.1 GCA_002327305.1 Holophagales bacterium UBA2201 | reverse complement strand
CCGGGCATCCATGAACAGGGCGCGGGAGGGATTGAGGCGCAGCGCCAGACCCAGGGGGCCGCGGGGGGAGGTCTCGGTCCGCCCGCCGAGGGTCACCCGGGTGAGGGGCATGGCGTCGTCCAGGCTCAACCGCTGGGACACCTCGAACAGGAGCACCTCGGAGGAGCCCCCGGCCGTCTTCATCAGGACGCGGTTGACGAGGGCGACCCGCAGCTCCCGCCGGGCGAAGATGGAGTCGTTCTCGTCGGAAAGGGGGACGGGTTCGTCGGCCAGGAGGGTGTACTCGGTGTACTGCGCCGTCGGCTCGATCAGGTGCTTGAGCTTGCGTCCGCCGACGGAAAACAGGCGGGAGAATCGGGGCCCCAGGGCCTGCGCCCCGATGAAGAGATAGCGGCGCAAAAAGGGGTCCCCCTCCAGCACCTGGCCGGGCAGGAGCGTTTTCGTGTAATAGGTCAGGCGGTACCCGACCTGGGGGGTCAAGGAGAACCAGGGAAGGGTGGAGAGGGAATAGGCGAAGGTCGGGTAGAGGTCTACGCGGCCGTAGGTTCCCCGGTAACTCCCCCCCTTGTCCACGTTGAACAGGTTGAAACGGGCCTGGTAGGAGAAACTGAGGGGGGTCCCGAAGAGGTTGAGGGGCCGGAACCGCAGCTCCGCCTTGGGATACTGCTGGAGGAGGATCTTGTCGGTGGACGTGGAGTAGGTCTCCCGGCGGTCCAGTTTCAGCAGGAGCGAATGGTTTCCCCACCCCCCCGTGGAGGAGACGTAGGAGTAGACCTGGCGGTTGGTGTTGCGGTCGAAGACGTTCTCGAACTCCTTGAAAAAGTCGATGTCGGAGATGGCCTCGAGGTGGGCGTCCAGGACCATCCCCCCGGGCAGGCCGGTCTGGCTGTGGTCCAAACTGCCCTTCCATCGGCCCTGGCCGTCGATGTCCCGGACATAGTAGCCGACGGCCTGGCCGGCCACGCCCTCCGCGGGGGCGTAGCGGAACCGCAGACCTCCGCCGAGGGCCCCCTCCGAGAAGAAATCGGCCGAGGCGGTGAGGTCGTACGCCTCCCCCAGGGGTTGGAAATGGGCCAGGCCGAGGTAGGCCCCCCGCTTGAACGAATGGCCGATGCGCGGGGCCAGGAGACCCGCGCTCCGCTCCCGCTTGGTGGGCCACACCATGTAGGGGATGTAGAAGACGGGGAAGCGGTGGACGCACAGCGAGGTGCCGCCCAGGTAGGCGTATCCCTCGGTTTCAAGGGTGGCGCGTCGGATCTTGAAGGACCACGAGGGGGATTCCATGTCGCAGGCGGTGAACTCCCCCTTGAAGAGACGGTAGCGGTTCTCCCCCACCTTCTCCAGGCGTTCCCCGATGAAGAAGTACTCGCTCCGGAAATCGGCGTCCACGCGGGTGAGGGCGCCGGTGCGGTCCCGGATGGAATAGCGGAGCGTGTCGGCGCGGATCACCGCGTCCGCCTGCTCCAGGACGATGCTGCCGCTGGCCTCCACCGTCCCGTTGATCATGTCGTAGAAGAGGGTGTCGGCCCGGATGGTGATGTCTCCGTAGCGCAGTTCGACCTTGCCCTGTCCCGACCAGTAGGCGTCCTGCACCCACTCGTGCCGTTCCGCCCTCAGGGAGACCGCGTCCTGACCGAAGCCGAGGGAGGCGGCCAGCTTGAATAGCATCGCGCAGAAAATCAGAAGCAGTTTCGAGTTTCGAGTTCCGAGTTTCGCGTTTCGCGTTTCAGGTTCAAAGTCCCAAGTCCGTGATCTCGCCGCTTGGTTCGCGACGGGAGGGCCTCCGAACTCCGAACTCCGAACACCGGACTCCATCGTGTTTTCTGCAGCCCTCAGCCGTCAGCCCTTCCTCACACCCTCTCCACGATCATCGCCGTGGCCTCGCCGCCGCCGATGCAGATGGCGGCCAGGCCGCGGGATTTCCCCCTTGCCTTGAGGGCGTTGAGGAGGGTGACGAGGATGCGGGCGCCGGAGGCGCCGATGGGGTGTCCCAGGGCCACCGCCCCGCCGAGGACGTTGACATGGGCGGGGTCCAGGGCCAGCTCCCGGATGAAGGCCATCGCCACCACCGAGAAGGCCTCGTTGACCTCGAAAAGGTCGATGTCGGACAGGTTCATCCCGGCCCGGGAGAGGGCTTTTTTCGCCGCCTCGATGGGGGCGGTGGAGAACCACTCGGGCTCCTGGGCGTGGGAGGCCTGGGCCACGATCCGGGCCAGGGGCTTGAGGCCGAGGGCCTTCACCGCGCCCTCCGACGCCAGGACCAGGGCGGCGGCGCCGTCGTTGATCTTGGAGGCGTTGGCGGCGGTGACGGTGCCGTCGGCGCCGAACGCGGGCCTCAGCGTCGCCACCTTGTCGGCCTTGAGGCGGAAGGGCTCCTCGTCCTTCTCCACCCTCACGGGGTCGCCCTTCTTCTGGGGGAGGAGGACGGGCGACACCTCGGCGGCGAAGGTGCCGTCGGCCCAGGCCCCGGAGGCGCGGCGGTAGGACTCGAGGGCGAAGGCGTCCTGCTCGGCCCGCGTGAACTTGAGGGTGGAGGCGCAGAGGTCGCCGCAGGTGCCCATGTGCTTGTTGTGGTAGGGGTCCCACAGGCCGTCGAAGATCATGCCGTCCACCACCTCCCCGTGCCCCATCCGGTAGCCGTTGCGGGCCGCCGGGAGGTAGTAGGGGACCTGGCTCATGTTCTCCATCCCGCCGGCGAGGACCACCTCGAACTCTCCGGTCCGGAGGTCGTTGGCCCCCAGCATGACGCTCTTCATCCCCGAGCCGCACACCTTGTTCACCGTCACGGCCCCGCAGGCCGGGGGAAGTCCGGCATAGATCCCGGCTTGGCGGGCCGGCGCCTGGCCGATTCCGGCCTGGAGGACGCAGCCCATGTAGACCTGTTCCACCTTCTCCTTGGGAACGCCCGAGCGGGCCAGCGCCGCCTCGATGGCGGAAGCTCCCAGGCGCGGGGCGGGGGTGGCGGCGAAGACGCCGCCGAATGAACCGATGGGGGTGCGCGCGGCTGCGACGATGTACACGGTGTTCATAGGGCCTCCTTGGATTGGAATGGCGTGCTCCATTGTATAATAAAATCCGCGTGAAGATCCTTGCCGTCGATTACGGGACGCGCACCGTCGGGCTGGCGGCGGCCGACACGGCCGTCCCCGTCCCCCTTCCCCGCGCGGCCCTCACCGTCCGGAACGACCGCGACGCCCTCGACCAGGTCCTGCGGCTCCTGCGGGAGGAGCCCTGCGGCCTCGTCCTCGTGGGGGTCCCGGCGGTCAAGGATCCCGAACGGTCGTGGATCGTGAAAAAGGCGCGGGCCTTCGCCGACCGGTTGCGCGAGGCCTCGGGGATCCCGGTGGAGACGGTGGACGAGACCCTCACGTCCCGCGAGGCGGCCGCCCGACTGCGGCCCGGCGCCCGCGACGGCGCCGTGGACGCGGGGGCCGCGGCGCTGATCCTGGAAGTGTGGCTGGCGCGGTGCTGATCCGCCTCCTCCTCGCGCTTCCCCTCCTGGCCGCGGCCGCGGCCGTCCCCTGGATCCATTTCTCCCTCGGGGGGGACGCCGCGCTGGACGCTCCCGTCGTCGTCGAGATCCCCCGGGGGACGGGAACCATGCAGGCGCTGCGCGGCCTGCGGGACCGCGGCCTGATCGGCGACCCATGGGCCGCCCTGGTCTGGTTGAAAGCGGCCCGCGGGGGGCGCCCCATCCGGGCCGGAGAGTACGAATTCAGGGGGACGGTGTCGCCCCGCGGCGTACTCGACAAACTGTTGCGGGGGGAGGTGCTGCTCCATCGCGTCGCCTTTCCCGAGGGGGACACCCTCTTCGAGCACGGGCGGACCCTCGAGCGGGCGGGACTGTGTCCGGCGGCCGGTTTCGAGGCGGCCGCCCTCGATCCCGGTCCCGCCCGCCGTTTCGCCCCGGAGGCGTCCGACCTCGAGGGGTTCCTCTTCCCCGAGACCTATGCCTTCCCGAAAGGGCTGGCCCCCCGCCGCATGGCGGAGGCGATGGTCGCCCACTTTGAGAAGGTCCTGCGCCTCCACGAGGCCGAGGTGGGGGCCGCCGGCCTGACTCCCCTGGAATGGGCCACGCTGGCCTCCATCGTGGAGCGGGAGGCGCGCGTGACCGGCGAGAAGCCCGTCATCGCCGGCGTCTTCCTCAACCGCCTCCGCCGCGGCATGCCCCTCCAGGCCGACCCCACGGTGCTCTACGCCTTCGAACGGCGGGGCGTGACGGTGGCGCGCCTCACGCGCCTGGACCTGGCCGTCGATTCTCCCTACAACACCTACCGCCGCGCCGGCCTGCCGCCGGGCCCCATCGGCAACCCCGGGCGGGAGTCGCTCCTGGCCGTCCTGCGGCCGGTCGAACACGATCTTCTCTACTTCGTCGCCACAGGATTGGGGACCCATGTTTTCGCCGCCACCCTTGAGGAGCACAACCGCAACGTGGCCGCCCAGCGCCGCCGGCGTTGACTTGGGGGCGCCGGCGCGCCTATAATATAGGCGTATGGAAAAATTGGGGAATTTCGTAGCGGTCAAGACGCTGGATTCGACGGCATGGGCGAAGCTCCACCGGGGGTTCTGGGTGGAGGGAAAGTCCAAGGAGCGGGCGATCGTCTATCAGGTTCCCCAGGCGATTCAGGCCCCGGATAAATTTCCCCATCACCTGGCGGTCCTGGATGTTCTCCACCACGAGATAGCGAAAGGGGAATTACTGTTCGGCCACAAGTACATCGCCGGCTTTCCCCTGAGCATGGTCCTGGCGAGGTGCGACCGCGACGGTTTTCCCCTTCCCCTCGACCACGCCCTCCTGATCATGGAGCGGGTCCTTTCCGGATGGGAGGACTACAAGCTGGGCCTGCCGCACCCCTTCCTCATATGGATGACCTTCGACGGAGAGGTCAAATGTTCCGTCCTCCCCCTGCCGCGGGCCTTTCCCCGGTGGAAGCACGACGAATTGCTCCCCTGGCTCTCGCCCCAGCTCATCGCGGGGCAGGAGTGGGAGCGCCCGGACCAGGTGTGGGCAGCCGGGGCCCTGTTCTTCCAGCTCCTCACGGGCCGCGTCCTTCCGGCCTCGGAGTCCGACGACGAGCGCGTGGCCGCCATCCTCCAGACCCCCGCCATGGCCGAGGGGCCCATCCCCAAGGACCTGCAGATGATCCTCCTCAAGGCCCTGGCCTCCAAGTCGGAGGAACGCTACCAGCACATCAGGGATATGCGGGAGGAGTTGGGCCAGCTCATCTATTCCGGCGCCTACACCCCCACCACCTTCAATCTGGCCTTTTTCATGCACACCCTCTTCAGGGAGGAGGCGGACGGCGAGGAGAAGGTGCTTGAAAAGGAGGACGCCCTCGACCTGGCCCCCATCCTCGCCCCGCCCCCGCCCCCCAAGCCGGCCGAACCGCCTTCCCAAGCCGCCTCCCAGGGACCCGCGCGCCCGGCTCCCTCGTTCGCCCAGATCCCGGAAGCCGAGCCGGAGGCCAAGAAGTCCCCCGGGCTGTTCATCGGTCTGGCCGCGGCGGCCGTTGTCCTGGTCGCGGCCGGCGTCTTTTTCCTTCGCGGAGGGGAGAAGCCGGCCCCGACGCCGCAGGGTCCCACACCGGCCGAACTTCAGCGCCAGGCCGACATGGCCGCCCAACTGGAGGAGTACAAGGCGAAAATGGAGGAGTTGGAGGCCACCGCCGCGCAAAACAAGGAAGAACTGGAAAAGTTACAGAAAGTACAGAAAGAGGGGAAAAAGAGCCCCGAGATCGAGAAGGAGATCGAGCGCAAGCGGCAGGAGGTCCTGGAGGCGGAGCAACGCCGGGAGCAGATGAAGAAGGAGATGGACCAGAAGAAAGAGCCCGCGCCGGCGGCCCCTGCCGGCGGCGGTCCGCCCCCGGTTACGGGAACGGCGGCGACACCCCCGGCGCCGGCCTCCACCGTGCCCGGCGCCGCTCCTCCCTCGACACCCCCGGTTTTGCCCGGCCCCGGAGCCCCGGCCGGGACCACCACCCCGACCCCGATTCCGGCCTCTGCCGATCCCACACCCGCCAAACCCGTGTCTGTGCCCGCCAAGCCGGTCCCCTCGGTCAAGGAAGGGGAATTGGTCTCCATCTCCGAAGTGGACAGCCCCCCGGTTCCCATGAAGAAGGTCAACCCCGATTTTCCTCCCATCGCCAGGATGAAGAAGATCACGGGCAAGGTGACGCTCAAAGTGCTGGTCAGCGAAAAGGGGAAGCCGGAGCAGGTCGAAGTGGTCACCATCTCGCCCTCCTCCGCCACCAATGTCGGATTCGACAAGGCCGCGGTCGAAGCGGTGAAGAAATGGGAGTTCCAGCCCGCCACGAAGGATGGGATCCGGGTCAAGTGCTGGTTTTTGGTTCCCGTCGTGTTTGACTGATTGGACACATGTTCAAACTCTTGAATACAGTTGGCCCCAAGGGGGCCTTGTGAACGATATTGCAATTGGCGGCTTTGTTGCATTATAATAGGAACGAAGGAATCAGGACGGTTTTCCCCCGTGGCGGGGCATACCGCGCCTTTCCGGAGCGACCAACAAATTATACGGTAGGAGGTAGTATGAAGAAATTCGTATCCCTGTTGTTTGTCTTGCTCCTCAGCGGCCTCGCCTGGCCGGTTTCGGAGTACGGACAACTCTCGGGCGTCGTCACCGACGACCAGGGGAATCCGCTTCCCGGAGCGAGCGTCACCATCGAGTCGGGCGCCCTCATCGGCGGCCCCCGGACTCTGCTGTCCAATGAGTCCGGCAACTTCATCTTCATCCAATTGCGGCCCGGCGAGTACACCGTCACCTGCCAGATGGAGGGATTCCAGATCGTGAAGAACGAGAAGGTGAGGGTGAGCCTGGACCGCACCACCCAGCTCATCATCCAACTGCAGATGGCCGGGGAGTTCCAGGAGACCGTGGTGGTCACGGGGGCGGCCCCGGTGGTGGACCCCACGCAGACCAACGTCGGAACGGTCTACTCCGAAACCTACCTGCAGGAGACGGCCATCGGCTCCGGCGGCCGCTCCTACCAGTCGGTCCTGACCCAGGCCGGCGGCGTGACGGGGGCGGGCAACGTCAATGTCTTCGGCTCCACCGGCGGTGAGAACAACTACCTCATCGACGGCCTCTCCACCACCGACCCCGTCACTTCCACCTTCGGCACCAACTTCAACTTCGATGCGATCCAGGAGATCTCCTTCCAGACGGGCGGGTTCGAGGCGGAGTACGGGCAGGCCACGGGCGGCATCGTCAATGTGGTCACCAAGTCGGGGTCCAACACCTTCGAAGGCGCCTTCGACATCCGCTACTCCGACGAGAGCTTCTACGAGGGCTCCGACGACTATCCCCCGTGGGACCCCTACGACCCCTCCCGCGACAAGACCTGGTTCTACAACCCCGCCTTCTCCCTCGGCGGCCCCCTCATGAAGGACAAGGTGTGGTTCTTCATCTCCGCCCAGACCGACCAGAGCGAGGTCACGCCCGCGGGCGTGGACTACTCCCGCGAGTGGGACGGGCAGAACTACATGGCCAAGGTCACCTGGCAGATCAGCCCCAACGACACCCTCATCGGCAAGTACTCCTCCGATCCGGCCAAGATCCACAACTGGAACGCCAGCGAGTTCACGGCGATCGAGGCCGGCGCCCGGCAGGACCAGGGCGGCGACATCTGGCAGGCCGACTACAGCCGCATCCTCTCCGAGTCGGTCCTCCTGACGGCCAAGCTCGGGATCAACAAGCAGTACCTTGACGCCTATCCGGAGTCCGGCGACTTGACCAGCCCCCCCTACTACGACATCTACAACGGCTACGAATACGGCAACTACTACAATGCCCAATTCTCGAAGCGGAACCGCACCGAGGGACTCTTCTCCCTCACCTGGTTCAAGAACAACTGGGGCGGCGACCACACCTTCAAGTTCGGCGGCGAATACCACGGCGTGGACTTCGACTATGAGTCGTTCACCCCGGGCGACCGGTCCTATTACACCTATGACTACACCGGCGACGGCGCTCCCGACGCCTATCTGAAGTATGTCTGGGACCGCCAGCCCCCCTACTCCAACACCGGCAAGCAGTGGACGGTGTATGTGCAGGACGAGTGGAAGATCCTCCCCAATCTCGTCTTCAAGCCCGGCCTCCGCTACGACGCCGCCGCCTACAAGAACGACGCCAACGTGGAGATCGCCGACTTCAACATGCTTCAGCCCCGCATCGGCCTGGCCTGGGACGTCTTCAGCAGCGCCAAGACGGTGGTGCGCGGCTATTGGGGATCCTTCATGCACCCCTCGGCCCTCACCCTCCCCGACTTCCTCCGCAGCACCGGCAGCGGCTACTCCTCCTGGGTCTCCTCCGAATACCTGGCCGACTACTTCGGGATGACCCCCGATGAGGTGTGCGAGTACTTCGGCCCCTGTGACGACGAAGGCTACCTCTTGAACTTCTCCTTCGCCGGGGAACCCAATCGAACCGTGAAGAACCTCAAGCCCACCTACGCCGAGCAGTGGAACATCGGGTTCGAGCAGGAGATCGCCCCCCGCACGGGCATCGAACTCACCTATGTCCAGAAGCGCACCAAGGAGATCCTCGAGGACACCTGCGGCGGCTACGACGAGGACGGCAACTTCATCGACCCCTGGGACTACATCGACGACCCGGATTCCTACAGCTATTGGGACCAGTGCCACTTCTTCGTCATGCGCAACAATCCCTACGCCCTCCGCTACTACTACGGCTACATCGTCAAGTTCGAGTCCCGCTACAAGGACTGGTTCCATGTCATGATGGACTACACCTACAGCAAGGCCTATGAGAGCGTGGGCTACACCCAGAACGCCGGTGCCGACTTCGACCTCCCCATCCACTATGTCAACCGCTACGGCTATGCCAACGGCGACAACCGGCACTACCTCAAGTTGAACGGCTACTTCTACCTCCCCGCCAACTTCACCGTGGGGTTCAACGCCTTCTACCGCAGCGGCCGGCCGTACAACCTCTACACCGACCGCTACGCCTCCGACGGCGACAACGCCGAGGACGACGACAACAACGACTGGTACTCCCCGCCCACCTACGGCACCCTCTTCCTCGAGAAGCGGGGCTCCCGGACGCTTAATTCCATCTGGTGGATCGACTTCCAGGTCTCCTGGAAGTTCAACATCACCGAGGGGATCCAGGCCAAGCTCATCGGGAGCGTCAACAACCTCACCAACAACGAGGACATCCTGGCCCGCTGCGGCCGCGTGTGGTCCACCAACCCCAACGAACCGGGGGCGGGAGACTCCGGCTGCGGCAACGCCTATACCCCCGACGGTCAGGCCTACCCCATCAACACCGGCGATCCCTACGCGTGGATGACCCCCCGTTCCTACGAGGTGGGCCTCCGCATCGAGTTCTGATCCGCCGGTTTCCCCGTTCCGTATCCACCGCCCCGACGGTTGTCGGGGCGGTTTTTTATGGTATGATAGACCGGCCTCGGGGGGGGGCCCCAGGCGCCAATAATAACGGTAGGAGGTAGTATGAAGAAGTTCACATCCCTGTTGTTCGTCCTGCTCCTCAGCGGCCTCGCCTGGCCGGTTTCGGAGTACGGGCAACTCTCGGGCGTCATCACCGACGACCAGGGGAGCCCGCTGCCCGGAGCGAGCATCGTCATCGAGTCGGACGCCCTCATCGGCGGCCCCCGGACCCAGCTGTCCAACGAGTCCGGCAACTTCATCTTCATCCAATTGCGGCCCGGCGAGTACACCGTCACCTGCCAGATGGAGGGGTTCCAGGGCGTGAAGAACGAGAAGGTGAGGGTGAACCTGGACCGCACCACCCAGCTCATCATCCAACTGCAGATGGCCGGGGAGTTCCAGGAGACCGTGGTGGTCACGGGGGCGGCCCCGGTGGTGGACCCCACGCAGACCAACATCGGCCGGGTTTTCGATGAGACCTACCTGCAGGAGACGGCCATCGGCGCCGGCGGCCGTTCCTACCAGTCGGTCCTGGCCCAGACCGGCGGCGTGGTGGGGGCGGGCAATGTCTCGGTCTTCGGCTCCGCCGGCGACGAGAACAACTACCTCATTGACGGCCTCTCCACCACCGACCCCG
>DCUZ01000036.1:14273-20865 GCA_002327305.1 Holophagales bacterium UBA2201 | reverse complement strand
TCCCTCAGCGGTTCCTGGGCCTTGGCGTGGGGTGTCGCATACAGGGAGAGTATATAACTGTCTCTTTCTATTTTAAAGTGCATCTTCAGCACCATTTTATAAATATCATTGGACCTTTACTCTTAATTCCGGCCCTCGAAACCGCTTATAACGCAGGCGGGACTCTGCATGCACATGCTAAAAAAGCGATTCGGAGAGCGGATTCAACAGCTCCGGCGACAGAAGGGGATCAGCCAGGAGAAGCTGGAGGAGTCTTCGGGGCTGCACGCGACGCACATCAGCGAGATTGAGCAGGGCCGGGGAAACCCGAGCCTGAACACAATCAACAGACTGGCGCGTGGCCTGAAAGTTCCTCTGTGGGAAATCTTCATGGGGATGGAGATCAAGAAGGCCCGGCCCACGATAGAGCAGATCAGGAGCAAGGGCTTCTACCGGACGGGGAAGCGCGGACGGAAGGGATACAAGCCGCGAGGGAAACCCGCCAAGGCTTCCGGGAAGTCCAAGCGGAAGCCCTGAAACACTCCCCGGGGATCCCCGGGACCCCCAAAATCCCCTGCCAGGTTATCACCAACCCCTACCCCATCCAAACCCTTACCGTTGATGCCTCGGAGGAAAATGTTTGGAGGGATCCACGGAAGGCTCCATGGCAAGCCGCCGCCGGACAGAGAAGGAAAGTTACTGCTGGGGCAAGTTATCGCAAGGGGTTATTTGTGTAAATATTGGTTGCGGGTGATGCCGCCCCGTTGAGGATCATTAAGAGGGGGTTTCCCTCTCCGGGACAGTCTGCAGCACCCCCACCACCCGGTTCTTCCCCAGGGCCTTGGCCTGAAGGAGGGCCTGGTCGGCGGCGCCGATGAGGCGCGCCCGCTCGGTGGCGTGGGCCGGGAACCCGGCGAACCCGATGCTGACCGTGAGGCGGTGCTCCCGGTAGCCGGCGTCGCTTTCGAACCGGAAGGGGTGGGCCTCCACGGCCGACCGGATCCGTTCCAGGACCGACCGTGCCTGCTCCGCGCCGATCTCCGGGAAAAGGACCGCCAGTTCATCCCCCCCGTAGCGGAAGACCAGGTCCACCTCGGCGCGCACATGGGACCGGATGAGGCCCACCAGCCCCTGCAGGACCTGGTCGCCGGCCGGGTGGCCGAACCGGTCGTTGACCTCCTTGAAGTTGTCCAGGTCCAGGATGGCCAGGTGGAAGGGGTGCCCGCTGCGGGCATGGCGCTTCAGTTCCCTGGCGAGGGCCTCCTGCAGGTGGCGGAAGTTGTGGGCCCCGGTCATGGGATCCAGGATGGAGAGCTGGCGCACCTGCTCGTAGGCGTGGTAGGCCTGCACCGCGGCCACCGCCTGGCTGGCGAAGATCTCCAAAACCCTCACCCGCTCGTAGGTGGGGGCCCGCTGGTCGGCGGGGTCCTCGGCGGCGATGTACCCCATCACAGCCCCGTCCGCCTTGAGGGGGACGTGCAGGACGCTGGTGGGGTGCCAGGCGCCTGAATCGGTCTTGGGGTCCTTGGCGGCCTCGGAGGCACCCTGCAGAAGACGCTTGACCATGAACGACTTGGAGACCCGGTGGTCCTCGGTCCAGAGGCGGTAGACCGCCGCCTCCGGGATGGGGCCGGCGTGGAGCGTCTCCCCCCGCGGCTCCCCCCCGGAGTGGGCGCGCCGGCGGAAGGAGGCCGTCTCGGCCTCCCTCAGGGCCACGGCCACCACCCGGAACCCCAGGGCGTCCCGGATGGCGGTGGCGATGCGCTGGAGGATGGCGTCCACCTCCTGCTTGAAGGTGATCTCGGTGCCGATCTCGAGGATGTCCTCGAGGGTGCGGGCCTGTTCGGACAGTTGGGCGTTGATGCGCCCCAACTGGTCGCGCAGGAGGGTGTTTTGGAGGGTCAGGGCGAGGGCGTCGCACACCACCTGGACCAGTTCCCTCAGGCGGGGGTCCCGCAATTCGGGGTCGTCCCCGGCCAGGTACACCAGCCCCAGGTAGAGCTCCGTGGTCTTGAGGGGGAAGAGGACGCTGTTTTTCAGCGCCTTGCCCAGGCGCACCTGCCGGCTGAACTCGTCGAGGGTGGAGGGCGGGGGGAGGGCGGTGTGGAGCTGATGGCGGAAGATGCCGCTCCGGAACTGGTCGCCCGTCAATTCCACGGGCCCCGACAGGACCGTCACCACCTCGGGCTCTCCCGCCTCCGCGGGCTGTTCCCAGAAGACCAGCGCCCCGGCCTCGTAGGTCACCAGGTCCTTGAGCCCATCCAGGATGCGCTCGAAGAAGGCGGGTTCGGGGCGGGCCTCGGCGGTGAGCAGGTAAACATCCCGCAGGATGTCCAGCTCGGCCTGCCGCCGCGCCGCCTCCCGCCGCCGCGCCTTTTGCTCGGCCAGCCGCCGCAGGAACAGGGCCGCTCCCCCCGCAAGGAGGAGGAGGGCGAGGACCGTCAGAAGGGTGGGAAGATGGGACGCGGCCTCAGTCATTGAATCGGACGAGCCCCTTCTGCCTCAACCGGTGGAAGACGAGGAGCGAGTCCACGGCGTGCATGGGGCTCACGGTCACGATGGCCTTGATGTCGAGGGAGCCGTTGACGCGGGAGAGGATGAACCCCTCGCGGGAGGTGATCTCCTCTCCCGTCATCTCGGTGAGGGGTTTCACCAGTTCCGGCACCCGGTCGCCCTGGATGCCCAACTTGTCCAGTTCGGTCAGGATGTAGCTCTGGACCTGTTCCATCTTCTCCAAAACCTGGGAATCGTTGGGTTTGAGGCTGCGGGCGCTCTGGGCGGTCTCCCACGCCTTCTCCCACTCCCCCTTCTTCAACGACATGGAGGCCCGGGTGAGCATCCGGTGGATCTCGATGAGCCCCTCGTCCACCTCCTGGACCTCCACGCTGGTCCGCTCTTCCACGGGAACGGCCGGGGGGAGGACCTCCACGACGCCCATCCGGCAGAGGTGGTGGAGGACTTTGGCCGTGTCGAACTCCCTCGACCGCATGAGAAAGGACAGGTCGCGCACGGTCCGGCGGCCGTCCACCAGTTCGTAGACCGCCTTCTCCTTGTCGTTCAGGTTCCCCGGAACGGTGGAGTCGGGGGCCGGGCAAGGCACGGAGTCGATGTTGGGAACGCTCTCCCGGATCTGGCTCCACTCGTCGGAGCGCTGGAGCCCCTCCATGATGATGCGCGTGACATCAATCTGGAGGGGGATGAACTTGGAGTCGGGGATGCAGTTCTCGATGAAGTTGAAGTCCCCCTCGTCCCACATGAACATCTCGTAGAGCGACTCCTCCGCCTTGATGCGCATCAGTTTCTGCAGTTCGGGCTCCGAGATGGCGTCGATCATGATGAGGATCTGCCCCAGGAGCATGTTGAACTCCCGCTGGACGTCCATCGCCTTGCGCAGTTCCTCGTCGGTGATGTAGCCGAAGTTGACGAGGAACTGCCCCAGGTACTCCCGGGGGTCGTTGGAGGAGGTGGCGATGACGAGGCCGTCCCGGAACAGGACGCTCTTCTCGACCTCTGTGCCCGTGATCAGGAGCGTTCCCGTCTTCTGGGAGTGGCCGAGCCATTGGAGGAGGTCGGCCAGCCCCATCGTGCGCAAACTGCCGGAAAGGCCCATAGGGGTTGATTATAGCACTTGGCCGCCCGGAGCAGGCGCCCGGCCGCCTCGCCGCCCCCAAAACTCCCGTGCCACAGGGAGCGGCGGGGCAGGCCTTTCCGTCCCTTCCCCTCTGCCCGCCGGCTTCCCCGCTTCCCGGCCTTTCCGTCCTCCCTCGCCCCCGGTTGACCCCCGCGGCGAAAATCCTTATAATTTGAGGGTTATGATACTTAAAAAGCTGTTCGGCAAAGGTGATTCCGGAGGCGATTGGGCCGTCCTGATGCAGAAGGGCGACTTCGCCGGGGCCGCAGCCGCCCTCGCTTCGGCGCTGGAGAAGAAGCCCGGCGACGTGAACCTGCTGGTCAAGAAGGCCGAGTGCCACGAGCGCCTCGGCCAGGTGGACGCCGCCGTGGCCGACCTCGACGCCGCCGTGAAGCTCCACACGGAGGAGGGATTCGTAGCCAAGGCGGTGGCCCTGCAGAAGAAGATCGCCAAATTGAAGCCCGAGGCGGCCCACCGCACCTCCGAGTTCATCGCTTCCGAGGTGCAGGAGAACCGGAAGGAGGAGGCGTGGCAGTTGAAAGCCGTCCCCTCCCTGTTCGCCGATTTCTCCCGCGACGAGCTCACCGAGGTCATCGCCGGGATGGATGTGCGCGACTTCGGCCCCGCCGACCTCCTCTGCCGCGAGGGCGAGCCGGGCGATTCCCTCCTCTGCATCACCGACGGCCGGGTGGAGGTCTCCACCAAGGCCCCCGACGGCCAGGACGTGGTCCTCAAACAACTGGGGCCCGGGGACTTCTTCGGCGAGGTGGCCTTCCTCACCGGCAAGGCCCGCACCGCCACCATCACGGCCCTGGAGCCGGTGGAGGCGCTGGAGTTGACCAAGGAGCGGATGCTGGAGGTCATCGCCCGGTATCCCCACGTGGAGAAGGTGATGGAAGAGTACCGCCAGCGGCGCGCCCAGGAGACCATCAACGCCCTCATTCAGCGCATCAAGGAGGGGAAGAAGGCATGACCATCCGCCCCATCGTGACCATCGGCGACCCCGTTCTGTCCGCACCGTGCAAACCGGTGACCGATTTCGGGCCGGAGTTGCAGGCGCTCATCCGGGACATGAAGGAGACGATGTACGCCGCCCCCGGCGTCGGCCTGGCCGCCAACCAGATCGGGGTGGACCTCGCCCTCGCCGTCATCGACCTGTCCGTGGGAGAGGAGCCGGGCCGGTTCTTCGTCATCGCCAACCCCCGCATCACGGCCGCGGAGGGAGAGCAAAGCGAAGAGGAGGCGTGCCTCTCGGTCCCCGGCGTGTCGGAGGAGGTCACCCGGCCCCTCCGGGTCAGGGTCGCCGCCCAGGACGAACGCGGGGTGGAGCGGGAGATCGAGGGGGAGGGGCTGATGGCCCGGGCGCTGTGCCACGAGATCGGCCATTTAAACGGCCGCTTCTACCTCGACGAATTGAAGGGGCTCAAGAAAAACCTCGCCTATCGCAAGGCGCGCAAGGCAGCGAAAGAGGAATAGCCATGCCGTTGTTCGTTTCCAACACCCTGTCGGGGCTGAAGGAAGAGTTCGTCCCGCTGGAGCCGGGGAGGGCGGGGCTCTACACCTGCGGCCCCACGGTCTACAACTTCATCCACATCGGCAACCTCCGCACCTTCCTCTGGGAGGACGTCCTCCGAAGGCACCTGGAGTTCTCCGGGTACGCGGTCACCCATGTCATGAACATCACCGACGTGGACGACAAGACCATCCGGGACAGCGCCAAGGAGGGGATATCGCTCAGGGCGTTCACCGAGCGGTTCACCGAGTACTTTTTTGAGGACATCCGGACCCTCCGCGTGAAGCCGGCCCACCACTATCCCCGCGCCACCGACTTCATCCCGCAGATGGTGGAGATCATCCGGAAGCTGACCGAGCGGGGCTTCACCTACACCTCGGAGGACGGCTCGGTCTATTTCCGCATCGCCGCGTTCCCGGGGTACGGACGGCTGGCGAAACTGGACCTGGAGGGGATCAAGCCCGGGGCCCGCGTGGCGACGGATGAGTACGAGAAGGAGGACGTGCGCGACTTCGCCCTCTGGAAGGCGGAAGGGGACGGCCCGGTGGCCTGGGACACCCCCATCGGGCGGGGACGGCCCGGCTGGCACATCGAATGCTCCGCCATGAGCAGCCACTACCTGGGGGAGACCTTCGACCTGCACACCGGGGCCGTGGACAACATCTTCCCCCACCACGAGAATGAGATCGCCCAGAGCGAGTGCGCCTCGGGAAAGCCGTTCGTCAAGTACTGGCTCCACGCGGAGCACCTGATCGTGGACGGCGAGAAGATGGCCAAGTCCAAGGGGAACTTCTACACCCTGCGCGACTTGCTGGAGAAGGGGCACGCCCCCCTCGCCATCCGCTATCTCCTCATCTCCGTCCCCTACAAAAAGAAACTGAACTTCACCTTCGCCGGCCTCGAGGGGGCCTACCAGGCGGTGGACCGCCTGAGCAACTTTATCGCGCGCCTCAACGGCCTGGTGGAGTCGGGCGCCGACGGAGGGGCCGACATCCTGCCCCAGATCAAGTCCTTCAAGGAAGGGTTCAGGGCCGGCCTCGACAACGACCTCAACACCGCCGAGGCCATCGGGGCCCTCTTCTCCTTCATCCGGGAGGTCAATCCCCTGCTGGAATCGAATTCCCTTTCGGCCTTGAACGCCGGCCTGGCCCTCCAGGCCCTGCGCGAGGCCGACGCGGTCCTGGACCTCTTCCCCCCCGCGCCGAAACTGCAGGAGGAGGCCCTCCCCCTCATCAAGGAGCGCGAAGTCATGCGCAAGGCCAAGCGGTGGGCCGAGGCCGACGCCATCCGGACCCAATTATCGGAAATGGGCGTCATCCTGGAAGATACGGCGCAGGGGACGCGGTGGAGGAAAAAGATATAAAAGCAGTTTCGAGTTTCGAGTTGCGAGTTTAAAGTTGCCACCACCCTGGGGAATAAATCCTGACAAAGCCATTCTAATTTAATACTCGAAACTCGAAACTCGAAAC
>DCUZ01000036.1:0-14204 GCA_002327305.1 Holophagales bacterium UBA2201 | reverse complement strand
ACTCGAAACTCGAAACTCGAAACTTTAGGAGAGATCATGGCCCTCAACAAGAAGCACTACCGAAATATTAGAGACTACGCCGCCATCGTCATCGGCTCGGCGATGATGGGGCTGGGCATCGGCGTTTTCCTCGTGGACGCCCACGTCGTCCCGGGGGGCGTCACCGGCCTCTCCATGGCCGTCCACTATCTCACCGACGGCAAGGTCCCCGTCGGGACGATGATGTGGCTGATGAATCTCCCCCTCTTCGTGTGGGGCGTGCGGGAGCTGGGCAAGACCTTCGGCCTGCGCACCTTCGTCGGGTTCACCCTCTCCTCCTGGTTCGTCGATTTCTTCCGCGGCGACCTGCCCCTGGTCAAAGGGTGGGCCCTCCAGGACACCGCAGCCATCCGCAACCTCATGGAGCAGGATTTCCTCTTCCTGGTGCTGTGGGGCGCCGTCCTCCTGGGCCTCGGGCTCGGCATCATCTTCAAGTTCAAGGGGACCACGGGGGGGAGCGACATCGTGGCCGCCGTGGCCCACAAGCGGTGGGGGGCGCGGCCGGGGCAGGTGATCATGCTGGTGGACTTCTTCGTCATCGCCCTCGCCGGCCTGGTGCTCGCGTACCAGCCCGCCGGCTCGCTGGCCCGCCCGGCCATGGTCCTCACCCTCTACGCCTTCTTCCTCCTCTTCATCTCCGCCTATCTCATTGACGTCATCATCGACGGGTTCAACTACGCCCGGGCCGCCATCATCATCTCCGACAAGAACCAGGCCATCGGGGAACGCATCATGCACGAGATGGACCGCGGCGCCACCGCCCTCAAGGGGCGCGGCCTCTACACCGGGGCCGACCGCGAGGTCCTCCTGACGGTCGTCACCCGCAAGGAGATCGGCGTCCTCCAGGAACTCGTGCGCGAGGAGGACCCGAAGTCGTTCATCATCACGCATGATGTGCATGAGGTTTTAGGGGAAGGATTCAAGAGAAGAAGATAGTTCAAAGTTCAAGGTTCAAAGTTGCCCCCGCCCGCTCTTGTTTCGAGTTTCTAGTTGCGAGTTTCGAGTTCCACCCGCCTCCCCCTGTTTCTGTAGCGTCCTCAGCGTGCTGAGGACGGCTTCTCCGAAATGTCCTCTTTCTCAATCGCATGCAGCCTTACACGCACCACTATTAACAGCCCGCTCCAAAGGAGATTCAATAGACCTGCTATGGCAGAGAAAAGCATGGACAGGCCTTGTCCGGGCCATCCGATGTGCCATGAGGTGAATTCCATTAGGAAGAATAATGGCACGACTGCCATGCTCATCGCCACTAATATGATCCTTTGTGATTGATGGACCTTTTGAGATTTCAGCGCATAGATGAATACTGCCACGGCGAGAATAATGGCAATAAAATAGAATGGCAATAGAATACAGGCATTGCCCATTCCCATATCCGTCTGTTTCGTCGGGAAGATGATCTCAAAAATAAGGTTCAATAGGGACAAGAAGAAAATCAGCCACCAATATATCCTCACGATCGGAGACAATCTATTCACTATTGATCCTCCGCAGAATATTTCTTAATTGATTCATATCCCTCCCGCTCTGCGCATCCAGCTTATCACCAGGCTTCATCCTGATTGACAACTCGTTATAATAATACACGAAGGCCGTCCTCAGCACGCTGAGGACGCTACAGAAGCGTTGGAGGTGGGGGAACTCGAAACTTAAAACTCGAAACTCGAAACTAAGCGTCCTTATCGCTCTTGCGCAAAATAGCCGCGCACGGCCTCCACATCCCGCCCGATCTGCGCCACCAACTCCTCCGCTCCGGAGAAGGCCTCCTGGTTCCGGATCTTTTTGAAGAACCGCAGGGCCACCTGGGCGCCGTACAATTCGCCGTCGTAATCGAGGATGAACGCCTCCACCGCCCGCGTCTTCCCGTCGAAGGTGGGGTTGACGCCGATGGAGGAGGCCGCGGGGCGCCAGTCGGTCTCCCCGGGCAGGCGGACCTGGGCGGCGTAGATGCCGTCGCCGGGGACGAGTTCGTTCTCCGGGTCCAGGTTGACCGTGGGGAACCCCAGTTCCTTGCCCTTCCGCCGCCCCTCGACCACCGTCCCCTCCAGGGTGAAGGGCCCCGCCAGCATCACCGCGGCCCCCTCCACATCCCCGTCCAGGACGGCAAACCGGATGCGGCTGGAGGAGACGGGCTGGCCTCCATACAGAACGGCGGGGATGCCCTCGACCGTGAAGCCCGCCGGACCGCTCATCTCCCGAAGCAGGGCGAGGTTGCCGCTCTTCTGGTACCCGAAATGGAAGTCCTCCCCGAACATCAACGCCCGGACGGCGAGGCGCTCCACCAGCACCCCCCTGACGAAATCGGCGCCGGTGAGGTGAGAGAACTCCACCGTAAACGGCAGTTCGATCATGAAATCCAGGCCGGTCGTTTCCAGGGCGGCTTGCTTCTGCGCCGGGGTGAAGATGAGGTGCGGGGCGATCTCCGGGCGAAGGACCTTCACGGGGTGCGGCTTGAAGGTCAACAGGAAGGATGGGGCCCCGAGGCGGCGGGCCTCCTCCAGCACGCGCGCGAGAATGCGGCGATGGCCGAGGTGGAGGCCGTCGAAGTTGCCGATGGTCCCCACGCCCCCGCGGGGAAGGCGGGGATCCAGAAGCGAGCTAATCCGTTCCATGCCAGCGCGCCCTCAAATGGTACGGATAGGCGGCGATGATGGTGGCCTTCCCCAGGACGCCGGGATCGGTGCGGGTCCCCGCAAGGGAAACATGGCCGTCCACCTCCGGCGCCATGGAGGCGATCCGCCCGCGGCAGGGTTCGGAGGACTCCACCAGGACCGGGAGGATCTTTCCCACCAGCGCCCGGTGCTTTTTCAGCGAAATCGCCTTCTGGATCCGGGCCAGGCGCCGGAGGCGGGTCCGGGCGGCGTTCCGCGCCACCTTGCCGTCTTGGGTGTGCGAGGCGGCTTCGGGTTCGTCGCTGTAGAGGAAGAACCCCACGCGGTCGAGACGGGCGGCCCGGATGAAGTTCTCGAGGATCCGCAAATCCGCATCGGTCTCACCGGGATAGCCCACGATGAAGGAGGACCGGAAGGCGGCGTGCGGCAGGGCCTTCCGGATGCGTTCGATCAGCCTCAGGAAATGGGCGGGGGAGCCGCCGCGCCTCATCCGCCTGAGGACGGCGGGCGAAGCGTGCTGGAACGGCAGGTCGAAATAGGGCAGAACCCGCGGCTCGTGCCGCATCAATTCCAGCAGCGCCGTCGGGAAGGTCTCGGGATAGAGGTACATGACGCGGATCCAGGGAAAGGCCGTGGCGCGAAGGAGGCGCCGGACCAGCCCGGTGATGTCGGGGCCGCGGCGGAGGTCCGAGCCGTACTGCGTGGAATCCTGGGCCACGAGCACCAGCTCCCTGGCGCCCTGGCGTTCCAGGTCCCGCGCCTCCGCCAGGAGTTCGACCGCGGGCCTGGAGCGGTAGGGACCGGTGAGTTGGGGGATGATGCAGAAGGCGCAGTCGTGGCCGCACCCCTCGGCGATGCGCAGGTAAGCGTAGCCGGGGGTGGTGACGAGGCGCGGCCCCGCGGGGCCGAGGAGGTCGTCCAGGCGTCCGGGCTCCACCACCGCATCGATCTCGGGCACCTCGCGCAGGAGCTCGTCGCGGTAGAGCCCGGCCATGCAGCCGGTGAAGACGATCCGTTTCAGCCGGCCGCCCTTTTTCATTTCCACCAGTTCGAGGACCCTCTCGAGCGTCTCCTTCTTGGCCTCGCCCACGAACCCGCAGGAGTTGACGAAGGCCACCTCGGCCTCCTCCGGGGCGGTGAGGCGCCACCCCCCGCGCGCGAGCCGCCCGGCGATCTCCTCGGAGACCGTGAGGTTCTTGGGACAGCCCAGATGGACGACCGCGGCGGCGCGTTTGCGGGTGCGGGACATCATTTCATTATAGAATACCGGATATGGGTTCGCCTAATCCAGAAAACCGGAAGGTCCTCGTCATCGGCTGCGGCCGCGCGGGAGGTTCCCTGGCGCTGACCCTGGCCCGCCGGGGCTTCGCCGTCACCGTGCACGACCGGGATGCCGCCAGGGCCCGGGCCTTCGGCCGCCGGTTCCATCTCTCCACCACACCGGCCCGCCGCTGGGACCTGGTCGTCCTGGCCGTCCCCGATCCCTCCATTCCCGGGACCGCGCGCGCCCTGGTGCGGGAGGGATCGGCGCCCGGCCTGGCCATCCACCTCGGCGGCGCCACGCCGGTGGATGCGCTGGCCCCGCTTGCCCGGGCCGGCTGGCGGACGGCCAAGATGCACCCGGTGTTCGCCTTCCCCGCCGATCCCGCCCCCCTGCCGCGGGGCGTGGCCTTCGGTATCGGGTCTTCCACCTCCGACGGGATGAGGGAAGTGCAACGGTGGGTCCGCCGGTTGGGAGGGCGGCCGTTCGCCATCCACCCGGGTGCCGATGCCGCCTGGCACCTGGCCTGCGTGATGGCGGGCAACCTCCTCCACGCCCAGATTTCCGCCGCCGGGACCCTGATGCGGGAGGCCGCGGAGATGCCGGCCCATGACGCCCTCGCGGCCCTGGCGCCGCTGGTGCGCTCTTCACTCGAAAACGCCATAACGGCCGGCCCGGCCGGAGGCCTCACGGGCCCCGTCGCTCGCGGGGACCTTGCCGCCATCGAGGCGCACCTGGCGCTGCTATCGGATCAACATCCTGAGTTTTCAATGTTTTATGTATCCGCCACCGCCATGCTCCTGCGCCTTCTCCCCCCCGGCCGCCGCGCCGCCTTGCGGCGGCGGTTGAGGCGGGGTGGTTTATTGTTATAATTGACCGATGATATCGTTCCGGGAGCGTCCGGCGTGAGGGCGTGGTGGGCCGCCGGCCTGCTCCTCTCTTTATTGGCCTGCTCGCCCAAAAGCGTCACCATCGGGGTGATCCTTCCCGAATCGGGGGAGTGGTTCCGCTACGGCCAGGCCATCAAGGAGGGGGTGCAGATCGCGGAGGAGACCCTCCGTCAAAACGGGGACCTCCCCGTAGCCCTGCGCCTGCGCTACCTCGATTCCTCCTCGGATTCCGACACCGCCCGGGCGGCGTTCGACGCCCTGCTGAAGGAGGGGGCGGCCGCAGTCATCGGCGGCACCACCACCACCGAAGCGCTCGCCCTCATCCCCCTGGCGGACAAGGCGGGCCGCCTTCTGGTCTCTCCCAGCGCCTCCGCCACCACCCTGGCGGGACGGAGCCCCTGGTTCTTCCGGGTGTACCCCTCCGACCGCCATGAGGTGATGACGGCCGCCAAGTTCCTCGTCGAGGACCTGGCGGCGCAGACGGTCCTCATCCTGACCGAAGACAACGATTGGAGCCGCGGGATGGGGACCGACCTCGCCGCGGAGCTCAAGCGTCTGGGAGTGGACCGCGCCCCGGCGCTCATCCTCCCCGCCGACGCCGGGGAATACGGCCCCGTCATCGGCAGGGCCCTGAAGCCGGCCCCGGCGGCCCTGTTCATCGCCGCCTACGCCGACGCCCTGCGGGAGGCCCTCGCCGTCCTGAGAAGCGGCCCGTGGAACGGCCCCACGGTGACTTCGTCCGCCTTCAATGCCCCGGGCATGCTGCGCCAGGTGGGGGTCCTGGCGGAGGGGCTTTATCTGCTCCGCCCCCCCTTCGAACCGGAAAACCCCAACCACCCCGCGGCGGCCGCCTTCGCCGCCCGATACCGCAACCGGTTCGGGCGCGACCCGGGCGTGTTTTCCGCCTACGGCCACGACGCCCTTCTGGCCCTGGCGGAGGCCATCCGCTCGGGGGGCGAAACTCCGGAGGGGATGCGGCGCGGCCTGCGTTCCGTCTCCAACCTCCCCGGCGCCACGGGGACCCTCTCGTTCATGGATTCGGGCGAGGTGCTCAAGTTCCCGCGGATCTACCAGGTACAGGAGGGGCGGGCGGTGGACTACCTGGATGCGATGGAACGGTACCGTCAGCAGTTGCTGAGGGAACTGAGCCGGACCAAGAGGGACCTGGGGCGTTAGCGTGGCGCCGCCGTTGACGGCGATCCTCCGCCAGCGCGAGCTCATCCTGACCCTGGTGGCGCGGGAGATGAAGACCCGCTACCGGGGTTCGGTCCTGGGGTACTTCTGGTCCTTCCTCAACCCCCTTCTCCTCCTCGGCGTCTATACGGTGGTCTTCTCCACCATCTTCCAGCCCCGGGTGGCCGGCGTCAGCCCCTACGCCCTCTTCCTCTTCGTCGGACTCCTCCCGTGGACCTGGTTCGCCGGCTGCCTGACCGAGTGCACCACCGTCTTCGCCGACAACGCGTCGCTGATGAAGAAGGTCCCCTTCGCCTCCGAGGCCCTCCCCGTGGTCAAGGTGATCTCCCACGGCCTCCACTTCCTCCTGGGTCTCCCCGTGGTCCTGGCGGCCCTGGCCCTGACCGGGCACCTCCGATGGACCGCCCTCCTGGCGGTGGTCCCCCTGCTCCTCCAGGTCCTGGCCCTCGCCGGACTGGGCCTCCTGGTGGCGGCCTCCAGCGTCTATTTCCGCGACTTCAAGGACCTCCTGACCAACCTCCTCCACCTCCTTTTCTTCGCCACCCCCATCATCTACGTCCTCGAGATGCTCCCCATCCCCTGGATGCGGACGGTCATCCGCCTCAACCCCCTCACCCACCTCTTCCGGCTGTGGCAACAGACCCTCTTCTTCGGGACCCTCCCCTCCCCGGGGGCCCTCCTCGCCTCGGCCGTCTTCGCCCTGGTCGCCCTGGCCTTGGGGTTGACGGCCTTCGCGGCGCTGCGGGAGAACCTGGCGGAGCGGCTGTGACCGCCCCCATCGCCCTCGACCGCGTCTCCAAGCGATACCACCGCAGCGCCTACCGGTGGCAATCGTTCAAGGGGGCCCTCCTGAAGCGGGAATGGAGGGCCACCTTCGCCGCCGGGGAGACCTTCTGGGCGCTCAAGGACTTCTCCCTGCGGGTCCATCCGGGGGAGACCCTCGGCATCGTGGGTCCCAACGGGGCCGGCAAGAGCACCCTGCTCAAACTGGTCTCCGGCATCCTTCGCCCCACCTCGGGGACGGTGACGGTCAACGGCCGGGCGGCGGCCCTCATCGAACTGGGGGCGGGGTTCCACCCGGAAATGTCGGGGCGGGAGAACGTGACGGTCAACGGCGTCCTGCTGGGCCTGACGCGCGCCGAAGTGAGACGGCGCCTCCCCGAGATCCTGGAGTTCGCGGACCTGGGCGGCTTCATCGAGGAGCCCGTCAAGACCTACTCCTCGGGGATGCAGGCGCGGCTGGGGTTCGCGGTGGCGGTCCACGCGGGGGCCCCCATCCTCCTGGTGGACGAGATCCTCTCCGTGGGCGACGAGGCCTTCCAGCGCAAATGCCTCGCCCGCATCCGCCGCCTCCAGCGGGAGGGGACGGCCATCCTCCTCGTCTCCCACGACCTCGACATGGTGGCCCGCATCTGCCACCGGGCCGCCTGGCTGGAGGAGGGGGCCCTCAAGATGGCCGGGGCGCCCGACGAGGTGGTGGGCCGCTACCGCGCCTCCCTGGCCCCGGCGCCCCCCGAGGAGAAGCGGGAGGAGGAGGTCCTCCGTTACGGCGACCGCCGCGTCGCCATCGACGGCGTCGCCCTGCGCGGTCCCGACGGGAAGGAGACCGACACCCTCCACAGCGGCGCCGACGCCGCCATCGCCATCCGGTACCGGATGCCGGAGCCGGTGGCCGACCTGGTCTTCGGCGTCGGGCTCTTCACCGGCGACCGCACCCCCGTCTACGGGACCAACACCGCCATCGACGGCATCCCTCTCGGCGTCGTGCCCGGGAGGGGCGAGGTGGTCTTCTCACTCCCCGGATGCCCCCTCGCCGGTGGAACGTACATCCTGGACGCGGCGGCGCACGCCGCCGACGGAACCCCCTACGACTATTGGAAGCAGTGCCTCGCCTTCACCGTCGAGTCCTCCGTCGCGGACATCGGAGGCGTGCGCCCCCCCCACGCCTGGAGCGTGCGGGCGCTCGACTGAGGTCCCGGCGTGACCGCGGCCGACCTCTACGCCAAATTGGACGCCGGGCTTTCCGCGGCGGGCGATTTCGCCTGGGGCCCGCCCATGCTGGTCCTCCTCTTCGGCACCCACCTCTTCCTGACCCTCCGCCTCCGGTTCCCCCAGCGCTACATCGGGCAGGCCATCCGGATCTCCCTTTCGGGGAAGAAGGAGGGTGCGGGCGACATCAGCCAGTTCGGGGCCCTCGCCACGGCCCTGGCCGCCACCATCGGGACGGGAAACATCGTGGGGGTGGCCACCGCCGTCGCCGCCGGCGGCCCGGGAGCGGTGTTGTGGATGTGGCTGACCGGGGTCTTCGGAATTTCCACTAAATACGCCGAGGCGCTCCTCTCGGTCAAGTATCGGACCGTCAACGACCGCGGCGAAATGGCCGGCGGCCCCATGTACGTCCTCGAGCGCGGGCTGAAGTCCCGGTGGCTGGGGATCCTCTTCGCCCTTTTCACCGCCATCGCGGCCTTCGGCATCGGCAACATGGTCCAGGCCAACTCCATCGCCCAGATGATCCGCGAGACCCTGGCCCACTATCCCGCCACCGAGGGGCTGGCCGAGGGGTCGGTGTGGGTCACCGGCCTCCTCCTCTCCGCCTTCACCGCCCTGGTCATCCTGGGGGGGATCCGCTCCATCGCCGCCGTCTGCGGGCGGCTGGTCCCCTTCATGGCCTTCTTCTACTTCGCCGGCTGTGTCGTGATGCTGGCGATGCACTTCGACACCGTCCCCGCCTCGTTCCTCCTCATCGTCAAGAGCGCCTTCTCCGGCCACGCCGCCGTGGGGGGATTCCTGGGGGTCGGGATGCGGGAAGCCGTCCGCTACGGCATCGCCCGCGGCCTCTTCTCCAACGAGTCGGGGCTCGGGAGCGCCCCCATCGTGGCGGCGGCCGCCCAGACGAAGAACCCCGTCCGACAGGCCCTCGTCTCCGCCTCCGGGACCTTCTGGGACACGGTGGTGGTGTGCGCCGTCACGGGGCTGGTGATCGTCAACAGCGGCGAATGGACGCGCGGCCTCAACGGCGCCGCCCTCTCCAAGGCCGCCTTCGGCGACTTCCCCCTCGTGGGCCCCGCGGTGCTGGCCGTGGGGCTCCTCACCTTCGTCTTTTCCACCATCCTGGGATGGTCCTACTACGGGGAGAAGGCGGCCGAATACCTCTTCGGCCCCAGGGTCATCCTCCCCTACCGGTGGCTCTGGGTGGGGGGCGTCATGGTGGGGTCGGTGGCCACCCTCTCGGCGGTTTGGGCCTTCGCCGATGTCGCCAACGGCCTCATGGCCCTCCCCAACCTCGTCTCCCTCCTCCTCCTCAGCGGCGTGGCGGTGGATGAGACCCAGACCTACCTCTGGAGCGGGGACCTCGACCGGGAGGCGCCCCTCCCGTGACGGCCCGGCCGGAGAACGGCCCGCACGGCGTCCTCGTCGGCGGCGGGGGCGCCTCCGGCCTTCTCGCCGCCATCGCCGCGCGCTGGGGGGGGGCCTCGGTGGTCCTGCTGGAAAAGAACCCCCGCGTGGGGAAGAAACTGCTGACCACCGGCAACCACCAGTGCAACCTCTCCAACCTCCACCTTTCCGCCGACCGGTTTCACGGCGACCCCGCCCTGGCGATGGCCGTCATCGGGAAGTTCGATCTCGACGCCACGCTCGCCTTCTTCGGGCGCCTGGGGCTTCAGAGCGCGCGTGACGGGCAGGGGCGGGTCTATCCCCGCAGTTACCAGGCGGCCTCCGTCCTGGACGCCCTGCGGCTCGAAGCGGAAGAGAGCGGCGTGGAGACGGTGGCCGGGACCGATGTGGCGGAGATTGAGCGGCAGGGGAAGGGGTTGGCCGTCACGGCGAAGGGCGGGACCCGCTTCATCGCCCGGCGGGTGATCCTCTGCACCGGCGGGAAGGCGGCCCCGCACACGGGGAGCGTCGGCGGTGGGCTGGACCTGGCGCGGCGCCTGGGGCACGCCGTGGTCGAGCCCTTTCCGGCCCTGGTCCCGTTGAAACTGGAAGGAGCGCACCCCAGGGCCATGCAGGGGATGCGGTGGGAGGTCGTCGCCCGGCTCCTCGTGGACGGGCGGGAGGGCGGGACGGCCCGGGGAGAGGCGCTCTTCGCCGCCTACGGCCTCTCCGGTCCCGCGGCGCTGGCCCTGAGCCGGAACGCGGTGGAGGCGTGGTCGGCCGGCCGGCGCGTGGAGGTGGCCCTCGACCTCCTCCCCGAGCAACCGGAGACGGAGACCCTCCACTGCATCCGATCCCGGTGCCTGAACAAGCCCGACCGGTCCATGGAGCATTTCCTGGCCGGCTGGATCAACAAGAGGATCGGCCAGGTCCTTCTGAAAGCGCTCGGTTTCGACTGGTCCCGCCCCTGGGGTTCGCTCACCGGGGAGGAGCAGGCCCGCCTTGCCCGCGCCCTCCACGCGTGGACCTTTCCGGTGGCCGGGCACACCGGATGGCCCAACGCCCAGGTCACCGCCGGCGGGGTGGAGACCGCGGAGGTGGATCCTGAAACGCTCGAATCGCGCCTCGTCCCCGGCCTCCATTTCGCCGGCGAAATCCTCAACGTGGACGGCGACTCGGGGGGATACAATCTTCAATGGGCCTGGTCCTCCGGCTGGGTGGCCGGCTCCGCCGCCGCGCGGGCCCCGGAACCATCCCTTCCCTGAAACGGCGGACGCCTCTTTTCCGCCTTGTCGGCCCGGCGGCCCCGACCTCCCTACTGCCGGATTTCATGCCGCAGATCCCGCCGCAACCCATTGAAAGCGCAAGTGGAAAATCCCTCTCGCGCCAGGCGGGGAGGATCCGCAAAGGCCCGCTTGTCTCCGCTGGATCGGGGGGAATATCCCATGGGTTCCAGCATACGGTATACAACGGCCGCCGCTCCGGATGGGTCAATGTGGTCGGATTCGATCTCTCCTCCATGGTGGACGGCAGCACCATCGGCAATGGCCTGTGGCGTCTGTATATCACCCATTCCGGCGCCGGGCAAGGATCGAACGGCACGCTGACTGCTTGGACCATCCATATAGAATCGGGCGCCTGGGACTGCACCTACACCGGCTCCGGCTCCTGCGGCGCGGCCGCCCCCCCCGAGGTCTCCGCGGCCGATCCCCGGCGGTTGAAGGCCTCGAAGAACGCGGACCCCGCCCGGGTGGACCTCCTCTTCGAGGATGTGGGGGCCGCCCACTACCACATTTATGTCTCCAACTCGGCCTCCACCGACCCCTTCCGAGTGGCCGACCCGGCCACAGGCGACGCCCTTTGTTCGCTGTCCGGATGGACGGGACCGGACGGGACCGGGATGCTTTCCCTGTCGGGGGTGGACCTGGAATCGGGGATCAGCGGCCCCCGAACGGCCCTGTTCTTCCTGGTCACGGCCGATAACGGCTTCGGGACCGAAGGTCCCCTGGGGTTCGCCACGGGCCCCCTGGCGCGGATCGCGGACGCCTACTGCAACCGGTAATCCGGCCCGCTCCCCCCGCCGGGTTGCATCGAGCGCCGCCCTTTGCGATAATAAAGGGGAAATGAAGCCATTCTATTTGAAAAAGGAGACGGTCCGCCCATGAACAACCTCCGGTTTTGGATCCTGTTCGCCCTGATGGCCGCGGCCCTGGCCCAGCCCCTGGCCGCCGCGAAAAAGCCCCTTGAAAACATCCCCCTGGTATGGAAGCCCACCAGTTCCCTGGCCGAATACGGCGCCATCGACCTGACCGGCACCTCCGGCGTGAAGGTGGAGGTGCGGGAACTGGCCGACGGACGGGAAAACCCCTCCCTCATCGGGGAAAACCGCGACAAGGAGGACAAGGGGATCGTCCTCTCCGTCACCACCGCCGAGCCGGTCGCCCCCTTCGTCACCGAAAACCTCATGCGCCTCCTCGGGGGCGCGGGGCTCGACGCGGTGGCCTCCGGCGGCGACGTGGTCGTCTCCGGCAAGGTGAAGCGGTTCTTCGTCCTGGAGACCAGCACCTACCAGGGGGAGGTGACCCTCGCCATCGAGGCGCGGACGCCCGCCGGCGAGGTGATCTGGTCGGGCCTGGCCGCCGGTACGGCCAAGCGGTTCGGCCGGACCTACAAATCGGAGAATTACTACGAGACCCTCTCCGATTCCCTCCTCGACGCCGCCGCCAAACTCCTGCAGAACGAGGCCTTCATCAAGGCCCTGTCCCGTCGCTGATCGGGCCCCGATGCGCCTGTCGGGCCTCCTGGTCCCGGCCCTCCTTTGGGCCTGCGCCGCCGCCCGCCCCCCCTTCCCCGTGCCGGTCCCCGCCGAGGGCGACCTCCTCCTGGCGCTTAAGGCCCCCGACGCGGCGGCGGCCACGGAGGCGGTGGAACGGATCACGGGGCAGGAGGCGCTGGCCCGGGTGGCGTGGGAGTCGCGTTGGAAGGAGGCCCGGGGGGCCGCCATCCTCCGCATCGACGACCCCGCCCATTTGGCGCGCCTGGCCCGGGAAGGGGACTGGTTCCTCCGCTCGTCGGCCCTCTCCCGCGTCCACGACCCCGTCCTCCTGGCCGGGGCGGCGCGGTCCGACCCGGAACCCTTCATCCGGGAAATGGCGGTGGAGCGGATCACGGACGGGGACTTCCTCGAGGCCGTCCTGCGCGACGACCCCGACACCGGCGTCCGGCGCGCCGCGGTGGGGGCCCTTCTTGACCCCCGGCGGCTGGCCGCCATCGCCCTGAACGACCCCGACCCCGACCTTCGCCGGGCGGCCGCAGGCCGGCTGACCGATCCCCTGCGGCTTTTGGAAGTGGCCCGCGGCACGGATGATCCCCTGTTGAGGGAGCGGGCCCTGTCGCGGATCGCCGACGAGGAGGCCTATCAACGCATCGCCCGAGAAGATCCCGTCCCCGAGGTCCGGGTCCTCGCCGTCCGCCTCGCTTCCGACGAGGCATGGATCGAGGCGTTGGCGCTCGACGGCGCGGCCCCTCCCGCCGTCCGCGCGGCGGCCGCGGCCCGCCTCGCCGGGACCGAGTCGCTTCGCCGCCTGACCACCCCGGACCAGCCGGCCGAGGTGCGGCGGGCGGCGGCGACCGCCGTGCGGGAGGCCCACCTCCTGGACCGGCTGGCCCTGACCGATCCCGACCCGGAGGTCCGCGCCGCCGCCGCCGCCCGGGTGGAGACCCCCGGCGTCCTGGCACGGATCGCCGGGGATGAGCCGGAGGAAGCCGTCCGCGCCCGCGCCGCCGCCCGCCTGGATGATCCGGTCCTCCTGGCCCGTCTCCTCGCCCGCGACCCCTCCCCCGCCGTCCGGCGGGAGGCCGCGGCCCGCGTGAAGGACCCTGAAGTCCTCCGGCGGGCGCTCGAGGACCCCGACGAGGGGGTGCGGGCCCAGGCGGTGGCGGCCCTCCCGGACGATCCCGCCCTCTTCGCCCGGACGGCGACGGACGAGGTCTCCTCCCTCGTCCGCCGCGCTGCCGTGGGCCGGCTCCTGGATCCGCCCCTTCTGGACCACATCCTGCGCACCGACCCCAGCGCGCAGGTGCGGGAATGGGCGCTGAGGCGCCAGACCGACCCGGACCTTCTGGCCGCCTACCTGGCCGACGGGCTCGACTGGCCCCTCCGGGCCGCGGCCGCCTCCGCGGTGCGCGACGGGGCCGTCCTGGCCCGGGCCGCCGCGGCGGAGCCCGACGAGGACGTGCGCGCGGCCGTCTGGCGGCGGCTGTACGAGATGGACGGGTTGGAAGCGATCGAAAACGAAGCCCTGCGCGAAACCGTCCGCCGGTTCAACGAGGGGCCGCCGGAGGACCCCGACCCCCGCGAAACCCGCCTGCGGGCGGCCCTGGACCACCCCCTACTGGCCCGGCGTCTCGGACCCCTGGAGGTGGTCGTCAGCCGCGGCTCGTTCGAACGGCGGTATGTCCGGGAGCGGGAAGGGGGCGCCTATCCCCCCCTGCGCGGCCGCGTGATCGTGGAGATCTGGAGGGTCCGCGTCCTGGGCCCCGGCGGCCGGGCCCTCTCCGAGCGGCTGTTCCGGGGCCGCCGCCCCACGCGGGGGCAGGCCTTTGACGACCGCGCCCCCCTCGTCGACGGCGCCTACATCAAGCACAGCAAGGCCGAAGTGGATGTCTATCGGGTGTGCAGGGATGTTCTGCGGGGGATGAATCTCGAGACCCTCAAAAAATTCACCGCCGTGGAGAACAAGGACCTGAGGACCGCGGCGGCCGATCTTCTGCACCCCTGACGCCCGACCGGGGAAGGGTCCCCCCCTCTACGGCGCGCAGGGACGCTGGGCG
>DCUZ01000088.1 GCA_002327305.1 Holophagales bacterium UBA2201 | reverse complement strand
ACCGACATCGTGCTGGGCGGCAGCATCCAGAAGGAAATCGACGCCATCAGCCAGGACGAGGCGCTGTCCGACAGCGACAAGGCGGCCCGCATCGCCGCGCTCAAGGCCGACTGGCAGCTGCGCCACGACGCCGTGCTGGCCGCCGGCGGCCTCCACATCATCGGCACCGAACGCCACGAGTCGCGCCGCGTCGACAACCAGCTGCGCGGGCGCTCCGGGCGCCAGGGCGACCCCGGCTCGTCGCGCTTCTACCTGTCCCTGCAGGACGACCTGATGCGCATCTTCGCCTCCGAGCGGATGGCCGCCTTCATGCAGAGGTTCGGCCTCAGCGAGGGGGTCCCCATCGAGAGCCGCATGGTCTCCCGCTCCATCGAACGGGCGCAGAAGACGGTGGAGGCCCACAACTTCGACACCCGCAAGCACCTCCTGGACTACGACGACGTGATGAACAAGCAACGCGAGGCCATCTACACGATGCGCCGCGAGGTCCTCGAGGGGAAAATGCGGCGGGACTACATCCTGGAGGTGGGGCGCAACATCCTCGAGCGCGCCATCGAGGAGGCCTGCCCGTCCGACAAGGACCCGCAGGAGTGGGACCTGGCGGGGATCGTCGTCAAGTGCCAGGCCTACTACAACCTCGCCGTCACGGCCGGGGAATTGGAGCCCCTCTCCCCGGATACGATGAAGTCGGAACTGTGGGGCAGGGCCGAGAAGAGGTACGCCGACAAGGTGGCGCGCCTCGGCGAGGACTTCATGGTCCAGTTCGAGCGGTTCATCATGCTCCGCGTGGTGGACACCCAGTGGAAGGACCACCTTCTGGGGCTCGACCGGCTGCGCGAGGGGATCGGGATGCGGGCCTATGCCCAGCGCGACCCCCTGGTGGAGTACAAACGGGAGTCGTTCGACCTCTTCGAGTCCATGATGGACCGCATCGAGGACTACATCGTCGCCCAGGCCTTCCATTACGAGCCCGCGACGCCGGAACAGCTCCGGGAGGCGCGGCGGCCCATCGCGCCTCCCCCCAAACCGAGGGAGATCGCCGCCCCCCAGACCTCCGTCCAGGTGGCCCACAAGGCCGAACCCAAGGTGGGACGCAACGATCCCTGCCCCTGCGGCAGCGGGAAGAAGTATAAAAAATGCCACGGCGCAAGTTGAAAAGCGTAAATAGTAAATGGTAAATAGTAAATGGCTAAGAGCTATCAATCTCAAAAGGCGTAAATAGTAAATGGTAAATAGTAAATGGCCAAGAGCTATCAATCTCCAAAGGCGTAAATAGTAGATGGTAAATAGTAAATGGCTAAGAGCTATCAATCTCAAAAGGCGTAAATAGTAAATGGTAAATAGTAAATGGCTAAGAGCTATCAATCTCCAAAGGCGTAAATAGTAGATGGTAAATTGTAAATGGCCACAAGCCATCAAACGCTCCAATTCTCCGATTAGTTCCTCCCATTTACCCTTTACTCTTTACCATTTACGTTTCTCCACACCAGAGGTGACGACATGCTGAACGAGAACCTCCCCCTCGGCCTGACCTTCGAGGACGTGCTCCTCCAGCCCGCCTACTCGGCGGTGCACCCCAACCAGGTGGACGTCCGCACGCGGCTGACCCGCACCATCACCCTCAATGTCCCCATCGTCTCGGCGGCCATGGACACCGTCACCGAGAGCCGCCTGGCCATCGCCCTGGCCCAGCAGGGCGGCCTGGGGTTCATCCACAAGAACCTCTCCATCGAGGAGCAGGCGAGAGAGGTGGACCGGGTGAAACGGTACGAGTCGTGGATGATCACCGACCCCGTCACCGTCACGCCGGAGATGAAGGTGGCCCAGGCGCTGGAGCTGATGGGGCGCTACAACATCAGCGGCGTCCCCGTGGTGGACGGCTCCGGGAAACTGTGCGGCATTCTCACGAGCCGCGACCTGAGGTTCGAGACCAACCTGGGGAAGAAGGTGGCGCAGGTGATGACGATCTCGCCCCTGATCACCGTCCCCCCCGGCACCGACCTGGAGAAGGCCAAACAGGTGCTCCACAAGAACAAGATCGAGAAACTGCTGGTGGTGGACAAGGCCGGGGCCCTCAAGGGGCTCATCACCGTCAAGGACATCCAGAAGAAACTGGAGTTCCCCAGCTCGTGCAAGGACGGCCAGGGGCGCCTCCTGGTCGGCGCCGCCGTGGGGGTCGGGCCCGATTCCCTCGAGCGGGCCCAGGAGCTCGTCCGCGCCCAGGCCGACTGCCTGGTGGTGGACTCCTCCCATGCCCACAGCAAGGGGGTGACCGAGTTCGTCGCCCGGTTCAGGAAGCAATTCCCCGACTTCCCCCTGGTCGTGGGCAACGTCGGCACGAAGGAGGGGGCGCAGACGCTGGCCAAACTGGGCGTGGACGCCGTCAAGGTGGGGATCGGGCCGGGCTCCATCTGCACCACCCGCATCGTCACCGGGGCGGGCGTGCCCCAGCTTTCCGCCATCCTCTGGGCCGTCCAGGGGGTGAGCCGGCACGGGATCCCCGTCATCGCCGACGGCGGCATCCGCTTCTCGGGCGACCTCACCAAGGCCCTCGCCGCGGGGGCGCACAGCGTCATGATCGGTTCCATCTTCGCCGGGACCGAGGAGAGCCCCGGCGAGGTCATCCTTTACAAGGGGCGCACCTTCAAGTCCTACCGGGGCATGGGGAGCGTCTCCGCCATGAAGAGCGGCTCCAAGGACCGCTACTTCCAGGAGGGGGCCGAGCCCTCCAAGCTGGTCCCCGAAGGGGTCGAGGGGCGCATTCCCTACAAGGGGCCCCTCTCCTCGGTCATCCACCAGATGGTGGGGGGCCTGAGGGCGGGAATGGGTTTGGCGGGATGCCGCACGATCGAAGAGCTCCGCACCCAGGCGCGGTTCATCCGCATCACCTCCGCGGGGCTGAAGGAGTCCCATGTCCACGATGTGACCATCACCAAGGAGGCCCCCAACTACCAGGTGGACTGGGCCGACGCCGAGCCGCAGGAGTAGGACCCCGGGCCATGTTCTTTTTCGAACTGGAACTCCCGGGCCGGACGGTGACCTTTCCCTTCGGGGACGGGACCCGGGCGCTGAACGGCGGGGCCCACCCCGACAACGACATCGTCCTCCCGTTCCGCGGCATCTCCCGGTTCCACTTCACCCTCGCCCGCACCGGCGAACGGTGGGGCCTGACCGACCTCCAGAGCCGGAACGGCACCCATGTGAATGGGAAGCGCGTGCCGGAATCGCCGCTGAAATCCGGGGACCGGGTGGCGGTCGGGGTGGTGGAGTTGACGGTGCGCGAGTCGGCCGCCGAGCGGGAGGATTTCCTCCCCGTCAAGCGCCCCGCGCTGAAAGCCGTCACCCCCACGGACACGGAGGAGGTGGACCACCTTCCCATGGGGGCCCGCGACGATTTCTTTTTCTTCCCCAACCTCACCTTTCCCGACGGGATGATCCTGGGGCGCTCGGCGCGCATCCTGGAGGTCTACCAGAGGATGGACGCCCTGGCCCGTTCCTCGGCCCCCGTCCTGCTGGTGGGGGAGACGGGGGTGGGCAAGGAGATGTTCGCGCGCACCCTCCACCATTCCGGGAAGCGCTCGTCGGGCCCCTTCGTGGCCGTCAACTGCGCCGCCCTGCCCCGGGATCTGCTGGAGTCGGAGCTCTTCGGCATCGGAAAGCGGGTGGCCACCAGCGTGGACGAACGGGTGGGCAAAATGGCGCTGGCCGACGGGGGGACCCTTTTCCTCGACGAAGTCAACGCCTTCGCCCCGGGTCTCCAGCCCAAGATCCTCCGGGCCCTGGAGGAGCAGGCGGTCACCCCCGTCGGCACCACCCGTTCCCTCCCCTCCGATTTCCGTCTGGTGGCCGCCACCAGCGTGGAACCCGAGACGCTTCTGCGAACGGGCGCCATGCGCGAGGACCTCTACCACCGCCTCGCCGCCCTCGAGGTGCGGGTCCCGCCCCTGCGGGAGCGGCGCGAGGACCTGGAGCCCCTCATCCTCGCCTTTCTGGAGCGGATCTGCGGGGAAGAGCAGAAGCGGGTGGAGGGGCTCTCCCGCCGCGCCCTGGTCCACTTAAGGACCTATCCCTACCCGGGCAACCTGAGGGAACTGCAGAACATCCTGCGGACCATGGTCATCCTGGCCCATCCCGGGGAGGTGCTGGACCTGCGCCACCTTCCCCAGAAGATCCTGGCGTCGCCGGT
>DCUZ01000114.1 GCA_002327305.1 Holophagales bacterium UBA2201 | reverse complement strand
AACGGGGAATCCGGGAAACGGGGAAGCGGGGAAGCGGGGAAGCCGGGAAGCGGGGAAGCCGGGAAGCCGGGAAGCGGGGAAGCGGGGAAGCCGGGAAGTGGGGAAGCGGGAGAAGCCCGGAAAGAGATGGCCCGGCCCCCCGCCGGCGGGCCGAAGCCGTCCGGGAGGGCATCCGCGGTGTGGGTGGTCGAGGGGGGAAAGCCCCGTAGCGTCACCGTTTTCCTCGGGTTGTCCGACGGCGTCTACACCGAGGTGGTTTCGCCGGACCTGCGCGAAGGGATGAAGGTGATCGTGGAGAGCCCGGGCGCCCGCTCCGCCTCGCGTCCTGGAAGCCCTTCCCCCCGGTTCCCGTAGGAGCCCCCGTGACCGGCTGGACCTCCACCTTCCGCATCGCCCTCACGGCCCTCCTGGTCAACAAACTGCGGTCGTTCCTGACGATGCTGGGGATCATCATCGGCGTGGCTTCGGTCATCGCCATGATGGCGGTGGGGGAGGGGGCCAGCCGGAAGATCGAGGAGCAGATGGCCTCGATGGGCACCAACCTCCTGCTGGTCATTCCGGGCAGCACCACCGCCGGCGGCGTCCGGATGGGGATGGGTTCCCAGCTGACCCTCACCCTGGGGGACGCCGAGGCCATCCAGCGTCTGTCCGCCGTGGAGGACATCGCCCCGAGCCACAACGGCGTCGCGCAGGTGGTCTACGGCAACCTCAACTGGTCCACGGGGATCGTGGGGAGCACGCCGGGCATCCTGGCCGTCCGCAACTGGCGCCTGGCCGCGGGACGGGTGTTCGCCGACGCCGAGGTGCGTTCCAGCGCCAAGGTGTGCCTCCTCGGCCAGACCGTGGTGGAAAACCTCTTCGGTGGAGAAGACCCGCTCGGGAAGCACGTGCGCATCAAAAACGTCCCCTTCAGGGTGCTGGGGGTCCTCGAGGCCAAAGGGCAGACCGACCGCGGGGACGACCAGGACGACACCATCATCGTCCCCCTCACCACGGCGCAGCGAAAGCTGTTCGGCTCCCCGTTCCCCGGGGCCGTCCGCACCATCGCCGTCAAGGTGCGCGACGAAGTCCCGCTGGACCGGGCGGAGGCGGAGATCCGCGCGCTTCTGCGCCAGCGCCATCGTCTCGGGCCGAAACAGGACGACGACTTCAGCATCCGCAACCTCACCTCCTTCATGCAGGCCCGTGAGGAGTCGGCCCGGGTGATGGGGCTCCTGCTGGCGGCCGTGGCCTCCGTCTCCCTCCTGGTCGGGGGGATCGGCATCATGAACATCATGTTCGTCACCGTCTCGGAGCGCACCAAGGAGATCGGCCTGCGGCGGTCCGTGGGGGCCCGAAGGGGGGACGTCCGCCTCCAGTTCCTCATCGAGGCGGTCACCCTCTCCTGCATCGGGGGGCTCATCGGCATCGCCCTGGGGGTGGCCGCCTCCGCCCTCATCAGCCGGTTCGCGGGGTGGGCGGTCATTCTGACGGCGCCCTCCGTTCTCCTGGCGTTCAGCTTCTCGGCCCTTGTCGGGATCTTCTTCGGGTTCTACCCCGCCAACAAGGCCGCCCTCCTCAACCCCATCCAGGCCCTGCGGCACGAGTGAGGCGCCGGCATTGGACCGGCGCGGCCCCGTGGTATACTGCCGCCGCCCGGTCCGGGCACTGTTCTCCCGGATATGGTGAAAGGAGGCCTTCGTGACGAATCCAAAAGCCGCCCAGCCCCCCAAACGCCCCCTGGTTCTTCGGGTTCTGGACCGGGTTGAAGCGGTCGGGAACGCCCTTCCGCACCCCGCGACCCTCTTCGCCCTCCTCGCCGTGGCGGTGGCGCTTCTCTCCTGGGCCGCCTCGGCGGCCGGTCTGCAGGTCATCCACCCCGGGACGGGTGAAACCGTCTCGGTCCGCAATCTGATGGACGGGGAGGGGGTGCGGTGGATGTTCGAGTCGCTGGAGAAGAATTTTGTCCGCTTCCCCCCCCTGGGCCTGGTCCTGGTGGTGATGATCGGCATCGGGGTGGCTGAGGGGTCGGGCCTCCTCTCCGCCCTGATCCGGTTCCTCGTCCTACGGGCGCCGCGCCGGCTTATCACCGCCGCGCTGGTCCTGGCGGGGGTGCTGTCCCACATCGCCTCCGAGGCGGGGTATGTGATCCTGATCCCGCTGGGCGCGGCCATCTTCCTGGCCCTGGGCCGCCACCCCCTCGCGGGCCTGGCGGCGGCCTTTGCCGGGGTCAGCGGCGGCTTCGGGGCCAACTTCATGATCACCGCCATCGACCCGGTGCTGGCGGGCCTGTCCGAAAGTGCGGCCCAGATCCTGGACCCCGCCATGCACATCAGTCCGGCTGCGAACCTCTATTTCATGGGCGCCTCCGCCCTCCTGATCGTGGCGGCGGGGACCCTGGTCACCGAGAGGATCGTGGAACCCCGCCTGGGCGCCTACCGGGGCGGCCAGACCCCCCAAAAGCTGGATGAGCTCAATGTCTCCGAGAAGCGGGGCCTCCTCCTCGCAGCCCTGGCGCTGGTCCTCCTCCTGGGCCTGCTGGCCGCGGCCGCGGCGCCGGGGGACGGCCTGTTGAGGCACCCGGGTCAGGGGCTTCTGCGTTCGGCGTTCTTCAACGGTCTGGTCACCGCCATCATGCTCTTCTTCCTGGTGCCCGGGCTGGTCTACGGCGTCACGACCGGTTCCATCCGCAGCGACAAGGACGTGGTCAGGCAGATGACGGGGTCCATGGGGCACATGGCCGGCTACATCGTCCTGGTGTTCTTCGCGGCCCAGTTCGTCTATTTCTTCTCCCATTCCAACCTGGGGCTGATCCTGGCCATCCACGGCGCCGAGTTCCTCCGCTCCATCGGGCTGACGGGCGTTCTCCTGATGGTGGGGTTCGTCCTGCTTTCCGCCCTCATCAACCTGTTCATGGGGTCGGCCTCGGCCAAATGGGCCATCATGGCCCCGGTGTTCGTCCCCATGTTCATGCTCCTGGGGTACCATCCCGCCCTCACCCAGGCGGTGTTCCGCATCGGCGACTCCATCACGAACGTGGTCACCCCCATGATGTCCTATTTCGCCCTCATCGTGACCTTCGCCGAGAAGTACGACGCGAAGAACGGCATCGGGACCATCGTTTCCACCATGCTGCCCTACACCCTCGTCTTTGGCCTGCTCTGGACCCTCCTGTTGGTGGCCTGGTTCCTCCTGGGCCTTCCGGTGGGGCCCGACGGTCCGCTGGGCTATCAAACGCCGTAGGCGCGCTGGCATTTCGCCCCGATTTCTGGGATAATGGAGTCCCATGTCGGAAAACACCCCTCCCCCCGAGCGTCCCTCCGGTCCGATCAAGATCCCCGAGGGACTGTGGGTCAAGTGCAAGGCCTGCAAGGAGATCATCTACTCCAAGGAGGTCGCGCGCGGAGGGAAGATCTGCCCCAAATGCGGATACCATTTTCCGCTGACCGCCCGGGAACGGTTGGATATGCTCTGCGACGCAGGCAAATGGACGGCATTTGGAAATGAGATCAAATCAGCGGATCCATTGAAGTTCTCGTATTCCAAGAAAGATGTGGAAAAAAGTCAGGAAAAAGGCAAGGATGTATTCAAGAGCGTCAATTACAAGGACGCAGTGAAAAAACTCAATGAAGTACTGGGCGGTTTCGATGCCATTCTATGTGCCGAAGGCACGATTGAAGGTATTCCTGCAATCCTGTGTTCCATGGACTTTCGTTTCATCGGCGGGTCCATGGGAAGCGCCGTGGGGGAGAAGATCACCCGCGCCGCCGAACGGGCCCTGGCGGAGGGGAAACCCCTCGTCGTCATCTCCTGCTCCGGCGGGGCCCGGATGCAGGAGGGCATTCTCTCCCTGATGCAGATGGCCAAGATCTCGGCGGCGGTCGCCCGCCTGCGGGAGGCCGGTCTCCCGTTCATCAGCATCCTGGCCGACCCCACGACGGGCGGCGTCACCGCCTCCTACGCCATGCAGGGGGACGTCAACATCGCCGAGCCGAAAGCCCTGATCGGGTTCGCCGGTCAGAGGGTCATCGAACAGACCATCCGGCAAAAACTGCCCGAAGGGTTCCAGAGCGCCGAATTCGTCCTGGAGAAGGGGATGGTGGATCTGGTGCTCCCCAGGAACCAGTTGAAGGCCGCCGTGGGCAACCTCCTGCGGCTCCTCCATGTGGGTTGACGAGTTCCTCGAATCCCTGAAACCCAACCATATTTCGCTGGGGCTGGAGCGCATCGAGGCCCTTTGCAGGGCCCTGGAGATCCCCGCCGAGGGTCCCCACGTCATCGTGGCCGGCACCAACGGCAAGGGTTCCACCTGTGCCTATCTGGAATCCATCCTCCGCCGCGCGGGCCTGCGGACCGGGCTCTACTCCTCGCCGCACCTGGTCGAAGTGTCCGAGCGGATCCGCGTGGGGGAGCGCCCCATTCCCGCGGACGACCTCGAGCGGCACCTGCGGCGGATCGAAGCGGCCTTTCCATCGCTCCCCGAACGCCCCACCTTTTTCGAGGCCCTCACCGCGGCGGCGCTCCTCCATTTCCGAGCAACGGGCACCGACCTGAACATCCTGGAGGTGGGCCTCGGAGGACGGTACGATGCCAGCAACCGGTTCGGTGCCGTCCTCTCCCTCGTCACCCCCGTTTCGATGGACCACCAGCAGGCCCTGGGGCGGACCCTCGCCGCCATCGCCTTCGAAAAGGCCGGCATCCTCAAGACGGGGGTGCCCGCGATCACGGGGCCCCAGCGGCCGGCCGCCCTGGCCGTCCTCCGCCGGGAGGCGGCAGGGGCGGGCGCCCCCCTGTTCGACCTGAACGCCCTGGCGGACTGGAGGGTCCGGTCCATGGAGGGGGAGGGAATGGGATTCACCGTGAGAACGAAGCGGCGGGAATACCCGCTGTTCACGACCCTGCTGGGAGAGCACCAGGCTGCCAACGCGGCCCTGGCCGTGGCGGCGGCCGAATGGCTGAGCGAACGGTTCCGCTTTTCTCTCACGGCGGAGGCCGTCCAGGTGGGCATCGCGCGCGCCGCGTGGCCCGGCCGCCTTCAGGCCCTTGCCGTCAACGGGCGCACGGTGCTCGTGGACGCCGCCCACAACCCCGGAGGGGCCGCCGCCCTGGCCCGGGCCCTCCGACGGCTCGGGATGAAGGACCTGGACCTCTACTTCTGCGCCATGCGGGACAAGCGGCCGCTGGGGATCCTGCGACCCATCCTCCCCTTCGCCCGGGAGGTGCACCTCCTCTCCATCCCGAAGGAGCGCAGCATGACGCCGCCCGAGTGGCGCCGCCTCCGCGCGCGGCTGGATCACCCGTGCGTCACCGTCCACGCCGACCTGGATCAGGGGCTCGCCCGCGCCTTCAACGGCGGCGGAACGCCCCTTTTCACCGGGTCAATCTACTTTCTGGGGGAGCTGTACACATGGTTAAAACCGTCGCCATCGCCAGCGATCACGCCGGCTACGAACTGAAAACCGTCCTCCAGCCCTGGCTCCAGGAGCTGGGGCTGACGGTGGTGGACCTGGGGGCGTTCAACGGGAGCGAGTCGGTGGACTATCCCGACTTCGCCGCGCGCCTCGCCCGCGGGATCCGCGAGGGGGAGTTCGAGCGGGGCATCCTGGTCTGCGGGACGGGGATCGGGATGGCCATCATGGCCAACCGCTTCCCCCAGGTGCGGGCGGCCAATTGCCTCACCGACTTCACCGCCCGCCTCGCCCGCGAGCACAATGACGCGAACGTCCTCACCCTCGGCTCGCGCGTGGTGGCGGCCGAGTACGCCAAGGCCATCGTGACCACGTTCCTCAGAACGGAATACGCCGGACCGGAAAGCCGGCACCAGCGCCGCATCGACAAGCTCGCGGCCCTCGCCCCAAACGGCGGGAAATAACCACCACCTCCCAGAACATCGCCGCCGGCGCGCTCAGGAGGCGCACCTTGCTGTCGCCCACGTGGAACCAGCGCACCGGCACCTCCTCGACGATGTAGCCCCGCGCCGTCGCCAGGCGCAGGACCTCCACGTCGTAGGAGAAGCCGTCCACGAGCGAGGCCCCGAAGATCTCCCGCGCGACCGTTGCCCGAAATAATTTAAATCCGCATTGCGTGTCATAGAGGCCCGGGAGGAGGAGGGTCTGGACGAGGCGGTTGTAGACGATCCCCATGAATTCGCGGTGGGGCGGCTGGTGCACCTGGATGAGCGACCGGTCGAGGGCCCGTGAGCCGATGGCCACCGCGGCGTGCTCCATGTGGGGAAGGAGGCGCTCCACCTCTTCGATGGGGGAGGCGAGGTCGGCATCGGAGAGCAGAAGATAATCGGAATCGGGGAGGGACTGGGTCATCCCGAGGCGGACCGCGGCCCCCTTGCCCTTGTTGGAGCCGACCCTCAGGAGCCGCAGGTCCGGGAACCGGGCCGCCAGCCCCTCCACGATAGAGCAGGTGTCGTCGGTGGAGCCGTCGTCGCAAACCGTGACGCGCAGGGTGTGGCCCGCCGGCGGCTGGTAGGCGAAACACCGCTCCAGCGTGGACGCTATGCGCTTGGATTCGTTGTACGCCGGGATGATGATTTCAATGATCACCGCTGTGCCTCCCTATCGTAGGGGCACAGCATGCTGTGCCCTTGCGGTGAACAAATCATCTCGCATCCACCGACCCTGTGGGGGGTAACGCCGGTCAATATCTTCTGCCGAAATTATTCTCATGGCGTCCCTCCGTAAATGAAGCGTTCTCGAATCAAATAATGTAGGGCGACCGAGAGGAGCATAGCATAAAAGAGGGCCAGCAAAATCAGAAGGGAGTGGGGATAGGGCTCGGATAATTCGACGCTATGCCCTCCTGGAGGGAGATAGACTGCGAGCAGGGCGCCAAAAGCCAATGATGGTCTAGTATTATTCCCGTCAAGCGCGACTTTTATTAGTGGGTTCCATGCAAGATCCCATACACCCCAACTGGGCAAATCAGGCTCGCTCCCCCCAAAATTGTATTCCCTTAATATTGGCTGATCAGGAAATTCGTTAGTTCTTATATGCCAATGGAAATCGGTGTTGCCATTCAAAGGTTCGCATGCTCCAGATAAAATGACTTCCTTTGCAGGATCAAAATCGGGCGCTTGGATTTGTGCGATTAAATCTACTACAGAAGAAAAGCATTTTGCCTTCTTGAACAATCTATAGTCTTTTTCAGGCGGAACTGGTGGATCGCTCAACTGCCGGAAGTCGTAAATCCAACTTATTCTAGCCATCTGTGACGGCACAATGTCCCGCACCATATCGTAATAGATGAGCCCAGAGCCGGAGGTGTTTTCCACGAAGGCGTATTTAATTCCATAGGCCATCCCAGTAGGGGCGAGAAAAAGACGGCGGCGGAGAAAGTAGGGCTCTTTCAAGGGTGGCTCGATAGGCAAGCCCAGCAACTTGCGTTCGCTGCGGTAGCGCTCCCGCATCTCCTCCGGAATTTTGTACGGGTCTCGCTGGTCGAGCACGCGCTTGCCCTGCAAATGCTCAAGAAGCATCTGCTCGGGCTTCTGCAACGAGTAGAGGTCCGACGACAGCGGCACAGAAAAGAACGCGAGCATCAGGCCGAAGGCCAGGCCGGGGGCAAGGGCCCAGCGGGGACGGCTTGTGCTCCAGAGCCACAGCGTTCCCCAGGAAGCGAGCAGAAGGGCGCCAGCCGCCGGGGAAAGGGGCAGAACGAAAATGGTGGTAAGGCCCGTCCAGGGCAGCCATCGGTATTTTAGCGGCCGGTCCACCGCGCGCCAGCATAGGAGAAATGCCGCGAGGAGGAAGAACTTCTCCGGGAACCGGAGCCAGGCGAGTTGGGGGATTGCTTTATAGGCGGCGGCCACGAGGGGATTGAACGACCCCAGCCCCAGGAAAAGCAGGCCGATGAGGATGATCCAATCCTTGCGCTTGCCCTCGAACAGGGCAAAGGCCAGCCAGAGCATCCCGAGGGTGGGGAGGAGGAAATCCTTGGGATTGAGGAACGATGCCCACCCCGCCCGCGTCCCGGGAACGCCGAAGAGGAACGGCAGGAGCGCCTCCGGCAGGCGCGCGGGGTTGAGGGAGGCGTTTAAGGCCGTCCGCCAGGTCTGCCCTCCCATCATCCGGGTGGAGTAGGCGAAGGCCTCGTGGAGAAACATGAAGAACGGGAGAAACAGTAGGGCGGTCAACCCGAGGGCGACCAGCGTCCGCTTCCGGTTCGGCGAATAGACGAGCGCCAGGGCCGCCGCCGCCAGGCCGATCACGGGCTCACCGGCGAGCGCCGTCATCGAAAGGGTCAGGACCTGGCCGGGGATGGAGGCCCGTTGCGCGGCGAGCATGATGCCAGGCACCCAGCAGAAGGCGGTGAAGAGGTTCAGCGATGAGGAGGCCGAGAGGAACGGCCCGGAAAGGACCCAGAACGCGGCCAGGATCAGGGCTTTCGTCCGGTCGAGGCGCCCCATCAGGAGGAACGCCATGAGCCAGAAAGACAGCAGGGCGTGGCCGAAGAAGTGAATGCTGTAGGCCTGCTGGGCCGTGAGGAATTTCAACAGCCAGGCCGTGGGATAGAGCAGAAGGTGGTTGGGGTCGGAGGCCATCGGCGCTCCGTGGTTGAGGTAGGGGTTGGAGAGGGGGAAGAAGAACCCCTCCGACTGGGCGGCCACTTCCCAGACGGGAAAGTGGAGGAAGGTGTGGTCGCGGTAGATGGGGACCGGGAACTTGAATAGTCCCAGCAGAAGCAACAAACCAAGGGCGCTGAAGACGACGGCGCGGCGCATCACGCCCTATTGTATCAAGTCAGCGCGCGCGGTGCTTCCGTTGCGAGGGGTATGCCGCGGAGTCGGCGGGGGTGAGGGAAAAGCAATCGCCCCCGGCGCGGGGTGTTGCGCCGCGCCGGGGGCTGAGGGTGACGGGAACGGCTACCAGCTGTAGATCAACTGGACGAAGGAAACCAGATACTTGTAATCCGGATCGGAGGCGCCGAGATAGAAGGCATAGCCCTCGTGGACCATGTCCACCGCGATATCGCTCCGGAAGATATCGTCGAGCGTGTACTCCTCGTACCATTGTCCGATGGACATCTTCAAACGGTCGTTGAACTTGTAGATCAACTGGGCCTTGGCGACGGTGTACTCCGTGCTGTCGAGCCCTTCCGTGAAGGTGATGGCGGCGTCGGGATTTCCTCCCGCGGGGGAGGTCAGGAGGGGCTTTCCGTCGGTTTTTGAATGGCTGTAGGACAGGTCGAGATGGAGCCTATCGTTCATGAACGCCAGGTCCAGTCCTCCGCCGTAGGTGGTGGTGTCATCCACAAGGATGGCCGTCCAGTCGTTCAACGGGTCGTTGGAGATCACATCCAGTGGCGGCAAGGTCGTTTTCCTTGCGCTTTGGAGGCCTTTGTTCTCCTCCGTGGCGTAGAAGGCATAGAAGTTATGCTTGCCGAGGGTGTAGTTCGCGTCGAACGAGAAGGAGCGGTGGTCGTCGGATTCCAGGCCGTACTGAGACTGCTCGTAGTTGTTGAGTGCGGTCAGATAAACGAAGGAGAGACCGAGGTTGTCCATCGGCATGAGGGTCAGATCCAGCGTCAACTCCTCCCGTGCGCGCTCGGCCTCGTGGTACCGGCGGAAGGCGAACAGGGCGTCGTTGCGGACCGGATAGACCGCGTTGCCCCCGTTCTCCAGGGACCATTCGCGGTCGGAGATGGAATAGGTCCCCCGGAAGGACAGCCAGTCCAGGGGGTCGGTGATGGCGGCGAGGTAGAGGGTGTTCTCCGTGTTCTTCCCCTCGTTGAGGTCCGCCCGTTCCCGCTCCATCGTCCTGCTCTTGTAGCCGCCCTCGATCGTGGTGAAGTTCCAGACGGTCCACGCGAGGTTCGCGTAATAGGACTCCCGGGTATAGCCGAGGAACCCGATGTCCACCGGCTCATCCACCCAGTTCTGGTCCAGGATGGCGTGCCCCGGAATGGAGAGGGCCTTGCTGGAATCGTCGTAGTCGTAATACTTGTAGCCGGCGTTGAGGGCAAGGGAGCGGGTGAGCGCCGAGTGGAGGGTCAAGGCGGCGTTCGTGATGTCGGCGCCCAGATCCGCGGCTTCCCGCGGCGCCGAGAGCGCCCCCGCATAGGCGCCTTCCAGGCCGGTGTTGACGGTGTAGGGCAACAGGTCGGCGTCCTGGGTCAATTGGGTGTAGGAGAGGGAGGCGCGGATGCGGGTCGTTTTCAGGACCTTGAAACTGCCGTTAAAGAAGTACTTGGCGGCTTCGTTATCCGGGGCCAGTGCCATCTGGCCGGTGCCGCTGCCGTTCCCCAGGAGATAGGTGAGCTCCCCGGGGGACGCCTGGTCGGTGAGACGGTAGGGGTTGTCCCAGAGCATCCTGGAGACACTGTTCTCGAATTTGGAGGGGGCAATGCCGAAGTCCATGCTCATGTTCTTTTGGGAGTAGGTCAGCTTGATCTCACCCTGGCGGGTGTTTTGATCCACCGTTTCGGGCAGTTCGATGACATTGCCGAACCCCAGGGGGGCCCCGATGGCCCGATATCCTTCTTTGGATTCATTCTGGTAATTGAGGGACAGGGTCATGGGGGTGGAGAGTGAATAGTCCACATCCAGTTCCTGCCGCCGGCGCTCCAGTCCCAACGGCGTGCCGTGGGCGTTCGTCAGGGCGTCGGAGAGGACGTCCATGGCCAGCGGCAGGTTGGTCCCGTTGTCGCCCAGGATGCCCTGTAATTGGCTCTGGAGTCCGTCGGGGAGGGTCCAGACGCCGGGGGAGGCCTCGGTGTAGGGCGTCACCGCGCCGGTGCTGAAATTGTGCGGGATCCGGTCCCACCGGTAATCCAGGCGGAACTTGCCGTACCGGTTGTACGCCAGATCGTACCGCTCGTCCGACTGGCCCGCGTCCTCGGCCTTCAGCCCCAGATAATAATCGGCCGACTTCAGCCGGATGTCGAACAGGCTGAACGCGAGACCGTCCGGGATTTCCCGGTACTCGGTGAATCGCGCGGCTTCCCCGTCCTTGGCATTGACCTCGTTGGCGCCGATCGCCGCCTCGCCGGTGACCTGGGGATCCTGTTCCTGCGCGCAGAGGGAAAGCGCCAGCAATACCATCACCAACAGCGCCCAAAATGCTCTTGTTGTTTTCATCTCCGCCTCCTCATCGCATGAAGGTCTGCCCGGACGGGTGGTTGGACCCGTGGACGGTCGCGTGGCAGTTCAGGCAGGCGCGGTTGTAGATCGCGCGGGTGTTCACGTTGGATGCGTCATACAGGGTTCCCGGATGGCGCGGCTCGGAATGGCACCGCTGGCACAGATAGGGGACCCGGGCATTGAGGAGGCGCTGGTGGTTCGATCCGTGCGGGTCATGACAGTGTGTGCAATCTTCGCGGGCGGGGACATGGTCCCACAGGAACGGCCCCCGCTTTTCGGCGTGGCATTCGTAGCACTTGTCGTTGATCGAATCGCCGGCCACCAGAGCGTCGGTCGTGGAGCCGTGCGGGTTGTGACAGTCGGAGCAGGTCATTTTTCCCTCCCGCATGGGATGATGGGAGGCCTTCATCAAATCGGAACGCATCGTGTGGTGGCAGGTCAGGCACAGCGCAATCTCGTCCGTCGCCTTCAGCAGTTCGGCGCCCTGCCCGGGATGGTGGATCCGGTGGCAGTCGGTGCATGAGACCTTCCGCGCGTCATGGATGCCGCCGGCGAAATGCATGACCGCCCCCTGTTCGTGGCATTGCAGGCATGCCGCATTGCCCGCCGACCTGGTTTTCTTGGAGAACGAGGTGATCGTTGATGCGTCGCCGCCCGCGGCGGCGTGGTCGCCCCCGGGGCCGTGGCAGGCTTCACAAGCGTGGTCGGATTTCTGCGTGAATCCCTTTTGTCCGTGCAGGGAGGCGCCGTAGGAGGCCGCCGCGTCTTCGTGGCATCCCCGGCACTCTTGGATCCCGATGTAATCCGCGCTCGACGAGGCCGTCATTGAAAAAGCGGACCCCGCGGGGAGGAGCAGGAAACCGAGGATCAGTAAGGGCGCAAGCGCCGGTTGGGCTATCCTATGCCGTCTCATTATTCACCCCCGATCCCGATCATTCGGCATGGGGATTGCCGTGGCACTGGCCGCAGGACATCTCCGACTGGACGTTGGCCATCTCCGATTTGGGGCCGTGGCAGGACAGGCACTTCTCGGTCTCCTCGTCCGCGTGGAAGGCCTGGGCGTACTGACCCGCGTACTCCTGGTTGAGCAGTTCAACGGCCTTGCCGATGCAATCCGCCGTGATCCGGCCGCAGCGCTCCTTCCGGTGGTTGGAGATGACCGTCGCTCCCGTGAGGGTGCACCAGCGGGCGATGGAAACGTGGCAGAGCGGAGAATGGCTCAAGGACTGCTCGATGGGGCCCTCATGCTTGATGACATCGAATTCATGGTTGACCGCCATCTGGTTGCTGAGGTCGGTGGGCAGGTAGGTTTGCGAATACCAATGGATGAGCTCGTTGCAGATCTTGTCCCACTTTTGGCTCACCAGGTTGACCGCCGCCAGGGTCCCGGTGAGGGCGCCGCAGAGGGTCCCGGTCTCCAGAACGCCGCCCTTGCCGAACTTCAGCATCTGGGTGGGGATGTAGGTGTAGGGGGCCCCGATCTGGTCCCGCAGGATCTTGACGAATGCATGGAACGACCCGTAGCCGCACCCTCCGTTCCAGAAGGTGTCGTGGGCCAGTTTCATTACCTCGATCGGATCCAGCGGCGTGTAGGGGGCCGGCCAGGCGGGGTCGTCCGCGCTGAGCAGGCGCTCGTGGCCGGAAAACAGGTTCAGTGACGGCAGGGCGGCCACCCCCGCCAGTCCCGCGACGGATCCCAGAAAATTCCTTCTCGATAAATCCTTGTCCATTGCAATCCCTCCTAAAATTTAGTTGACATTAGAACGCTATGGATGAACACCAAACCGCCCTGTCATGGCGCTTTGGCCGGCGCCTGGGCCCAAAACAGGGAGGCACGGGATCGGCAGGCTGAGCGGCGAGCACACCTGACCCCCGGGGGGAGGTGTCGTTTAACCTTCCAACTCAGCCGAACCTTACGATGCATGGTAAGATTATGCATGCATGTAGTTAGGATTGTCAAGGGTCTTGTTGTTGATATTTTATAGAAGGGAATAGAAATATTGCATTAGAATAATATAAACGATGGAGATTCCTGCTTCTTGCGGAAGAGAGTAAGATTCGTATTATCAACCGAATACCCCGGCATTAGGGGAGCCGCTGGCGCCGGAGCCAAATCAAGGGGGCTGAATGTGGCAAAGATGCAGGCCACCGTCGGGTTTTCTCTTGACACGGGCTTATGACGGTTTATAATGTTTCAATGGAGCGTAAGAAGGCAGATAGTCATCATGGGGCTGTTGATGTCCGGCAAGACCGGATACCGCAATCGTTAGGAAGACGAAAGGACCCGTTGTGATGAGCAAGGCCGAAAGCGAAGCGGGGAACGGGGCACCGTTATCGGGGGCGCAGGACGGCCGCTCCGGCCCGGGCGGGACCCTGGTGATCGCCTGTTCCGGGGTATCGGATGTGGGGGGCCTGACGCTCCAAGCGGCCGGACGATTGGTCCGATACCCCTCGATTCAAATGGTCTCGGCTTCGGCCGTCGGAGCGGGGAAAGCGGATATCCTGGCCCGATGCCTGCGGGCGCGGCAGGTGTTGGTGCTCGACGGGTGCCCGTCCCATTGCGCCCGGGAACTGCTGGTCCGGCAGGGGATCATCGGCGCGAGGCACCTCTCTTTGGATGCCTTGGGATGTGTGAAGGGAAGCACTCAAATCACAGACGAATTGCTCCAAAGATCGGTCGCCTGCGCGCTCAACATGTTGGGAGACGAAATAGCCGGCGGAGCCGCTGCGTCCAAGAGCCGCGTCCTGTTCCTGTGCCAGGGCAACGCCTGTTGCAGCCAGATGGCGGAGGGGTGGGCGCGGTACCTCTGGAAGGACCGCCTGGACGCCGTCTCGGCCGGCCTGCGCGCCGAACCCATCCATCCTCTGGCGGTCACGGTCATGAAGGAGGCCGGGGTGGACTTGAGGGGCCAGAAATCCAAGAGTTTGGCGGAGTTTTACGATCTGCGCGTTGACCTGGTCATTCCCCTGTGCGATGATATCCGCATGGAACAGATTGCGCTTTCCACGCCCGCCCGCTGGTTGCCGCAGGGCTTCCCCAATCCCTTGCGGGGGGCCGGCTCGCCCGAGGCCATCCTGGAGGCCTTCCGCCGGACCCGGGACGCCATCGGGCGGTTCGTCCTCACCCTGCCCGGCCGGCTGGAGCAGGAAATCCATCCCCCTCCGCCCAAGGCGGAAAGCGATGCCCCGCCCGGTTGCCGGGCCTGACCCGCGCGCGGCGGTGGAGGCGCGGAAGGTCGCCAAATTTTTCCAGGCCTTCGGCCACCCATTGCGTCTGCGTATCATCGGACTGATCGCCGAGGAACGGTGTTGCCAGTGCGAAATGGCCGAGCGGCTGGGCGCCCATCCGGTGAATGTCTCGCGGCACCTCGCCGCCCTGGGAAAAGCGGGTTTGATCACCCTGAAACGCAAAGGAAATAAAATCTATCCCCAGCTTGCCCGCTCGGGCATTCTGGGGTTCCTGGACCTCGCGCGCCTGCTCTCGGACCAGATGGGGTCGGACGGCCGGGGGAAGGTGTAGCGCCCGGCGCTTCGTGTCATCGTTCCGGTCTCCCAACACGGATCCACGAAGAAGTATCGCCCGTCCGATAGCAGTCCGTCGTCTTTGTCATGCTGAACTTGATTCAGCATCCCGATTCAACTAAATCCAGGATGCCGGGTCGGGGCCCGGCATGACGCAATCGAGAGGCCGCGCCTCGCTCCGGCAAAAGCGCAAGGGCACAGCATGCTGTGCCCCTACCAACTCCAATTCCTTTTACCTGTTCCTGTAGCGTCCTCAGCTCGCTGAGGACGGCCCCTCCTACCCAAAGGCCGCCCTGACCGGAATGAATGGCGTTGGTAGATATTCCTATGCCGCACCTCCCGATGGCTGATGATGTAAATGAGAAGAAGAGGGGGGTGTGGGGGGAGAATAGACTTGCGGGAAGTATTTTTTCCAGGTGCCGAACAGGATGCGGGTCAATTTGAAGAGGGCGTAGCAGAAGGCCAGTTTCTTGGACTTGCCGCGGGCCAATGCATGCTCATGAGCGGCCCTCACATCCGGATTGCAATATAGCGCCACTACGGTGGCCATGTGGAGGTATTTCCGCATGCGCCGGTTGCCCATCTTGGAGAGGGTGACTTTGGGCAGAGCGACGCCGCTTTGCTCGATCTTGGGCGCCAAACCGATGTAGGCCAAGGACTGTTTATCAGAAGGGAAGCGGCGGGGGTCCTGGATGAGGGCCGTAAACGCGGCGGCGGTGGTCAAGCCCACCCCGGGGATTGTCTGCAGGACATGGCCGCCCAAGGCCTGCAGAAGCTGTTGGATCTGCCGTTCCAGCTTGCGGATGTGGGTGGTGAGGGTGCGCAAGAGGCGGGTGTGCACCTGCCGGACTTCGGGAGGGGATTCAGCGAAGGGACAGCGCTGGAGGCGGTTTTTCACCCGGGCCCGGTCCCGGACGAGGGCATCCCGGGCCCCCACGAGTTCATGCAGGGTGTGAAACCGCAGGCCGTCGGAGATGATCGTGGGCGTGGGGTGGGCCATCCACCCATAGTCGGCCATGACCGCGGCGTCGATGGCGTCGGTTTTGGAGCGGAGGAGGCGGGAGCGGGCATGCCACTTGATGGCCGAAGGCGTTCCCACATGGACAGGGAAGCCGGCCTGGTGGAGCTGGCGATACAGAGCGAGCCAATACACCCCGGCCGACTCCAGAACGATGAGGACCTGCTCGGGCAAGACTCCCAAGTCCTGTAGCCAGCGCAGGCAATGGGTATGGCCGATGTTGGAGCGGGGATACTGGGCTCGCGCCAGGATGCGTTTATCTTCATCCTTGGCGCAGAGGGCGTAGAAATCCCGATGCGGGTCGATCCCCACCACGATCAAGTAAGGTGTGTTCATAGGGGGCCTCCTTGGGCAGAATTTCGGAGCGGAGGCAGATGTTATCGGGAAAGTGGCCACCCCTCCTTTCCCAGCCTAACCTTGTGATAGGATGGGACGAGGCCCAAAATATTCCTCAAGGCCGTATAGGGGAAAGTGGGAGCGGTAAACCAATCTACGAACATGGGATAAAACCCAAAGGGGCGACAAGATTCACGCTGTCTCCCACTTTCCCAACTTCTTCTGCTTTCTCTCCATCCTGTATAACAAGCCTGAATAACAAGGGGCGACCCAGCGGCCCGCCCGTTAATATTCTATCGCCTGCGGCCTGATGCCTAGTGCCCGCCGCCTATCGTCCGGTTCCTGCTTCTCGATCCGCGTCCCCCTTTGTTACGGACAGGCCCCGCCCGTCCGGGGCGTCTCCTCCGAATCGGACCCCAGGTTGGTTCCGCAGCCATTGACGACGCGAATCAGGTAGTACAGAGCGTGTGTGGGGGCGGTTCCATCGACGGCGGTCCGCTCGGTCCCGCCCGATCCAACCGGAACGCAGGCCTCGGGGGAAGCGAACCCGTCAGGCGCGGAACTGCGCAGGACCTCGTACGTCGGCGTCTGACATCCAGGATCGGACGGGGCGTCCCAGTCCAGGGTGCCGCCCGCGTCCTTGGTGAGCCGCAGATTGAGCGCTGCCCAGGGGGACGCCCAGGTGGTGGGGTCCGCAGCCGCGCAGTCGCAGGCGTCGCCCACCCCATCCGACAAACCACTCTGATAGAGGGCCAGGACCTGCGCCGGGGCGAGGGTTGCGTTCACCATGAAGATCTCGTCCATCGTCCCCTGGAAGAAATCGCCCCTGATGGGTCCGGAGTCGTACTCCTGGCCGAAGCTCCAGGCCAATCCCCCCGAGACATCGCCCATCTCGTCGGCGAAATCCACCTGCCAAAGCTGGGAACCGTTCCGGTAGAGCGTCACCCGCGTGCTGGCCGGGCCCAGGGACTGGGCCGTCACCACCAGGTGCTGCCATCCCGTCGACACCGCGCCGGCCTGGTTGTTCGCGGTCCGGATACGGACCTCGTACGCGCCGGCTGCCGTGATGCCGAACAGGAACAGGTTCGAGCCGCCGGTGACGCTATTTTTGGAGAGAAAGAACTGAAGCTTGTTGGTCAATTCCACATTTGCCCACAGGCCGATGCTGAAGTTGTTCTCCAGGTCGAAGTCGGCGGTGTCCACGCAATCGTCCACGCCATCGAAATGGAGGGCCGATCCCGAGTGGCCGGCCACCCATTGGGGCACATCCACGAGGGTGCCGTCGTGTGTTCCGACGGAATCGTGGACCGTTGTCCCAACCCCCTCATCCAGGTGCCAGACGGAGACGGGGTTGGGCAGGTCGATATCCGCCTGACCGGGATTCGAGGTCGTCGGGCAGTTGTCAACCGGACAGGTGTCGGCCGGATAGCCGGGGTTCCCGTAGCCGTCACCGTCGGTGTCCGTGCAGGTGTCGCAGGCGTCCCCCGATCCGTCGCTATCGGCGTCCTCCTGGCCGGGATTGGAAATCGAAGAGCAGTTGTCGCAGACGTCACCGACCCCATCCGAATCCGCATCCTCCTGCCCGGGATTGGCGATGGAGGGGCAGTTGTCGCAGACGTCGCCCATACCATCCGAATAACCATACGCGTAGATCGCCTGGATCTCACTCAAAGAAAGGGCCCGCCCCACGACCGCCGCGTCGTCAATGGCCCCGTCGAAGGGCCGGCCATAATCAACACTGTACCCGATGTTGAGCGGACGGCCGGAGACGCCGATCGTTCCTGCCACCGTCGCCGAGGCCCGCTCGACCCCGTCAATGTACGCTCTCACCGTTGAGCCGTCGTAGGTGCCCGCCACGAAGGTCCAGGCGTCCAGCGCCATGAGCTGGGCGGTGGCGGCCTCCTTCCATACCCCGCCCACGGACACCACGAAGGAGAGGCGGCCCCCGTCCCCGCAACGCAGGGCCCAGCCCCTGGCGGGAGAGCCCTGATCCTTGGTCACGATGGAGCCGTCATAGATGTTGGTCTTCCATATGTCGGCCTTGATCCACGCGCTGACCGTGATCCGCCCGGGATTCAGGGCCGGGGCATCGGGGACCTGGATCCGGTCGTCGGACCCGTCGAAGGCCACCGCACTCCCGGCATGCCCCGCCACCCACACGGGGCCATTCACCAGTGTCCCGTCATGCACCCCGGGCGTGTCGGCGGCGCCGGTGCCCGCCCCCTCGTCTAAATGCCAGACGGAGACGGTTCCCGCCGGGTAATCGGCGTCCTCCTGCCCGGGATTGGCGATAGAAGGGCAATTGTCGCAGGCGTCGCCGGTCCCGTCCGCATCGGCGTCCTCCTGACCGGGGTTGGAATTCGAAGGACAGTTGTCGCAGGCGCTTCCCAGTCCATCGCCGTCGGGATCCTCCTGCCCGGGATTGGCAATCAAAGGGCAGTTGTCGCAGGTGTCGCCGGCATTATCCGAATCCGCATCCTCTTGGCCGGGATTCGAACTCGTTGGGCAATTGTCGCAGGCGCTTCCCAGTCCATCGCCGTCGGGATCCTCCTGCCCGGGATTGGCATCGTCCGGGCAGTTGTCGGCCGCGTCGGTGACTCCGTCGTCATCAGCGTCCTCGCCCCAGATCAGTTCGAAGGCCCCGATGTCGCGGTCCGCCGTGGAATCGTTGTCGCCGTCCTGGGGCCGGTGCGTGCCTCGCTGGTCCGTCTCCGGCGTCCCGGCCAGTTCCCCCGCCTCCAGGGCCGGGCTGGACGCCTGGAGTCCCATAGTTCGCGTTGGGCCGCCGTTAGCCGATAGGGCACCAAGGCGCGGTTCCAGGCCCACGATATCGTTGGGTCCAGCCGTGAAGAGCCCGGCCCCCTCCTCCACCAGGTTGTAGTCCAATGAGATCAGGGAGCACCCCGCGTACGCGAGGATGTCGTTGGACGAGTATCCGGCACTGTTGTCCCCGATGATCGTACCGCCGATCCGGAGGGTGCAGTCGTCAATGAGCTCGATCCCTCCGCCCCTACTGCCGGCGTGGTTGGCCGCGACCGTACCGTTCAAAAGGTCGAGGGTGCCGGGATAATTCACACTTATTCCGCCGCCGTTTTGTCCGGCCAGGTTCCCGCTGAAGGTGCATGTCTCGATGACGGGGATGGCGCTTCCCGTGAACCCGAGATACAGCCCGCCTCCCCAGCTCCCCTCGTTGTCCGACACTTCGCACCGGGTCATCGTCCAGGCCTGATTGCTGGAGAAGATGGTCACGCCCCCTCCCTCGCCGCGATACCCCGCGTCGGGCCCCGAGCCGCCGGCTCCCGTGGTGTTTCCCCGGATGACGCATTCCTCCAGGGAGATCGCGCCCCCGCTCCGGATGCCGCCCCCCGTCCCACCGTTTCCCCCCGAATCCTCCTCACTGCCGCTGGCCATGTCTCCGCCGGCGCCCGAGCGATTCCCCAGGATCCGGGAACGCAGGAGCTGGAGCGTGCCGGAGTTGTAGATCCCACCTCCCTGACCTCCATCCCCTCCTTCGTCCCTATCACCTCCCGTATCGTAGAAGTCGGAACCGTCTCCGGCGGCGCAATCGTTCACTGTCACGTCGGTGAGCGAAAGGGAGCCGCCGTTCAGGATCCCGCCGCCGTCCTGCCCGTAGTCGCCCGGGGCCTGGCCGTCCGGCGCCCTGCCGTTGCTGATCGTCAGGTCGTGGATGGACACCACGGCCCCCGAAGCGATCTGCAGGACGCGGTCCAGGTGGTCGCCGTCGATCACCGTGTCGGCCATTCCCGCGCCGGCAATCGTGATGTCGGAGGCGATATCCAAGTCGCCCGTCGCGTTGGCGTCCTCCCCCGGACCCGCCACGGCCAGAAAGTACGTCCCCGCCGGCAGGACGATGGTGTCGGCCCCGCTCCCAGCGGCACAGGCGTCCACGGCAGAATCGGAATTAGCCGCTTGGATGGCTTCCCTGAGAGAACAATCGCCGTCGCTGTTCAGCTCATCCACCGCGGTCGTGACGGGGATATCGACGGCGAACGCAAACGGTCCCACTACCAGGATCAAAATGCACGTTGGGATGATGGGCATGCTCATCTACGCCCCCTCATGGCGACCCCGCATCTTCCAAAGGAACGCCAAGCATAAAAATGTCATCATCAACCTCCACGTATAGAATATCGACCTGAAATATCATATCACGGCTGACAGGCTGTGGAATGGACGCCCCCGAGGACCACCGGATAAGGCCACCAGGGCAGGGGCTACCCGGCCAGCGGTCCGTCGCCTTTGTCATGCTGAACTTGATTCAGCATCCCGATTCAACCAAGTCCAGGATGCCGGAAAAGCGGGGACAGGCACGGACACCCTCCCTCCCCTCCGATTTCGAGCCAATCCCCGTTTTTCCGGAGCCCGGCATGACACCATCGAGAGGCACCGCCCCACCCCTAAAAAAGCGCAAGGGCACAGCATGCTGTGCCCCTACGTGCGCGTGTGAATACGCATCGTCAGAGAGGTGAAAGTCCTCTCCAGGCAGTCGCTCTCCGGCCTGAAGCCGACTGTAACTGTGTTGCCGTAAGGCAAGGTGGGGAGC
>DCUZ01000057.1 GCA_002327305.1 Holophagales bacterium UBA2201 | reverse complement strand
GAAGACACCCTCTGCCTCGACCCCGAAAAAGCCGCTCAAGCCATCACGAAACACACCAAAGCCTTCATCCCCGTTGATATCCTCGGCACGCCCTACGATATGCGGCATCTGGACCGCATCAATGGGCCCCACAACATCCGCATTCTTGCCGACGCCGCGGAAAGCTACGGGGCGCAATACCAGGGCGTCCCCGCGAGCTGGATGGCAAATGCTCTTGTCACCAGCTTCACCGCCGGCAAACCGCTGTACGCCGGCGAAGGAGCCATGATCCTCACCCATGACGCCCAGCTCTACCACCGCGTCATCATGAATACCCAACACGTCTACCGCCAAGAGCGCCAATTCCCCGGTTACAGTCCGAACCATTACGCGGTCCACTGCAGGCTCAGCCCCATCGCCGCCCTTCTCGCCCTCCACCTCCGCACAGTGTCCATGCTGAAACTCCAGTACAAGCAAATGCAGGCCTTCAGAATCATCGACTGCCTCAACGCCTCAGGCCTCACCGAACAAATCACCTTCAAGAAAAAAGGCCTTACTCCCAGCTTCTACCGCCTCAGCGCGGCATGGAAGCACAAACCGCAACCCACCAAACTCCTTGCAGAACTTCACAGCCACGGCTTTCCCGTCTCATTGCGCAATCTCCCGTTCGGCCTTCTCACCGACGACCCGTACCTGATGAAACGCTATGGAGGTCAGGTGCATGTGCCCCACCCGCTGAAAATCGCGGCTTCCCAAATTCGCCGCCGCTTCTGCATCCACATCCACGATAACAACGACCCCACAAACGCAACCGAGCCCACGGACAAGGGAAAGGAGGCCACCGCATGAGGATCCTGCTCCGCGTCTGCCTGCACGCCCTGCTCATCTTCATCGCCTTCAACATCCTCGACGCGGCCGTGACACACAAAGGCAGTGTCGTACTCGAACGCATCCTGAGCTACTTGAACTACATGGGCTTCACCATCTTCTCGCTCATCGCCGCAGCCACAGCAAACGGCCAACGAGCCGTCCTCGCCGTCCTCCTCGTCTTTCTCATCCTCATCGCCATCCCATTGGATTTCGCCGTGACCATCCGCATCATCATGAGCATCGTCGGCGGCATCGGCTTCGGCCTAATACTCCGCAGTCTCGTCGCCGAGACGGCAGTACAAGAACAACCTTGAAAGGAGGACCACATGCCCGACAAACCGGAAAAACCGCTCGTCACCCTCACGGACGCCGACGAAGAGCGCATCTACATCCTTGACGCACAACAACACCGACGCCTCGTCGCGATCAAGCGCGAGTACATGGTCACGGATGCGAATGGGCCCCGCGTTGTCCGCGAAATGACCCTAGTGCAAACCGCTGACGGCCGCACCATCGACCCGAACAAGCCCATTGCCATCTTCGACTGTCCCTTCTGCAACCGGCAAAACCTCTCCCTCTACAGCATCCGCTACTGCGAGACCTGTCAAGCCGTCGTCTGCCTGCAATGCGCTCATGCCATCCGCACCCCTGAAGACGCCTCCTTCTACTGCCCGAACTGCTGGCCGATCATCAGGCGCGACCGCCTCATCCACTTCTACCTGTTCAACCTCACCAACAAACTATGAACCGGACGACGATTGACCTGCTGCGCGCCACCCACATCGAAAAATTCCTCCGGGGGTATAGGATGGAGTACCACGCGCCGGTCCTCGTCAAGCAATGGCAAAGCATCAACTTCACCCGCCCCCGACACCGCGACGTCCGCCTCTTCTGGCGCGTCGTCGACCAGCTCGAACCGTACATCAACTACCACCACCACTACCCATTCCCCGTCGCCCCAAGCGCGATCATCTCGCACGGCGACGTGCTCCTCGGCCACCAGCTCCTGAACGAAGCACCCGTTTGCGTTTCGTGGCGCGAGCTTTCCATGCACGGCTTGTTCTGCAGTCAAAGCGGCGGGGGCAAGACGACGATGGTCTACCAAATCCTCGACCAAGCCCTCGCCGCCGGCATCAACGTCATCATCATCGACCCGAAAGCCGACTACGAAAACCTACTACGAAAATACCAGGACATGATCGTCCTCGACCGCGACACGCCCTTCAACCTCTTCGAACGCCCCAGCTTCATGACCCTGGAAAGCTTCAACGCAAACTGGACCACAACGTTCAGCCGCGCCCTCTGGGGCGGCGAACTGAAAAAACAAATACTCACCGCAAGCATCGAAGAAGCCTTTGAACAACACTCAAAGCCCACCCTAGAACAGTTAAACGAAATCATCGGACGCAAAGCCAAACGCGGCGACACCTTCCAGAAAATCGACAGCGTCTCCGGCAACGTGAACCGCCTGAACCGCATCAGCCAATACTACCCCGGACTTTTCAAAACCGCCAAAGGAATTCCCGTCGAAGAACTCCTCCGTCATTCCCTTTACATCCCCGTCCTGCAAGTCGAAGAGATCATCGAATTCATCGTGAGCTACCTCGTCCACCTCCTCTTCTACTACAACAGGGCCAGGGGCCTGAGGAACAAACTCAACACGCTCGTCGCCATCGACGAAGGACTCCTCCTCTGGAACAAACAACAGAACAAGATCGAAGGCGCCCCCCTCTTGAGCTACTTGCAAAGCATGGTGCGCGAATTCGGCATCGGGATGCTCGTCACCACGACGAATTTGACGTTGACGGATCCCGTGCTTCGGAGCAATACGAACTTGTACGTGTTCATGAGCCAGGCGAACGGCGAAGAAGTCGAACAAGTCGCGAAAACAGTCCACCTGAGCCCGGAAGCCAAGGAACACTTGGCGAAGCGCTTGCCGCTCGGCCACTGCCTCATCCGCAACGGCCAACGCTGGGGAGAAACCATCCTCGCCAAGTTCAAGCCGCTGGACATCGAGAAAAGCATCACGCCCGCGGAGTACCAGCAAGCGAAAGACCGCATCAAGAAATATCTGCCCGAATCGCCGCCGGCAGCCGAGACAGAACCGGCTACATCGGCACCAGTCAACAGCGTCTCGCCGCCAGTTGTGCCCTCGCCAGTTGTAGATGCTCCGAGATTGCACCTCAACGAGGCAGAGGACAAGTTGCTCCCGATAGTCTGCAAGCGTTTGCTGTCGGCGACGCAGGCGTACCATGCGGCCGGCCTCAGCGCTCAAGCAGGGACGGACGCGACTGCCAAGCTGAAAGCGCTGGGCTGTCTGACTTCCGAGCGAGTTGTGATCAAGCCCGGACGGGGTGGTATGGCAGTGGTGCTCTGGCCGACCGCGAAAGCGTACAAATATTTGAACATCAAGCCTCCCAAAGGCACGAGGGGTGGAGACTCGCGCCAGCACCAATACCTGGTCCGTGCGTTCGTAGAGCTCATTCCGGAGAGCCATGCTGAAATGAATTTCGGGGGCCTGGCAGAATTCGGCGGCAAGACAGTGGACATTTTCTTCCAATATCGGGAGGGAGTCCACCGCCCGTTGCATGAAAAGCTCAAACTCCTGCTGCTACAAAGGGAGGGTTTCACAGGCTTGGTGGAGGATCAGGGCGTAGCAATCGAGGTTGAATGCTCGCATCCCGGAAAAACAGGCCCTGAAAACGCGCATAGGAACGCCGCTGTTGGCGTTTCACTAACGATCGTGGCCGTCATGCCCGGACAGCTCGAAAGCGCAACAGAGGCCCTGCTGGAAGCGCCTCAGGTGGTTTGCCTCGATGCGCTCCGGTTCTTGCAGGCTTTGCGGGAGGCGTATGCCTCAAGATGAGCCGACGCCCTCCTCCCGGGATTTCTGGGAGCAGCTCTACGGCCATCCTTTGACTGACGAGGACCTGGCGGAGATCCACCACAACCTCGCCCAATTCCTCCTCACCCTCCACCAATGGCAAGAAAACCCCTCGCCACAATCCCCAGCAGAGGCGACACCCCGGCCGGCGGCGGGGGAGGGGCGGGCGGGAGCGGCCCGCCAGGACCCCTTGACAAGGCGAGAGAAAGGAGTTACTCTGCTAACAGAGTTATATGCCAAGGGGGTGTCGTTTGACCAAGCCAGCGCTTCGAATGATTCACATCAGACTCACCGAAGAACTGCACAAGCGCGTACGAATACGCGTTGCCGAAGAAGACACGGACATGCAACATTGGGTTACAAAACTTATAGAAAAGGCCATAGAAAAGGAGGCCTTCAATGACCACCAACAAGGGTGACCGTCAGGACGAGGCTCCTCCCGCAACTCCGTCCCCCAAAGAAATTGAAGCTCGCGAAATTAATCAAACGAAACCGTCCAAAGCACTCGCCGATAAATCATCAAAGGATGGGTGGGATATAGCGCAGATTATCATCTCTGGCGTGTCTGGAGTATTTCTTGTATTTCTGGGCATAGTTTTCACAATACACTACAACAATCGACAATCCGACCTCATTGAAATACAGATCGTTAACGGTTTCATTGAGCATCTTGCAAGCCCGGATCCTTCAAAGCAGGAATTGGCATTGCTCGGCCTCGCTTCTCTCGACAATCAAGATCTCGTCATTCATCTTTCCAGTCACCCAAGCCTGAGTTCAGCCCTTAACAATTCGTTCTTGAGGGTGGTGTGCGATGGTGATGGATTATTGGTTAAACGGTTTTTGAAGGCAGGCGTCAGACCTGTAAACGTTGGCGATCAAAGCAGGAAATCGGCCTTGATGTGGGCTGCCGATAAAGGCTATGCATCAATCGTTGAAAGCATTGTTGAAAACGCTTATTCAGTTCCAAAGGGGTGGCAGTCAGAAGTGCCGAGCTTGTTAGGTGCTAAAGATGTATTCAAGCAAACTGCCGTGCATTGGGCATTGCGCTCACAGCATCCCGAGATTGCTGAGTATCTGATCCGCAAGGGTAGCCGCGATTCCGCCGATGATCATGGAGAGACTGCCTTAATGATCGCAGCACAAGAAGGTTATGAAAAAGCTGTCGATTTGCTGTTGCAAGTTCATGATAATCCGAACTACGTGCCTTCTGAGGAATCATATACTCCGCTGATGAGCGCAGCCCATAATGATCATCTTGCCATCGTCAAATCTCTGATAAACCATGGCGCGAATATTAATGCAACAACAAAGTACGGCCATTCCTCTCTCTCGCTCGCTTGCTATAAAGGCAATACGGCACTGGCAAAATATTTGATTCAGAAAGGAGCCGCCAAGAATGCTCAAGACACCCTTGGTAGAACACCGTTGATGGGGGCAAGCATTGCTGGTCGCCAAGAGATAGCACAGCTCTTGATTATTGACGGTGCAGATCTCAACATCCAAGATAAGGCCGGCTGGACAGCCATGATGCACGCCAAAAGACATGGAAATGAAGAAATCACGCGCCTCCTAATAGCTCATGGCGCAACCTCATTAGGTGTGGATAAGGCCAATCTAGTCTATGCGGCAGCCACAAACAATGCTCAATCGCTAAAGGAGCTAATAAGAAGAGGGATTGACCTAAATGTTCGCGATGATCGCGAAATGACGCCACTGATGATTGCGTCTCAGGAGAACAACATTGATGCAATCAATATTCTCCTCAAAGCAAAAGCGGATATATCATCGAAAACGTCAACAGGTGCCACCGCAATGCACTTCGCTCTTTCCAATCAGAAAAAAGAAGCTGCAGAATTATTGCTGAAGAGCGGTGCACCCATCTTTGCAAAAAACGATACTGGCGACGACGCATTCTTGCTAGCCTCGCGCAACGGCTATCTGGATATTGTTAAACAAGCACTGCTGAACAAGCCTCAACTTGAGTATAAGAATGCCGCTGGGAAAACCGCATTGTTTCTATCAGTCGAACATGCTCACGCTATAATAGTAGAAGAGCTACTTCACGCAGGAGCAAACCCCAATTGCGTCGATAATTTTGGAAATACACCTCTCATGGTCGTAGGATTTCAAGATTATGATCGCGATTCACAAATAAATGCACGCATAGCCCAAGCACTTATTAAGGCTCACGCGGATATTGAAGCCAAAAACAAGTATGGGATGCCCGTGGTCTTTCTATCGTTATCAGGGTTTAGCAAAGGAATATTTCCGGTGTTACTCCAGCACGGGGTTAACGTAAAGAGCAAAGATCCAATGGGGCGGACCCTTCTCATGTATGTAGCTCAACAGGGATATTTGGAAACCTGCAAAGACATGGTATCAAGCGGCGTCGATGTAGAAGCGAAAGACAAATATGGCTTGCGCGCAATGGATTATGCCAAGATGGCAGGATTAAAAGAAGTTCTAGAATATCTTAGTACTATCTCCAATGATGGACTTGGAGGATTACAGTGAAGCCCGTCGTTTTGTATGCTCGTGTGAGTTCGAAGGATCAGGCTGAGCACGGGTTCAGCATTCCAGCTCAGCTTGACTTGTTGCGCGAATACGCCCGTCAGAATGGGTTCCAGGTCGAGCGTGTGTTTGAAGATCAGGAGACTGCAAAGCAAGCCGGCCGGAGGCAGTTTACTGAGATGCTTCGTTTCTTCAAGCAGAATCCCTCTGTGCACACGCTCCTTGCGGAAAAAGTTGATCGTGTGAGCCGCAACCTCCGCGATATTGTTTCCCTTGAGGAATTAGACCTTGAAATCCACCTCGTCAAGGAGAACGAGGTCCTCTCGAAGGACAGTAAGAGTCATCAGAAGTTCATCCACGGCATCAAGGTCTTGATGGCGAAGAACTATTGCGATAACCTCTCTGAGGAAGTGAAGAAGGGTTTGAACAAGAAGGCGGAGCTTGGGGATTTTCCGGGCGCCGCGCCGAACGGGTACAGGTACAACAGCAACACCAAAACGCTCGAACCCCGCGAACCGTACGCCACGAACATCCGTCAACTCTACCAATGGTTCGCGACCGGCGAACACAGCCTTCGAGGCCTCTCGCGCAAAGCCCGCAAAGCCGGCATCTCCTACTCACCCAAAGGCCGCCCGTACACCCTCATGGCACTCCACCGCATCCTCACCAACCCGATCTATCACGGCGACTTCATCTGGAACGGCAAAACCAGACATGGCAACCACCAACCCATCATCACGAAAACCCTATACGACAAAGTGCAGCGCGTCCTGCAACAGAAGAGCAGACCCCATCTCGTCACGAGAAACTTCCCCTTCACCGGACTCCTCACGTGCGGCTCCCCACAATGCCACTGCCAAATCACCGCGGAAATCCACAAAGGACAGTACATCTACTACCGCTGCACAAAAGGCAAAGGCCGAGAAGTCTGCGAAAACGACTACATCAGACAAGAACAACTGGACGAACTCCTCGCCAACACCATCCGCGACATCCAAATCCCCACCGAAGCCGCCCAAGAACTCTACCAGCGCCTGCGCGAAGAACTCGACAAAGTTTCAACCACCCACGAAACCCAACAGCAAAACCTCGAGACGAGACGCGGACAACTCCAGGCCAACCTCGACCGCGCCTACCAAGACCGGCTCGAAGGCACGATCACCGAAGACTTCTGGAAACGCAAAAGCGCCGAATGGGAAAGAGAACTGGAAAACCTCAAAACCCTCCAAACACCCCCCGACAACCACCAAATACTGCACACCGCGCAAACAACTCTCGAACTCGCGCAAACCGCGCATTCCCAATACGTTACGAGAAATTACGAAGAAAAGCGTCAACTCCTCCAAAACGTACTATCGAACTGCACGTACCACCGAGGAAACCTAATCCCCACCTACAAAAAACCCTTCGACATATTCGCCGAAGGGTGCAAAACACAAAAATGGCGGAGAGTATGGGACAAGNNTCGTCCCCCCGCCACCCAACCCCCATATCCAGTTCGCAATGCCCCCAGATAAGGTTGGACTTGCCGGGCCGAAGGCCCGTCGGTTCAGGGCACCCAGGAGAGAAGCGCTTGCGCTTCGAAACGGGGGCCCGGAAACGACGCAGCCCCGACAAGGTCGGGGCCGGCAAGTCCAAAACAAAATGGCGGAGAGGGGGGGATTCGAACCCCCGGAGGACTCACATCCTCAACGGTTTTCGAGACCGCCCCGATCGGCCACTCTGGCACCTCTCCGGGGGGGGCTATTTTATCATTGATTGGAATGGAATGGCAGGCGGACTACCGCCTTCTGGATCTTCGCAGCTCCCTAAAAAACCCCTTCATCATCCCCCGGGCCTCCTCCGCCAGCACCCCCTGTTCCAGGGCGGCGCGGTGGTTGAGGCGGCGGTCCTGGACCAGGTTGCCGAGCGAGCCGCAGAACCCCGCCTTGGGGTCGGGGACGGCGAAGACCACCCGCTCGACGCGGGAGAGGACGATGGCCCCGGCGCACATGGCGCACGGCTCCAGGGTGACATACAGCGTGCACCCCTCCAGCCGCCAGGACCCGGTCCTCCGGGCCGCCTGCCGCAGGGCGTAGATCTCCGCGTGGCCCAGCGGGTCCTGCCGCCCTTCGCGCCGGTTGAGGCCCCGCCCCACCGCACGGCCGTCTTTGACGACCACGCACCCCACCGGCACCTCCCCCGCCGCGGCGGCCTTGGCCGCCTGACGCAGGGCCATGCGCATGAACCGTTCGTCCGGGGTCACCGGGGCCACGATACCATAGTTCTTCGTTGCAAAGTCGGCCAATCGGGGTTATAGTTCTACCGATGAGCAAGGACTTCCGGATCCCCCCCGACCAATTGACCTGGCGATGTCCCATGGGCATGCTCAAGTTCCGGTCCACCCGCGAGGTGGACCCCTCCCGCGACATCATCGGGCAGGAGCGGGCGGTGCGCGCCATCCGCCTCGGCCTGGGGCTGGAGGGGATGGGGTACAACATCTTCGTCACCGGCCTCTCGGGGACCGGACGCATGACCACCATCCGCAACATGGTCTCCAAGAGCGCCTCCACTCAGCCCAACCCCGGCGATTGGGTCTATGTCAACAATTTCAAGGACCCCGAGCGCCCCTTCGCCCTCCATCTTCCGCCGGGGTCGGGGAAGACGCTGGCCTCCGCCATGGACCGCCTCGTGGAGGGCTTGCGCACCGCCGTGCCCGCCCTTCTGTCGTCGGAGGCCTTCCAAAACGGCCGCCAGCGGCTGGTGCGGAAGTTCCAGGAGCGGGAAAAGACCCTCCTGGGAGAGTTCGAGAAAGCGCTGAAGGCGAAGGGATTCGCCATGGTGCAGGTCCAGGTGGGCCCCGTCACCCGCCCCGACGTCATGCCGCTGATCGAGGAAAAGCCGGTCCCGTTGGGGGAACTGGAGGCGCTCCAGGCCCAGGGGACCCTCACCGGGGAGGAGGCCTCCCGCATCATCAAGGAGCACGAAACCCTCCTGGGCCGCCTCCAGGCCGTTTTCACCGAGACCAAGGGGCTCCAGGGGGAGTTCGAGCAGAAACTGAAGAACCTCCAGCACTCCACCGTCCTTCCCACCCTGAACCAGCTCTTCTCCGAGCTGAAGGCGCAGTTCCCCCGGCCGGAGGCGCAGGCCTACCTCGACGCGGCCCTGGAGGACCTGTTGAGGAACCTCGCAATCTTCCACGGGGGGGGGCAGGAGAAGGAGGGGGCCCAGGCGCGGCGGGACCCCTTCCTCCCCTACCGGGTCAACGTGGTGGTGGACAACAGCGGCGTCGTGGGCCGCCCGGTGGTGGTGGAGCCCAATCCCACCCACGCCACCCTCTTCGGGACCGTGGAGCGCATCTTCGGCGACCGGCGCGTCGCGGCCACCGACTTCACCCACATCCGCGCCGGCGCCCTCCTCAAGGCCAACGGCGGCTACCTGGTCCTCACCTTCGCCGACCTTCTCCAGGAGCCGGGGCTTTGGCCGACGCTGAAGCGGGCCCTGCGGCACGAGAAATTGTACATCCTCCCCGAGGAGGGGCCCTGGTGGGCGCCGCCGTCGCCGCTGAGGCCCGAGCCGGTGGACCTCAACGTGAAGGTGATCGTCATCGGCGACCTTTACACCTACCAACTGGCCTACGAGGTGGACGAGGATTTCAAGAAGATCTTCAAGGTCCTGGCCGAGTTCGACTCCAGCATGGAGTTCTCGCCGGAGAGTTTGCGGGAGTTCACGGCGCTGATGCGCAAGATCATCGACGAGGAGAAACTGATGGGGTTTTCCGCCCAGGGGATCGCCCGCGTGGCCGAGTACGCCGCCGCGCTGGCCGGACGCCGGGGCAAGCTCTCCACCCGGTTCGACGCCGTGGCCGACATCATGCGCGAGGCCCACTTCTGGGCCGCGGAGTCGAAGGCGAAGGAGGTGGGGGCCCCCCATGTCCTCAAGGCCCGCGAAGAGCGCCGCCAGCGCCATGCCCTGGCCGACGACAAACTGCGCGAGATGATGATGCAGGACCTCATCCGCATCCACACCGAAGGGGCCGCCGTCGGCCAGGTGAACGGCCTCACGGTGTACGACCTCGGCTACATCGCCTTCGGCAAGCCGGCGCGCATCACCGCCTCGGTGGCCCTGGGGGGCGACGGCATCCTCACCATCGACCGCGAGGCCGAACTGGGCGGCAACATCTTCGCCAAGGGCTCCCTCATCCTGGGCGGCTACCTGCGGCAGACCTTCACCGCCGACAAACCCCTCTCCATCAACGCTTCCATCGCCTTCGAGCAGTCCTACTGCGGCATCGAGGGGGACTCCGCCTCCATCACCGAGCTTTACGCCCTCCTCTCCGCCATCGCCGGCGCCCCGGTGCGGCAGGGCGTGGCCGTCACCGGAAGCATGGACCAGCACGGCGCCGTCCAGCCCGTCGGGGGGATCAACGCCAAGATCGAGGGGTTCTTCGACCTCGCCGCGGAGCGGGGGTTCGACGGGAGCCACGGGGTGGTCATCCCGGCGGCCAACGTGGAGGACCTGATGCTGAAGGAGCAGGTGGTGGACGCGGTGAAGGCGGGCAAGTTCACCATCTGGGCCATCGGCCACGCGGCCGAGGGGGTGCCGCTGCTGTTCGGACTGCCGGCGGGGCAGCGCGACGGGAGCGGCCGGTATCCCCTGCGCTCCCTCTACGGGAGGGTGGACCGGGCCCTGGCGAAAATGGCGGCCCTGGCGAAAAAATACAAATGATCTTCGAAGGGATCAATCCGATCCCGCATCGGCGGGGCACGGCAGGCCGCGCCCTCCCGTTCCCATAGCCGTGGACTGGCCCCGCGCCATCGACGCCTACCTGGACCATCTCCACCTGGAGCGGGGCCTCTCGTCGAACACCCTGGAAAACTACCGGCGCGACCTGCGGGGATTCGCCGCCGCGCGGGGAGAGGGGTCGGCGGTGGAGAAGACCACGCGGGACGACATCGCGGCCTACATCGAAAAGCGGCGCCGGGCGGGGATCGCCCCGCCGTCGGTCGCGCGGTTCCTCTCCGCCCTCAAGGGGCTCTTCCGGTTCCTCCTCCTCAACGGCTGGCACGACCGCAACCCGGCCGAGGAGGTGGACGCCCCCAAGCGGTGGCGCACCCTGCCCAAGTACCTCTCCATCGAGGAGGTGGAGCGCCTCCTGGTTGCGCCCGATGATTCCAGGAACATCGGACTGCGGGACCGGGCCATGCTGGAGGTGCTCTATGCCACGGGCCTGCGGGTGACGGAGCTGGTGGGCCTGCGGATGGACCAGGTGATTGACGACCCGCCGATGGTGCGCGTGGTGGGGAAGGGGGACAAGGAGCGCCTCGTGCCGCTGGGAAGCGAGGCCTGGAAGTGGCTGGGGCGCTACCTCGCCACGGCGCGCCCCCTCCGCCACACGCGCCTCTCGCCCCACGTCTTCCTCTCCAACCGCGGCGAGGGCCTCACCCGCCAGCGGTTCTGGCAGGTGATCAAGCAGTACGCCCATACGGCGGGGATCGCGCGGCCGCTGAGCCCGCACGTCCTGCGCCACTCCTTCGCCACCCACCTGCTGGAGAACGGCGCCGACCTCAAGTCGCTCCAGATGCTCCTGGGCCACGCCGACATCTCCACCACGCAGATCTACACCCATATCACCGAGGAGCGGCTGAAACGGGTGTACGAGAAGTACCATCCCCGTGCGTAGAGCGCAAATGCGCAAGGGCGTAGTGGCGTAGTGGCGTAGTGGCGCAGTGGCGTAGTGGCGTAGTGGCGCAGTGGCGTAGTGGCGTAGTGGCGTAGTGGCGCAGTGGCGTAGTGGCGTAGTGGCGTAGTGGCGTAGTGGCGTAGTGGCGTAGTTTGAAGCGAGAAAAACGGGACATGCGAAAAAGGCGAGGCTCAGAGTTCCGTAGCGTCCCGACTTCAGTCGGGACGGCCTTTTCCTTCCTGCCCATCTTGTTGATATCGTTCATTGCGTCCACGATGGCCGGTGATTCTCCCTTCATTGCTGTCCCCGAAGCGATCAAGAGATTGGAATCGCCCCCCCCTTTTATAACCTTGGTGGACCTCGACGCGAAACGCCTGACCGTGACGGACCGGGAGGGAAAGATCCTCTGGTCGGCCCCGTGCGGCATCGGACGGGGGAACGCGAACGGCAATCCGGAGAAGAAGGGCGACTTCGACCGGATCACGCCGCAAGGCGTCTTTCGCATCACCCATGTGTTCCCCCTCGGCCATCCGGATCTGGGGAAAATGAACGCCATCGACTGGCCCGACCTCTACAAGACGGGGAGTCGCATCGGGACCAAGGCCTACGGCGACGGGTTCGTGGCGTTCGACTGGACGAAGCCCCTCGACGGGCCGGGCCCGCCGGCGGGCCCGACGGCAAGGGGCCAGTTCCGGCGCCCGAAGGAACAGAACGAATCGCTCTTTTCCCTGGGCATCCACGGCACCAACCGGGACGACTGGGTGGGCCGCGCCTCCACCGGCGGGTGCGTGCGGTTGCTCAACCCCGACATCCGGACCTACATCGAAGCGTACGCGCAAGAAGGCGGCCTGATCGTCATCCGTTGAATAATGAGAGACGAGAGGAGAGAGACGGGAGACGGAGACGGGAGATGCAGGTAGCGGCTATTTCCTGATCAGTTCCAAATACCGGTCCCGCTCCAATTCGGCCAGGCGGATCTTCCCCATGCGCTCATAGACGGAACTCAGGAGCATGTGGGGCCTGGGCAAATGGGGGTTCATGCAGATGGCGGTCAGCAGGCGCTTCCGGGCGGGCGCCAGGTCGCCGTTCTGGAGGTCCATCTCGGCCAGCCGGGCGTGGACCTGGGGCAGGTAGGCCCGGGTGGCCTCCACCTCCTCCAGGATCTTGCGCTCCCTCCCCGGAGGGCCCTCCCAGCGGGCATGCTCCGCCTCCGCGAGCCGCTCCCGGCGCTCCAATTGCTCCACCGAGGGCTTCTCGGGCAGGACGGCGGGGTCGGCCTCCAGCGCGGCCGCGATCTCACGAACCTCGCCGTTCTCCGGATCGAGGGCGGCCGCCCGGCGTATGGCGGCAAAGCCGCGGACCGGGTCGTGATACCGGTAGGCCGCCCGACCCACGGCGGCATGGACCCGGGCCCGCTCCACCGGATCGGCCAGCCACTCCTCCAGGGGCGGCCGGGAGGCGCGGGCGCGCAGGTCTTGGTAGATCGGCCGCCCCATGTCGCTGTAGATCCTGGAGGCGGCCCGCGCCTCCAGGAGGGGCCGGTCGTCGGTGTTCAGCGGCCCCGGTCCGTCCCAAAATCCCCTAAGCGCCTCCCCGTCGCCGATCCACGCCCATTCCCAGAGGGCGATGCAATCGGGCAGGCCGACCGCCTCGAGCCGTCGGCGGACTTCCGGGCGCTCCTCCAGGAGGGCCTGGGCCATCAGGGGGTCCCGCGGCCCCTCCCCCGTGTATCCGATGAGGAGCAGGTCGGCGGTGGAGGTGTGGAACAGGGCCATGTCCGGAAAGACGGAATGGAACCCCCGCAGGATCATCTTCACGTCCCGCGGGTCCATCTTGTAGAGTTGAAGCCACTGGCAGACGACGCCGCCGGGGCGGGTCTTCTCCCGCAGGAGCCGGAAGGTCTCCACGGAGAAGAGGTTGGCCACTCCGGGCATCCAGGGGTTGGAGGGCTCGGAAATGATGACGTCGAAGGGCTCGCGGCAGGCCTGCAGATAGTTGCGGCCGTCTTCCACGACCAGCTCCGTCCGCGGATCCTCCAGACAACCGCCGTTGAACGGCCGGAAGAACCGCGCCGCCTCCACCACCTGCTCCTCCAACTCCACCTGCACCGCCTTCTCCACCGGGAAATCCAGCACCGCGCCCAGGGTGACCCCCGACCCCAGGCCGATGACCAGGACGCGGCGGGCCTCGGGCGCCAGGGCCATGGGGACCTGCGCCATGAGGACCTGGCTGATCATGTCGCCGTCGGCGTTGGAGGCGTCGGCCTTGCCGTTGAGGACCAGCGAAAGGACGGCGCCGTCATAAGTGGACAGCACCCCCACCGTGCACGAGAGGCCGTCCTGGTAGAAGAGGAGGCGGTTGAAGTCCTTCGTGAGGAAATCGTACACCTCGGGATTGTAGAGGTAGGGCTGGTACTTCTTGTAGTAGAGGTAGGGTCCCTCGGCCAGGCGGTGGACATTGAGGGGGGGCAGGAGGACCATGAACCCGACGATCAGCGCCCCCGCGGGGAGGGCCGCCGCCAGCGTCCGGCCCCGCGGGAGCCGGATGCCCAAAAGGAGCAGGAGGCCGGTGGCGAGGTTCAGCGCCGCGGTGAGGAGAAAGCTGGTCTTCAACCCCAGGAGGGGGATCAGGACGAATCCGGCCAGGAAGGAACCCAGGATGGCCCCGATGGTGTTGAAGGCGTAAAGGGTCCCGACATGCCGGGCCACGTGCCGGGCCGAACGGACGGCGAGTTGGATCCCGGCGGGGAGGGTGGCCCCCATCAGGACCGTGGCGCCCAGGATGAGGAGGGCGACGAGGAGCGCGAAGAAGCCCTGGACGGCGGCGAAGGAATCGTGGAAGACCGGCAGGAACCGGGCCACCCAGTACGGCATGGCGTTCACCAGCGGGAAGGTGAGCAGGGCCAGGAGGGCGATCCCCACCTGCAGTAGCGCCAGGGTCCCGGGGCCGGCCTCCCGCTTCCCCCCCCAGACCCCCCACGCCCAGGCCCCCAGGGCCAGCCCCGTCAGGTAGACCGCCAGGATGAGGGCGAAAGCGTAGATCGAACTCCCCAGGATCAGCCCGAGCAGCCGGCTCCAGAGGATCTCGTACGAAAGCGCCGCCAGGCCGGAGGCGAGGAGGGCGGCGGCCACGACCGGCATCTCGCGGGAACGGTCCTTCGGCTCCGCCGGCGTGGCGGGGTCGGCCGCCGGGCCCCGGGGCGGCTCGAAGCGCGTGGAGAGGAACACCGCGGTTGCCCCCAGGGCGACGCTGGCCGCGCCCGCGAGCCACAGGGTCGCCTTCAGCCCCAGCAGGGCCGGCAGGACCAGGCCGCCGGCGAACACCCCGAAAACTCCGCCCACCGTGTTGAGGGCGTACATCCGCCCCGTCCAGGGGCCGGCCTCGTCGGGCGTCCGGGCGAAGAACCGCGCCAGGATGGGGAAGGTCCCCCCCATCAGGAAGGTCGGCACCAGGAGGACGGCCACGGAGAGGGCGAAGCGCCAGAGACTGCGCGTCAGGAACGCGCCCTGGCCCAGGAAGGGGACCTCCAGGGAGACCCACTGGAGGCCGGCGTACACGGCGAGGAAGAGGAAGGCATAGAGGCCCACCCCGATCTCCACGAGGCCGAAGAGGCGCAGGGGGAAGCGGGCGCGGTCGGCGCGGCGCCCCAGGAGCCAGGAGCCCAGGGCCAGGCCCGCCATGAAGGCCGCCACCACGGTGGAGATCGCCAGCGAAGTGGACCCGAAGACCACCTTGAGGTAGCGGGTCCACAGCATCTGGTACAGGAGGCCGCAGAAGCCGGAGACCGTGTAGAGGGCCAGAACGGCCCGCCGGAGGGCGGGGGTCGCGGGGTCGGGAAAGGGGCCGGGATTCAAGCGCCACAATTCTACCACGCGCCCGATCGGGGGGGGAGGCCCGGCAATTGCTTTTTTGGGAAAATGCCCCTATACTAAGCCCCGCCATGGAAAAGAAATCGTTCGGCCAGACCGTCAAATCGTTCCCCCGCGTCTATTGGACCGTCGTCGTGATGGAGTTCTTCGAACGGGGCGGCTACTACGGCCTGATGTCGGTCCTCTCCGCCTACCTCGCCCTCGCCGTCGTGGACGGCGGCCTGGGGTTCTCCAAGGTCTCCATCGGGGCCATCAAGTCCACCATCACCCCCCTGCTCTACTTCCTCCCCATCCTCTCCGGGGCCCTGGCGGACCGGTACGGCTACCGCAAGTTCCTCATCCTCTCCTTCATCTGCCTCTCCTCCGGCTATTTCCTCTCGGGGTTCATGACGGGGTACGGCCCCATCTTCACCACCCTCCTCATCATGGCCGTCGGCGCGGGGTTCTTCAAGCCCCTCATCTCCGCCACCATCGCCCGCACCACCGACGGGTCCAACTCCTCCCTCGGCTTCGGCATCTACTACTGGTCCATCAACCTGGGGGCCACCCTCGTCCCCCTGGCCGTGGCGGTGATCAAGCAGTACTCCTGGCAGTGGGTCTTCTTCACCTCGGCCATCATGACCGGCGTGATGCTCATCCCCACCCTCCTCTGGTTCAAGGACCCGCCCAAGCCCCCCAACACCAAGTCGCTGGCCAGGGTGTTCCAGGACATGGTGATGGTCCTGGCCGACTGGCGGTTCATCCTCCTCATCGTCCTCTACTCCCTCGGCTTCTGGGTCCTCTACTTCCAGATGTTCGACTCGATGCTCTGGTACTTCGGCGATTTCATGGCCGCGCGCATGGGCCCCGTCAACGACCTGGTGACGGCCTTCCTTTCCCTCTTCGGCTACGCGGGACGGTGGAAATTCAACGAGGCCCACATCACCGTCATGAACGCCGGCACCATTATCTGCCTCCAGCTCCTCGTCTCCCAGATCGTGGCCAAGCGCAAGGCCCTCCCCACCATGATCACCGGCATCTGCATCGCCATCTCGGGGATGCTCCTGGTGGCCTTCTCCATGAACCCCTGGCTCTTTCTCCTCGGCCTGATCATCTTCTCGATCGGCGAGATGACGCTCCACCCCAAATTCATCTCCTATGTCGGGCTCATCGCGCCGGAGGAGAAGAAAGCCACCTACATGGGCTACCTCTTCCTCTACGGCGTCATCGGCAGCGGCGTGGGGGGCATCCTGGGCGGCTGGGCCTACCACTACTTCGTGGAAACGCACAACGCCCCGCGGACGCTGTGGCTCTTCTTCTGCGGCATCGGCGCGGTCAGTTTGGTGGGGCTGGTCCTCTACAACACCTTCGTGGCGCACCGGCGGGAGGGCGAGACCGCTTGAGGCGCGCGCTCCCCGCTGCGGCCCTCCTGATCGTGGCGGCCTGCGCCACCTCGGTGCTGCCCCGGGAGTCGAACCGGATGCAGGCGGGCCACGCCCCCACCCCGTTCTCTGCGGACGAGATCCGCGCCGCATGTCCCGACGGCACCTGGATCCGGTTCAAGATGGAATCGCCCGGCGCCCCCGACGCTTATCTGGTGTTCCGGTTCCTCACCGGCGGCCCGGAAGCGGTGACGGTGGTCTCGTCGCTGTTCGACGCGGACGACAATCTGACGGGCGAGCCGGCGGCCAAGCGGCAGAAATGGACCGACCTGCAATCCCACGCCTCGTTCCCCGAGGTCCGGACCCGCATCGATCCGGCCGCCTTCGACACACCAGCCGGCCGTCTCGACGGCTGGCTCTACACGGTCAGCGGCACGAAGGAAGGCCGGCCCGTCCTCACCCGCTACGCCTTTGCCCGGGATCTCCCCGGCCCCCCTGCCCTGCTGGAGGAATACACGGACGGCAATCTCACCTTGAAGATGGTCATGGTGGGGAGGGGGATCGAATAGCCTCCCACCCCCTTCACCCAGCGAGACAAGCGAGAAAGGCGAGAAAGGCGAGACACGCAAGGAGGAATCCATGAACACGCATGCGATTCTTTATCATCTAAAAGAAGCATCTGAAGAACTGAATTCCACTATCCATGCCATTGAAACCTGCACAACAATCGAAGAAGAAGAATTCCAGGTAGCGGTTAGTCATATTTACCATCATTTGAATACTGCTTGGAATGGGAGAAATCAATCTGCCGAAGAGCATGAAAAGTGCTCAGAGGCAAATTTTAGGCGCTGGCGCAAATTTCCTAAAGAGGAAGATGTTTTGCTAATTTAGCGATGGCTTAGCATCATTCTCGCGATTTTCTCTTGCCTTGCTCGTCATGCCCGTCTCGCCCGTCTCGCCCGTCTCGCCCGTCTCGCCCGTCTCGCCCGTCTCGCCCGTCTCGCCCGTCCCGCCGGGCGGGGGCGCGGGAATGGAGCGCGCGCACCGGAACCCCAGCGACCGGTCCCGCTCGGTGGCGATGACGCCGAGGCGGGACGAGACCCGCAGGAGGGTGGCGTCGTCCTTCCACGAGCCGCCGCGCTTCACCCGCCGTTCACATCCCTCCCACTCCCGGGCGCTCCCGTCTTTCGGCCCCCCGAGATACGAGGAGCCGTAGCAGTCCTGGACCCACTCCGCCGCGTTGCCGATGAGGTCGAAGGATCCGTAGGGGTCCGGCCCGAAGCTCCCCGGCGGCGCCGCCTCGCGAAACTGGTCGCGTCCCCCCACCCCCAGGTTGTTGGCGTGCATCCAGTCATATTTCTCCCCCCACCAGAACCAGCGGTCGTCCCGTCCCGCCCGGGCGGCGTACTCCCACTCCGCCTCGGACGGGAGACGCTTGCCCGCCCACGCGCAGAACGCGCGCGCCTCCTCCCAGGTGACGCACGCCGCGGGAAGTCCGGCGGTTTCCCAATAACGCGCGGGGCACCCCCGGGTATCGGGCGGCCCGGCGCAGGCGCCGGCCTCCACGCACGCCGCGTAATCCGCCCCGGTCGCCTCGCGGCGGTCCAGGTCGAAGGGGGGCACCGTCACCCTCCTCGGAGGCAGTTCATGGAGGGCGCAGACGGGGTCCCCCTTCGTGCACCCCATCCGGAAGGTCCCTCCCGGGAGCCGCACCATGGGCACGGCCCGGACCGCCTCCGGGGCCGCTGCGTCGGAGGGGGCCGGGCGGAAAGGACGGACGAGAGCCACCTCCTGCGCCGCCGTCGGGGAGGCGAGGAGGAGAACCGCCAGGAGCGCGGGGGGGAAGTGTTCCATCGGCGGTGATTCTATCACGGAGGCGGCCGCTCCTCCCTGGCGCCGCGCGCCGGCGGTGGGAGAAGTGGCGGGTTGACGGAACCGGCGCCACTATGACAAGATGGAGCGATCCCAAGGAGGTCCTCGATGAAAAGAACCGCCTCGTTCGCCCTCGCCGCCCTGTGCCTCGCCGCCCTTTCCGCGTTCGCCGGCCCGCGGCCCCTCACCTTCGATGATTTCATCCGCATCCAGCGCCTCTCCGGCCTGGCCGTCTCCCCCGACGGGGCCCTCCTCGCCTACGCCGTGGGAACGCCCGACCTGGAGGCGAACAGGATCAGGACACAGGTGTGGGTCCTGGACACCGCCACCGGCGCGGCGCGGCAGATGACGAGCCATGAGAAGAACTCCAGCGACCCCCGGTTCTCCCCTGACGGCCGGTCGCTTTACGTCCTCTCCGCGCGCGGCGGGACGCGCAACATCTGGCGCCTTCCGCTCGACGGCGGCGAGGCCATGCCGGTCACCGCCTTCCCCGTGGGCGTCAACGACTACCTTCCCCTCGCCGGCGGCGACTTCATCGTTTCCCTCAGCGTCATCCCCGAGTGCGGCGCCGACCCGGCCTGCACCGACAAAAAACTCAAGGCCCGGGAGGAGGACCCCGTCCAGGCCCGCGTTATCACCGCCCCCTACTACCGCGTCTGGGACTCCTGGCAGGACGGGACGGTGGCGCACCTGTTCCTCTGGAAGGCCGCCGACGGCGCCCTGACCGACCTCACCCCCGACGAGGGCCCCGTGCCCCCCCTCTCCCTCGGCAACGATTACCCCTTCGCCCTCTCCCCCGACGGGACCGAATTGGCCTACACGGCCAACCATGACCCGCGCCCCGAGCGCTCCACCAACCACGATGTCTTCCTGCGCGACCTTAAGACCGGCGGGGTGATGAACCTCACCTCGGCCAACCGCGGGCAGGACTGCGGCCCGGCCTATTCGCCCGACGGCCGGTGGCTGGCCTTTTCCCGGATGAAGCGGGAGGGGTTCGAGGCCGACAAGCAGGACCTGATCGTCTATCACCGCCAGAAGCGGACCCTGGTCAACCTCACGGCGGCCGAGGACCTCTCCATCACCGAGTACCGGTGGGCCCCCGATTCGAAGGCGGTGTTCTTCACCGCCGAGGTCCACGGACGCTTTTGGCTCTACAGGGCCGACATCAACAGCGGGAAGGTCGAGACCGTTCTGAAAACGCACAATCCCTCGAAGATCGTCGTGGACCCCAGGGGCGGCGCCGTCCACTTCCACCACCAATTGGCCCACTTCCCCAAGGAGGTCTTCACCCTCGACCTCAAGACGGGCAAGACGGCCCAGCGCACCTTCCTCAACCGCGACCTCCTCGCCGGCATCGAACTCCCCCCCGTGGAGGAACTCTCCTGGAAGTCCACCGACGGAACGACGGTGTGGGGCTTCCTGATGAAACCGCCGGGCTTCGACGCCGCGAAGAAGTATCCGCTGGTGGTCCTGGTGCATGGCGGGCCGCAGAGCACCTTCGGCGACGATTTCCACTTCCGCTGGAACGCCGAGATGTTCGCCGCCCCCGGGTATGTGGTCTTCATGCCCAACTTCCGCGGCTCCACCTCCTACGGCGAGGCCTACAAGGACGCCATCACCCTGCACTGGGGCGACCGCCCGTACGAGGACATCCTGTCGGGCGTGGGCTTCCTCACGGGAAGGTACCCCTTCATCGACGGCGGCCGCGTCGCCGGGGCGGGGGCCTCCTACGGCGGCTACATGATGAACTGGCTGGCCGTGCAGACGCCGGTGTTCAAGGCCCTCGTCAGCCACGCGGGGCTGTGGGACATGAGGAGCAAGTACGGGTGCACGGAGGAACTGTGGTTCCCCGAGTGGGAGTTCGGCGGCGACCCCTACCACCACCCCGAACTGTACGAGAAGTTCAATCCCGCCAACTTCGCCCTCAACCTGGAGAAATTCAAGACCCCCATGCTGGTGGTCCACGGCGCCCACGACTACCGGGTGGCCGAGAGCCAGGCCTTCCAGTTGTTCCAGGCCCTCCAGCGCCTCGGGGTCGAATCCCAATTCCTCTACTTCCCCGACGAGACCCACTTCGTCGCCAAGCCACGCAACGCGCAGTTGTGGTGGCAGGAGGTCCTGGGGTTCATCGGAAAGCATGTCCAATAGATCAGTATCAAGTTTCAAGTTCGAAGTTTCAGTCCATGCAGTCCTTCGGACCGGACCCGGCGTCGGTTGCCCCCTCGGGATCCGAACCGGGGGTAGCGACGCATGAAAGGGGCGACCCCATGAGATCCGCCCCGATCCGTCCCCGCACCATCGACGACTACATCGCGGGCTTTTCCGACGAGGTCCGCGTCAGGCTCGGGAAGATCAGGCAAACCATCCGACGGGCCGCCCCGGACGCCCAGGAGGTCCTGTCCTACGGAATCCCCACCTTCCGTCTTGGCGGCAACCTGGTCCATTGCGCGGCGTTCAAAAACCACATCGGCTTCTACCCCACCCCGAGCGGCATTGAAAATTTCAGAAATGAACTGGCCCCCTACGCCATCTCCAAGGGGTCGATCCGGTTCCCTCCGGACCAGCCGATCCCCTACGGCCTCATCGGCCGGATCGTCAAGTTCCGGGTGAAGGAAAACCTGGCCAAAGCAGAACCCAAGCGGAAGAAGCCAATGCCGGCGGAATGCGCTCCGGACCAGGCCTCTGCCGGAGGCCATACAGGATTTGGGGCTGCAAGGCCCCCAGCTTCCAGGAAACGGCCGGACCACGGGGCACGGTCCAGTGTTTCCCAAAAACGCCGGTGAACGACGACGGCATTGGCCGATGATTGGGTGATCTGCCGATATGAATGTGCGCCTTCTCGGTGTCTCCAACGACGACCTGCCCGCCATTGAGCGGTGGCTGAACGCGGACCACGTCCGCCCGACCTGGGGCGACCCCGTGGAGAACATCCGCATCCTGCGCGAGCCGCCGGGCGAGGGGCAGTGGCGGGCCGTCATCGAAACCGACGGCCGCAAGGTCGGCCTCGTGCTTTGGCAGCATCCCTCGCGCCGCGAGCTGGACGAGGCCGGGCTCTTCGACGTCCCCGAAAGCGTCCTTGACATTGACGTCATGATCGGTGAGCCCGCCGAAATGGGACGGGGCCTGGGGACCGCCGCCATCCGCCTCGTCGCGGCCGCCGCGCTGTCCGACCCCGCCGTTCCCTTCGTCATCGCCGCGGTCCGGCTCGACAACCACGCTTCGCGGCGGGCCTTCGCCAAGGCCGGCTTCCTCCGCGACCGGGACTTCGACGACGGACCCGGCGGGCGTCATGTGCTGATGGTGCGGCGCCGGGAAGGAACGGGCGCGTGAGCGTCCCCGAGGCGCGCTTTTGGGAGGTCTTTTTCGAGGTGTACGAGGCCCTGCCACGGCAGGGGCCGGGCAACCGCGCCTGCGCCGCCAGGGCCCTCTCCCTCTGCCGGGGGCTGCCCCCGTCACCCGCCGTCGTTGACCTCGGGTGCGGGACGGGGGGGCAGACGCTCCACCTGGCCGGACTGACGGACGGCCGCATCGTCGGGCTTGACCGCCACCTGCCGAGCGTCGCGCGCCTCCGGGCGGCGGTTGCCGGGCGCGGCCTTTCGGCCCGGGTCCTGGCGCTGGCGGGCGACCTGGCCCGGCCGGCCCTGCCGCCGGAGCGGTTCGACCTCGTCTGGTCCGAGGGGGCGCTCTACAACATCGGCATCGGCAACGCCCTGCGCCTCTGCCGCGGCCTGATGAAGCCGGGGGGCTGTTTGGCCTTTACCGACGCGGTCTGGCGTCGGGACGATCCGCCTCCCGGGGTAAAGGCCGCCTTCGAACAGGACTACCCCTCCATGGGAAGGGCGGAAGGCGTCGCGGCCGCCGTGGAGGAGGAGGGGTTCGAACTGCTCGGCCGGTTCACCCTGCCGGACGAGGCATGGTGGGACGAGTTCTACGGACCGATGGAACGCCGCATCGCCGGACTGCGCGGCCGTTACGCCGGCGACGCCGAAGCCCTCTCCGCGCTCGACCGGCTGGCGGAGGAGCCCGCGATGCACCGCCTTCATTCCGATTGCTATGCCTACGAATTTTTCATCGCGCGCCGTCCGGCGTAGGGTCGGTTCCGTTTCGATGATCCCAACCCGGCGTGGCCCCTCTTTTCGTCCGTTCGTTAAACCGGCGGCGCCTTTTTCAACGGTCCCGCGATCCCTGGCTTCTCCGTTGCGCATGCGGTCCGCAGCCTGCTATAATTCAGAGCGCCTTGCAGAAACCCACATTTGAGGAGGGAATCCATGAAGCGACACATTTCCACTTTCCTGGCCGGAACCCTGACCCTGTTTGTCCTGGCGGGCTGCAAGACCACCGCTCCCGACCGGTCGGCCCGGGCCGCCGACAGCATCGCTGCCACGCATGACAGCCTGCAGACAGTACGCGACCAGATCACCAGCACCCTCGCCTCGCTCGACGCCCTGATGGCGGCGGACGACACCGGCCTGCGGTCCGCCTACGACCAATACGCCAAGGACGTCAAGAGCCTTCAGGCGGCCTGCGATTCCGTGAATAAGCGCGCGAAGGACATGAGGGCCAAAAAGGCGGACTACCTGCAGGCCTGGACAAAGGACAAGGCCGAAGTCCAGAATGAGGAACTGCGGCTCATCGCCAAGGAACGGAAGGCCGAGACCACGGCCGCCTTCGAGCGGGTCCGGACCGAGCTGGACAGGGCCTCGACGGCCTTCGTCCCGTTCATGAGCAACCTCAACGACATCCAGAAGGTCATCGGCAACGACCTGACGCCGGAGGGCCGCGGCCTGGTGGCCCAAACCGCGGTGGTGGCGAACGCCAACGACCATGGCAACGCCGTCGTGGCGATTATGGACTCCGCCTTGGAGGAGTTGAAAAAAGTGGCCGCCCGGGTTTCCCCCACGGGGGTCGCCCCCACGTCATAAACTCCCCGCGGCGCTCTGAGCCCGGAAACGCGGGGCGGGGCGGAGAAGCACGGGACACGGCGAGGGGATGGAGAAGCGGCCTTCGCGATCGTGCCCCGCATCGGAGTTCACGCAGATCGCTCCTTCACCGGTCGGCCCGACAGGAGAAGCCGCGGGCCGGAGAACCTGCGAACCCTCATTGAATGTACCCCAGCGCCCGCAACTGCTTTTCGTGCTCCGGCGTGAGGGCGACCTTGCCGATGGGGGCGCCGAGGTCGGGCCGGGCCCTCCTCCACTCCTCCAGCGCCTTGCTAAACCGGCGCGCCCGCTCCCGCTCAACCGCCGCGGCGTTGTTCTTCTCGCCGGGATCGGCGACCAGATCGAACAACTCCTCCCCTTCCGGGACGGTGGTGCGGATGTATTTCCACTGCCGGGTCCGGAGGGCGTAGCGAAGGTTGCCGTACTGGGCGAAGAGGACCTCGCCGCGGAAGGCGGGGTCGAGGAGGTCGCGCCCCTCCATCAAGACCTTCGGCGCGGTCCCGGCGAGGGCGAGGAGGGTGGGGGAGAGGTCCACCAGACCGGCCAGTTTCTCCTCGACCCGGCCGGCGGGGACGCCGGGACCGGCCAGGATGAGGGGAACGCGCAGGAGTTCCTCGTAGAGGAAGTTGCGGTGGAGGAGGCCGCCGTGGTCGGCGAACTCCTCGCCGTGGTCGGCGGTGACGGCCGCCACGGTCCGGTCCAGCATTCCGTCGGCCTCCAGTTCCCCGAAGAACCGCCGCAGGGTGTCGTCGGCGTGCCGGATGCCCCCGTCGTACTGCGCCTTGAGAAAGTCCAGGTCGCCCTGGGCCAGATCGCGCCACGCGGTATTGGCCAAGGGCAGGAGGGCTTCCGAGGTGGGTTCGATGGAATGGGGGAATTCGCCGAATAGCGTCCGGTAGGGCTCCGGAGGGAGATACGGCGAGTGGACCGAGTAGGTGTGGAGGAACAGGAACAGGGGTGCGCCGGAGGGAAGGTGCCGCCGGGCCATCGCCAGGAGTTTTTCGGTCCCGCTCGCGATGCCCCCCCCGGCGTCGTCGAACTCCACGAACCCCCGGTCGAAGCCGTACCCCCGGGCCATCTGACCGCCGTCGGTGACGCCCAGCGTGATATACCCCTCGGCCTTGAGGATCTCCGGCAGAAGGACCACCCGCTTCGGCACCGCCTCCTGCTTGTTCTCCCCCTCCGCGGCGCGGTATTCGATGCGGTGGGTTTCCTGGTAAAGCGACGAAAGCATCGTCGCGTGGGATGGGGTGGTGCCGTGGGTGTTGCAGAAGGCATGCCTGAACAGGGTCCCGCGGGCGGACAGTTCGGCCAAAAACGGGCTGGTCTCGCGCCCGTAGCCGTAGACGCTCAGATGATCGGCGCGGCAGGCGTCGAGGGAGATGAGAAGGAGATGGGGACGGGGGGCGGGGGGCGGGGGTTGGGGGGGCGCCTTGGCGCAGGCGATGCTTAGGACGAAGCCGGTGGCGAGGAAGACGCGAAGGAGGACCGTTCTCAATGCTTGCCACCCTCCCCGGGATGCACTTGCGCCGCTTTGCCCTTCTTCCACTCCATCACCCTGAACCCGCCGCCGTCTTCGGCCAGGTAGAGCTTCCCGCCGAGGGGACGGACGCGGTTGGCCATGTAGGCGGTGGGAAACGCCCCGCGCGGCTCGGCCTTGCCGCCCCTGGTCCATTCGAAGACACGGAACCCGGCCTTGCCTTCGGCCGTGAACAGAAGGGGCCCGTCCCACTGCGCGTCGTGGGTGCCGTCGGGGGAATCAAGGTGGGCCAGCAGGCGGGGCGCGGCGGCGTCCGAGAGGTCGTAGAGGCGCGCCCCCGCCTTGCCCAGCGCCACCGCCAGGCGCGTCCCCTCCACGGAGAGGCGGCGGGCTTCTCCGGGGGTTTCAAGGCGTCCCAGCGGACGCCCCGTTCCGTCCAGCAGGAGGACCCCGTCGGTCCCGCAGGCGGCCAGGATGGTCCCTCCCGTGCGCCCCAGGCCCCGGCAGTAGTCGGTCGTGGGGACGCGGGCCGTCTCGACCCCGCCGCGGTAGAACCCCACGCCCAGGGTCCCCTCGGCGACGATCAGGGTCTCTCCGGCCGTCAGGGCGTCCATGGCGGCGCCCTTCGTGTCCGCCAGCAGGACGGCCTCGCGGGTCCGGCCGTCCACCCGATAGACCCCCTCGGGCCCCACACACGCCAGGACGCCCCCCGCGACGGGGACGAGGGTGTTGACGGAATCGGGGAGGGGCGCGAGGCCGGTCCGCTCGAGGGAGCCGCCCTTCCATTCCCAGAACACCACCCCGGCCTCGGTCCCCGCCATGACGCGGGGGCCGTCCGCGGCCAGGTCGTAGGTCCGCTTCTCCAGCGGGGCGGTCAGGGAGGAGGCGAGAATGAGGATGGAAAGAAGGGCGGTCGGCATAAAATCCATTGTATCATCCCGGTGGCGTTCTTGGTCAAAGCGGGGAGCGTGTGCTACCATGAACGCCGAGATGCGCGCACGCACTCCGCTGACGCCCCGGGCCGGAGTGAAACAGCGGGTTTTGGTCCTGTTCCCGGGCCGCCTGGTCTGCCTCCTGCTCATCCTGCTCGCCGCTCCGGCGTTCGCCGCGAACGGGCCCCGCTCCGTGGCCGTGGAGGAGGGGGTGCGGGTGGTCATGGACGGCGAATTGGAGCTGTGGCTGAAGGTCCTGCCCCGGCCGGGCGAGGGGTGGATCTCGTTTTCCGACCGCGTCCTGGGCGGCACCGGCCGCTGGCGCGAACTCAAAAAACTCAACGGAGACCGGCCCACCCTTCTGAAGGGAATCCGCATCACCGTCCCGTTCGCCTGGGCCAAACCCTCCCTCAAGGCCGCCGCGCTCGGGGCCCTCTTTCCCTGGGATGTCTACCGGACCGACGGCTGGCACCATGTGCTGGAACGGGAGACGCTGTGGCACGCCGCTCAGTGGCTGACGGGCGACGGCAAGAACTATCGCGCCATCCGGGAATACAACGATCTTCCCTCCCTCGAGGTAAGACCCGGGCAGACCGTCGTCATCCCGGCCAAACTGCTTTGGAAGGGGATGACGCGCCACCTCAAGCCCCTCCCGGCCCTCCCCCCTCCCCCGCCCCCAGTGAAACCGGAGGAACCCGCTCCGCCGGCACCCGCGCCGGAAGCCGCCGCGGCCCCATCCCCTTCGGCGGCAGATCAGGAGATCCCGCCTCCCCCATCCCCTCCTCCCCCATCTCCGGCCCCCGAACCGGCGGGCGACGCCCTCCCCGAAGGGCGCTCCTTCGTCCAGATGCTGGCCCGGCAGGGATCGGGGATGCAGTTGGAGTACCGGGACGGCGTGGCCGTCTACCGGCTGAAGAAGGGGGAGGCCCTCTACACCGCCGTGGTGGTCCGCTTCACGGGGGTGGATGGGGCGGAGGAGGTCCTGCGCATCGCCGAGGAGATCGCGAAATTATCGGGGATCAGGGACGTCACCAAGATCCCCGCCGGGTACCCCGTAAAGATCCCCCGCGACCTTCTGCTCCCCGAGTACCTGCCGTCGGACTCCTCGGAACGGCGGCAGTGGGAGGCGGAACAGAAGGCGGTGGAGGCGGCGGAAGTGAAGGTGGAGGCCCCCAAGTTGGAGGGGATCCATATCGTCCTGGACGCCGGCCATGGAGGGAGGGACACCGGGGCCATCGCGGGGGGGCTGTGGGAGAGCACCTATGTCTACGACATCTACATCCGGCTCCACAACCTGCTCACGGAGAAAACCAAGGCGGTGGTCCATCCGCTGGTGCGGGACAACAAGAGCCGGTTCACCGTGGTCCCCAGCGACCGCCTCCCCCAGCACCGCAGCCATTCCATTCTCACCACCCCGCCCCAGCCCCTCAGCGATTCCCAGACCGGGGTGAATCTCCGGTGGAAGATGGCCAACCAATACATGGCCGAACTGAAACGGCGGGGCGTGCCGCCCACCAACGTGATCTTCCTCTCCGTCCACGCCGACGCCCTCCACCCCTCCGTGCGCGGGGCCACCATCTACATCCCCGGCGCCTCCTACGTCAAGGCCACCTCCCGCAAGGAGGCCCTCCAGGCCGAGGCCCTTTCGAAGACCCTCGCCGAGGAGACCATCGACTCCCTCTACCGCGCCGGCGTGGCCATCCACCCCTACCAACCCATCCGCAACCGCATCATCCGTTACCGCAAAGACTGGCTGCCGGCGATCCTGAAGATGAATTACATCCCCACCCGCCTCCTCCTCGAGGTGGCCAACCTCAACAATCCCAAGGACCGGGAAACGGTGGCGACGCAGCAATTCAGGCAAACCTTCGCCCAGGCCGTGGTGGACGCCCTGATCGCCTACTGCGCGGAAAATGGAAAGAACGGCGGCGCGAAGGCGCGGGATTCCGCCCGCCGCTGAATGGCCCCCGTCCCTCCCCGGTCCGGCGCCGTTCTGGGCCTCCATGCCTTCACCCACGATTCCTCCGCCGCCCTCTGCCTCGGCGGCCGCCTGGCCGCCTTCGGCGAGGAGGAACGGTTCACGCGGGTCAAGGGGGACCCGGTCTTCCCGGAGCGCGCGATCCGGTTCTGCCTGGATTCGGCGGGCCTGAAAGCGGGGGAGGTGGACCAGGTGGTCGTGCCGTTCCGTCCGCGCCTGGGGGCGGCCGCCCGGCTGGCCTACCTGGCCCGCCGGCCGCGGGCCTTTCTGCCGCGCGCGGCCGATCTCGCGCGGAAAGGGCGGAGCATGGAAGGGCTGGCCCGCGACCTGGCCTCCCTGGGCATTCTCGCGCCCGTCGAGTTCGCGGACCACTACGCCGCCCACGCGCGGGCGGTGTTCGCCGCCTCCCCGTTCGAGCGGGCCGCCGTGCTGGTCCTTGACGGCGTGGCCGAGCGGTGGACGGGGGCCCTTTTTCGCGCCATCCGCCGCGACGGGCCCACCCTCGAACCCCTCGCCCGCTTCCCCTTTCCCCATTCGCTGGGGCTCGTCTACGCCGCCGTCACCGTCCACCTGGGATTCGCCCCCAACCGGGAGGAGGGAAAGGTGTTGGCCATGGCCGCACTGGGGGACGACCGCTTCGTGGACGCTTTCGGGGCCCGGTGCCGGATCGCCGGACGGAACCTCATCGTGGACCAGGCCCTCTTCGATTTCGCCGGAGAGTGGACCACGCGCCGGTTCGAGCGGATCCTGGGTCCGCGGCGGTCCCCCGGCGGACCGTTCCGGCCGGAGCACTTCGCCCTCGCCCGCGCCCTCCAGGCGACGGTGGAGCGCTGCGGCACCGAACTGGCCCGGCAGGCGGTCGCGCTGAGCGGCTGTCCGGACCTGTGCGCCGCCGGCGGCCTCGCCCTCAACCCGGCCCTCAACCAGGCCATGGCGGCGCAATCGGGATGTGCCGGATTCTTCGCCTTTCCCCCGGGCGGCGACGCCGGCACGGCGATCGGGGCCGCCCTGGATCCCTTCGCGGACCCCTCGTGGTCGCTTCCCCACCCCTTCTTCGGATCGATGCCCGGGGCGGCCGGGACGGACCACCCGGTCCTGGCCGAGAGGGGCGCGGCCACCGAGCGGGCGGCGGAGATGCTGGCCGGCGGTGCTCTCGTGGGGGTGTGCCGGGGCCGGGCCGAAATGGGCCCGCGGGCGCTGGGGCATCGCTCCATCCTGGCCGACCCGCGCCGGCCTGAAGTAAAGGAACGCCTCAACCGGAAGGTGAAGAGGCGGGAGGAGTTTCAGCCCTTCGCTCCGGCGGCCCTGACCGCGCGACGGCCCGACCTCTTCCCCGGCATGGAGGCGAGTCCGTTCATGCTCCGGGCGTTCCCCCTGCCCGAACGGGCGAAGGATCTGATCCCCGCCGCGATCCATGCCGACGGCACCAGCCGCGTCCAGACGGTCGAACCCGGCGATGCCTCCGGCCTCGCCCCCCTGCTGGAGGCCTTCGAGCGGCGGACGGGCCTGCCGGTCCTCCTCAACACCTCCCTCAACCTCAGAGGGGAGCCCCTGGCCGACACGGCGGCGGACGCTTTGCGGGTCTTCGGCGAGGGGGGCCTGGACGCTTTGCTCCTGGACGACCGCCTCCTCGGGAGGAGGACCGGATGAGGCGCCCCGCCCTCCTCCTTTCTCTCCCGCTGGGCCTGCTCTACCTCGCCTGCCTGGCCCCTTCGGTCCACGTGCATGACGCGGGGGAACTGACCGCCGCCGCCTGGACCCTCGGCGTCGGGCACCCGCCGGGGGCGCCGCTGTACATGCTCCTGCACAAGGCCTTCCTACTCCTGGTCCCGCTCGGCCACATCGCCTGGCGCGCCAATCTGTTTTCGGCGGTCTGCGCGCTGGGGGCGTTCTTCCTGTTCGAGGCCCTGGCGTATTGCCTGACAAAGCGGGAGTGGCTTTCGGCCCTGGGGGCGTTGGCCTTCGCCCTCTCCCCCACCTTCTGGTCCCAGGCGGAGATGGCGGAGGTGTACACCCTTCAGGCCGCGCTCCTGGCGGGGTTCCTGCTGGCCTTCGTGGGGGACTCTTCACGCCCGGCGGCGTTCCTTTGGGGCCTGCTCCTGACCTGCCACATGGGACTGGCGCTGATCACACCCGTGGTTTGGCTGGTCCTCGTCCGGCCCGAGGCGCGCGGCTGGAGGCCGTGGCTGAGGAGCGCCATCCCCACGGGATTGTGGATGGCCGGGCCGCTCCTTCTTTATCTTTACCTGCCCCTGCGCTCTCTCGCGGACCCGGCCGTGGATTGGGGAAATCCGGAAACGCTGCAAAATTTCTGGTGGCACATCACAAATCGGCAGGTGAGGGGGCGGATGCTCTCCCTGCCCATAGACATGTATCTGCGGCGGGCCGGGGAGTACGGTCTCATCCTGCTTCAGAATCTCCACCTCCTGCTCCCCTTCGCGGTCTTCGGCCTTTGGCAGCGGTGGAGGGAGCAAGCCCGGCTCCTGCTGGTCCTGGGGGCCGTCGTGCTGATGGACGCGGCGTTCGTCGTCCTGATGGACACGGCCCCGATCGCCTCCGAGGCCTACGCCATCCCGTCGGTCCTCGCGCTGGCGGTCATGGCCGTGCTGGGCCTGGATGCCCTGCGGTCCCCGCGCTGGGCGGGCGTCCCCGCCCTGGTCGCGGCGGTCTCCGTCGCGTGGTTCCTGCCGGTCAACGACCTCAGCCGCAACTTCCTCGTCCGGGACCTGGCCGAGAATGTTCTCCAGCAGGCGCCCCGCGGCGCCGTCCTCTTCACCCAGGAGGACAACACCACCAACCCCCTGGCCTATCTCGTGGAGGCGGAGGGGGCGCGGCGCGACCTGGAGATCCACGACCGGCAGGGACACTTCTTCCGGCCCCTCTACCAGGAACCGCTGTTTGGGGTCCCGCCGGATGAGCTTCCGAAGTATCGGAAAGAGGCGGAGTCGCCGGTGGTGCGGACCGCCCTGGCCGAAGGCCGCTCCGTCGTCTATTCCTCGCCGTTTTTGGAATACCGGCCCGCAGGATGGTCTTTGGTCCCCTTTGGAACGGCGGGCCGCGCGATGACGGACGGCACGAGGGCGGCCCCCCGCCTGCCCGCCCTTCCCTCCCGCCATGGAGACGGGAGAAGGCTGGACTGGATGAGCCGGCAGATGGTGGCGGAGGCGAACATTCGGAGCGCCCATGCCGCCCTGGAGGAAGGCCGTCGCGAGGAGGCCAAAACACAGTTGGAGGCAGCCGCATTGACGGACATTCCGGAACAGCATTTGCGCGCCGCCCAACTGTTCCTCCGATTGGGCGAGCCGGAACACGCCGTGGCGGAGATCCGCAAAGCGCTGGCCGATGACCCTTATAGCGCGCCGGCCTGGAGCGTCCTTGGACATGCTTTGCTGGAACAGGGCGATGAGGACGAAGCCGGGCGGGCCCTGCGCCGGGCCGTCGAACTGGACCCCTCTCTTTCCCAACCCCACGCCTCGCTGGGAACGCTGGCGGCGAAGCGGGGCGACTACACGGCGGCCGCCGCCGCCTTCGCCCGCTCGCTCGAACGGGATCCCGACCAGCCCATGGTGGCGCGCATGCAAGGAATGGCTGAGGTTTGCGCCGCCATCCCTTCCGAACCCCTCCCTTCGAAGGACCTGGAACATCTCCTTCTTACCGCGGCGGAGGCGGGATTCCCCTCTTGCGTGCGGGAATGGATCGCCGGACGCCCCTGGGACGGGCTGGACAAACGAATAACCGAGGCCTATCTCCGAGCGGAACGGGCCGCGCGGGAGAAGAACGCCAAAGACCCACGGTAAATCATCGTTCCGGCGACGGTCGGATCAGCAGAACCGCAAGGCCAGGGCCCACACGGCCAGCCCCGAGGCTGAGAAGACCGCCCTGAACAGCCCCCCCCGCCCCGGCATCCACCAGCCCGCGAATCCAGCGGCCAGCCCGATGAGCGAAAGGAAGAAGAGCCGGGGGTCCGGGTCCCGCGGGGGGGGACCCGGACCGGCGCCCATCGACCCGAGGATGCCCCCATAGGGCTGGACCAGCCACCGGGTTCCCTGGACGGACCGGCGCAGGCGGTCCTCCAATTCGAAGGCCAGGGCGGGGTCCTGCCCCCTCTGTTCAACGACGAGGGAAACCAGGTCCCGCGCCGCGGCCCGGGACCAGGGATTGAGCGGGGCGTAATAGCCGATGGCCGACTGGTATTCCCGCGCCGCCTCCAGCGTCCGGCCGGCGGCCTGATGCTCCCGCCCAAGGGCGTGATGGCGGTGCGCCCTCCACAACAGGGAACCATGGACGAACAGCAAAAACAGCGCCGCCCCCGCGGCGGCAAGCGCAAGGGGGCGGCGGGAAATATCCATGAAACCGGATCGATCGGAAACTACGGACAGGTGGCGTGGCTCTTGTCGTCGGCCGTGACGCCGCAGAGGCCGGCGGCGTTCCAGGTCCGCGCTCCGCCCGTGCCGAACCCCGGGTGCCCCGCCGTGGTCCCCTCCACCCACACCAGGTTGTACCAGGTCGAGGCGTGGTCCGTGCTGTCGATGGTCGTCGTTCCGTCCGCCTCGCCGTTGCTCTGCGCGCACCCGTCGTACCCCGTGAAATCGTTCAGCGCGCCGTACAGGATGACCACCTTCTCCGCCGAGCAGGTCGCCGCGTCGTACGCGACATTGAGCGTCTGCCCCGCCCCCTTGGCGAACTTCGCCGCCCCCGCCCCCGCGTGGTTCACCGGCGGCGGGCCCC
>DCUZ01000054.1 GCA_002327305.1 Holophagales bacterium UBA2201 | reverse complement strand
GATGCGTATTCACACGCGCACGTAGGGGCGAGGCGGTGCCTCGCCCGGTTATTCGATCGGGCGACCCACCGGGTCGCCCCTACAAACAGCGTCTTCCTACCATCGGGACCATCCCTTTATTGCAGGGCCGGGCGTTATGGCAACCGTCTGTTTTCCCGGCACAAGAGGCGGCATCATTTGTTCCTTGTTCTCTTTTTCGCGGCGCGGAAGGTGGATGTGTCACCCTGAAAGAAGGCGAACCATCCTGCCATCCCCTTCCCATCCACGACAGCCCATCCTCTCCCGCACACTTCATCGTATTCATCGCATCCGGAGAATGAAAAAGCAATCCTCCGCTGTTCGCCGATGTTCTCCATCCGGCAATCCAGCTCCACTTGGACGACGCCGAAAGCGAAGGCGCCGGCGCCGTTGCCTTTGATGGTCAGATGGCCGGGAGCCACCAGATCAATGTACTCCTTGTCCCACTCCGACATTTCAGTGATCCGCCAATCGCCCACGAATTCAGGGTTGATCTTCATCGTTGTCCGTCCTGTTTATCCGATCCGGGGTAGGAATCTCGGACATCTTGCGCCCCGGCAATGCTTAGACCCTGCATCATATATCGCAAGACTCGATCCCCTTTTCCCCTTCTCAAAGCTTTCTGCCGGGAAAATCATCAAATTTTATGTTTGCAACTATTTCTTGCCACCAGAAAGACGCTTTTTCTCCCAGATGGGCTAATAGTTCATTTTCGATCTCACTGCTATTTGCAGATATAAAATACTCAAGGCTTAGCATTGCAATACTCTTATTAATGATATTTCCACTTGGCAGAACCTTTTGGCTTGACCTTGCTCCAACAACTATAGCTCTATTTGATATTGGAAGAAAGATCACAAAATCATCTGCTTTATTAATAATTGGAGGATAGAATTCGCCGGATCTTTGATCCATTTCTATTACCCCAATATCTCCCAGAATAAACTGAATCGAGTCAGATCTAATAACAGTCCATTTTAGATCGCTATACCGTTTCTTCCTGGCCACTGGCTCTTCTTTGCTTAGTATTTCCAGCATAGCTTTGTTATGCGCTTTGCTGATATTGATAGTATTATTATTCCTTAATAGTGTGAATAGGTTATGGCTCTGTACCTGCGCCACAGGAAATAATTCTTGCATAGCCTGCGACTTTATTTTGGCAAATTCCCTTGCTGGAGCAAGCGGGAAGTGCTTTTTAAGTTCCCTTTCAACAACAGGCTCAATACTCTCCTTCTTGCTTAGTACGCTATTGGCTATTTCGATAATAGTACCTGTAGCACTTAGCATGCCGGCACGAATATATTTTGTTCTGCAAATCAAATTCAAAATGAATTCCGAAATGATAGGAATATCTTCTTCAAAGATAGAATAATTCTCTCGTACTCTCTTAATAGCCAAAGCATATCTGCTTTCTTCTTTTGTGATGAGATCGTCCAAGGTGTCTGGACCGGGATCACCGTAAAATTTCCTTGATAAGGCAAGATCATTGATGCTAATTTCGCAAGGCGTCGAATCCTTTCTGAAATACCAGGTAAAATTTGCGCCCCTATGTATTTTTGATGAAAATCCCCGCAATAATAATTTTGGAATATGGTGTTGTCGTTTGCCAGCCATTTCTATTTGCTTCTAAGGTTTTCTTCAAGATCAAACAACCACGGCTTGCTTTTATAATCAGTTCCCACTAAATCCGGGTAAACGCCGACGAGCTTAATCTTCCCTGCATACTGCTTTTCATGAAGCAATTGCCCAAGTTGACGGGCCTCTATCCATGCCGTGCAACTCTTCCCTTCAGAAAGTTCGTGCGGGAATGTTACATTGCTATTGTTCTGAAATATCAATACTTGATTATTGCCTGGAAGCTGTAAATATGGCAAACTGAGGGTTACCGTGCGCTGGCCCGGATTTGAAGCCCCAATAAAGATCATCGTTTCACTTAATCGAGGACCGGAAGCCAGAAATCCACTCGAAATCTTAACCTTAACAATGCGAGATTTCTCGCGTCTTGATGAGATAATTGAAATTGTTGAGAGAATTGCACCATAACATGCGACAACGGCGGTAATGATCATTATCCAAAATTCAATCTTCATACTTTCTCTCTCTTATTTGAAAAGGTCTTTTGAAGTATTGGTGCACTAAGTATTTCATGGAGTGCGAAGAGGTGCTCGACGCGGTCGCGGTCGGAGTGGAAGGGCTCTTTGCGGTAACAGCGGTCCACGGCTTTGTCTAAGGCGGCGTGGGCTTTGGCGAGCTTGGGGGGCATGGCGAGGGGATCGTAGAGGTCGGCCAGGGTGGCGTCGGGGAACTCCTTCCGGATATCCAGCACCTTCTGTGCCGCTGTCTCCACTGCCGCCTTCTGCTTTTCCGTGGCCTCCTGCGGCCAGGGGAAGTTGTTGTAGACGATATCCTTTGAATATCTATAGCGTGATTCCAATCTTCCACATACTTGTCTCATCCAAGCCATGTGCATCAAAGAGGATAAAACCCCAAAGTGAAAAAGGGTAGCTTCAGGGACTACAAAGACAAGATTGTTAGCAATTACCTTCTTAGATAAAAATCCGAGAGGAATATAATTCCGCCGTTCGGAGGAGACCCCTGGAAAAAGCAAATAATCGGAATTTGGCTGGGCAATTTGTCTAAATATAGTGGGGTACTTCGCGTAGGCATTTGTCGAAGCAGCTTTGCTTGCCTCACGAAAATGTTTTACGGATTCAACTCTCGATTTAACCTCCGGCATTTTGTTGAGATCTGCTGGTGATATATCCTCAAGCCACAGACACCATCGCGCATGTCCATGCAAAAACTCCTCTGAACCGATATATGGCCTCAAATATCTTGCCGCATTTGGTTCTTTTCTTAATAGCTTTGCTTTCTCCGAATTGTCAAGGATAAGAAAGCCACCATCTGTAGGTTTGCTTCCCCATTTCATTTCAGGAACATTTGAAATGGGTTTGCTTCGGTTTGTAAGCGCTTTATCTTTACCTTCGATTAGGTATGGGCTTACATTGGCAACTTTGATTACAGTAGCCTGCTCGTCCTTACCATAGTAATCATAAATAAGCTTGCTTTTTGTATCGATAGTGGCAAAGCCTATGATGACGACTGATACATGCGCCTTGCCTCGCGCTTCACTGGCCCAGGGAAATGTCCGGTGGCCGAAATGAATCTTTACATGATACCGAGCGAATAATTCACTCCAAAGAATTCCTACTTGTTCGCCTTGAGTAATTGAATTAGTCGAAACCAATCCTACGATGATGGATGAGTTCTGAATGAATTCAGCCGCTTTGACATACCAGTTGCAAACATAGTCCAATACGCCGCGTGCCTGTATGTTCGCCAGAACAATTTGCTGATCTTCCTTCTGTTCTTTGGATTGATAGTGATGCCCCACAAACGGCGGATTCCCCAGGATGAACGAGCACTCCTCCGACTTGATCACCTCGCGCCAGTCCATCCGCAGGGCGTTGGCGCAGACGATCTTGGGGGCGCCGGTCAGGGGCAGGCGGACGGCGTACTGGCCGAAGGCCTCGCTTAGCGCCATGTTCATCTGGTGGTCCATGAGCCACAGGGCGGTCTCGGCGATGCGGACGGGGAACTCGGCCAGTTCGATGCCGTGCATCTGGTCCACGCTGAGTTTGGAGAGGCGCAGGGCGTCGAGGTTCTGCTGGCCGGCGTAGAGGAGTTTCAGAACCTCCAATTCCAATTTCCGCAGTTCTCGGTAGGTGATGACGAGGAAGTTGCCGCACCCACAGGCGGGGTCGAGGAACTTGAGCGAGGCGAGCTTGGATTGGAATTCCTCCAGGCGCGCCCGTTTCCGCGTGGAACGGTCGGCCTTGATCGTCTCGAATTCGGCCCTCAGGTCATCCAAGAAGAGGGAGCGGATCAATTTGAGGATGTCGCGCTCGCTGGTGTAGTGGCCGCCGATCTGCCGCCGTTCACGAGGGTCCATGACGCTCTGAAAGAGCGACCCGAAGACGGCCGGGGAGATGCGACTCCAGTCGAAGTGGGTGCAGGTGAGGAGGGCGTTGCGCATGGCCCGGTTGAAGTCGGCCATCGGCAGGGGCTCGCGGAAGAGCTCGCCGTTGACATAGGGGAAGGCGTTGAGGTCCTCGTCGAGGTGCGGACTGCGGCGCTCGGGCGGCGTGTCGAGGGTCTGGAAGAGGCGGGCGAGCTGGGCGCCCAGGTCGGAGCCGTCCTCGCGGGTGTGGTTGGTCAGCCAGCCGGTGAAGGCGTTGGGCTCGGTGATGCCGGTGTCTTCGGCGAAGAGGCAGAAGAGGACGCGGACGAGGAGGCGCTCCAGGGCGTGGCCGGAGTAGCCGCCGTCCTTGAGGGCGTCGTGGAGGCGGCCCATGATCTCGGCGGCGCGGAGGTTGGCGGGGTCTTCGGGGTCCACGCGGACCGCCCTTTCCCCCTTGATGAAGGCGAAGGCGCGCACATGCTTGTGGAGCGCGGCGAGGGTGAATTCCTGGGTGGTCCCCTCCTCCAGATCATGGAGGGCGAAGCGGGCGAAGTCGGAGACGAGGATGTAGCGCGGGGCCTCGATGTCGCGCCCGTCGGTGATGAGGTCCTGGATGTAGTTGACGGCCTGGGTGTGGGCCTTGCTTAGATCCTTGCCGGCCGATTTGTGCTCGACGATCAGTTTGCCGCGCCAGAAGAGATCAATGTAGCCGTACTGCCCCTTGATGTTCTTGACCGGCTCCTCGAAGGTGGCGACGGTGCGGCGGGACTTGCCGAAGACCTCGAAGAAGGCGTCCCAGAACGACTTGGCCTCGGCCTCCTCGCGGGTCTCCCCCGCCCAGTCGCGGGAGAACCTGACGGCGCGGTCGCGGACTTCGTTCCAGGAGAGGGTGGCGGGCATGGTGTTATTTTACCGCGTCAGGCTGACAGACCGCGCATCTATCGGACCCGATGTCCTTATCGGCCTCGGTCCGCGCCAACTCCGCGACTATGGTTCTGCGGCCAGACCCGGTGCGAAATGCGGCTCGGGCGCGATTCGTATACAATAGAGGCGTGAAGATATGCTCCATCCCTCGCCGCTCCGGGGTCCGGGTTTGCCTGCTCCTCCTCCTGGCGCTCCTCCTGCCGGGCGCCGGATGCCGGAGCCGCCCCGTGGCGGTGCACATCGCCCTCGGCACGCCGATGATCAACCTGGAACCGTGTTCGGACGACCATGAGACCAACCTCGTCCTGGGCAACGTCTACGAATCCCTGGTGGAATACGACAAGGACTTCGGCCTGCGGCCGCTGTTGGCCCTCTCCTGGGAGACGCCGGGGGAAAACCACTGGATCTTCCGCCTGCGCAAGGGGGTGCGCTTCCACGACGGAACGCCGCTGACCGCCGCCGACGCCGTCTACTCCCTCCTGCGCGCCCGCGACCACCCCGAAAGCCTCCTGCGCGCCCACTTCGCCCCGGTGGAATCGGTGACGGCGCCGGACCCCTTCACCGTCGCCATCGCCACCGGTTCCCCCATCGGCGACCTCCCCCACCACCTCACCGCGGCGGGGATCATCCGGGCCGGGACGGAGCCGGCCGGCGTTGGAACGGGCCCCTACCGGCTGGCCGAACACGGGAAGGGGGGGGCGGTGCTGGCCGCCTTCGAGGGCTATTGGGGTGGGCGTCCCGCCGTCCAGGAGCTCCATTTTTTCCTCACGCAACCCGGCGACCCGATCGAGCGCATCCTGGAGGGGAGGCCCTGTCTGATCCTGCGCGACGCCGTCCGTTTCGCCGGACTCGCCGAACGGGGATTTTCGGTCATGCAAAAGCCGGGACTGTCGGTGGCCTACCTGGGGTTCAACCTGGCCATCCCCCCCTTCGACGACGCGCGCGTCCGCCGGGCCGTCGCCCTGGCCGTGAGGTCGGACCGCATCGTCCGGGAGCGCCTTCAGGGCAGTGCCCGTCCGATCTGCCAGGCGGTCCCCTTCCTCGCCTTCGGCCACCATCCCGGCCTCGCCTGCGATCCCGATCCCGAGGCGGCGAAGAGGGAGTTGACGGCCTCCGGCCGCCCCCTCCCCCTCCCGGTCACCCTCCTGACGGCCCCCAAGGCGGAGCAGACCGTCCGGATGATCAAGGAGGACCTGGAAGCGGCGGGCTTCGCCGTCGAGCTGGAGGTGCGCCCCTGGCCGGAGGTGGTGGAGCGGATGCTCGACCGGAAGGCATCGTTCTATTTCTCCGGGTACATGAGTTCCTTCGGCAACGCCCTTCCCACGCTGGAGACCCTCTTCGCTTCGTGGGGCTCCTCCAACACCTTCAATTATTCCAGTCCCCGCATGGACGCTCTCCTTCGCCAGGCGGCCGCCACATCCGACGACGCCGCCCGTCTTCCCCTTCTGCACGCCGCCGCCGAGGAGGCGGCCCGGGACCTCCCCCTGGTCGCGCTCTACAACCCCCTCGAAACCTACGTCTTCACCCCCCCCACCCTGAAGTGGGAACCCCGCGCCGACGGCCGCATCCTGGGCAAGGAACTGCGGCTTAAATAATGAAAGTGATCCCAATGCGTGGAGATGTCTGTTGCCTGCGGGATCGATCGCCGCATGCCTGCGATCAACCTGCTGATTCACATCGGGATCTCCAGCCATGAGGCATTGCCCCAATCCCGAATGCCCGGAAACCGCCCTTTTGGGCAGCGCGGCCGAATACCGCGACGAGATTGTCCGTTGTCCGGTTTGCGGCGCCGATTTGATCGGCCACTCCGGCGATGCCCAACAAACAAACCAGGACCAACCTCCGCCATCCATGGTGTGCGTCGCAAGCTATCGCGATCTGGCTCCGGCCTGCATGGCGCGCGCAGCGTTGGAGAGCCAAGGCTTTTCCGTGGTCCTCCATGACGAACACACGGTTGCCGTGAATTGGTTGTACTCGCAGGCCATCGGCGGGGTGAAACTCATGGTTTTCGATACCCCTCGGGCCGATGCTCTTGAGGCTCTCTGCCCTGTTGGACCTGAAATTTTTGCTGAACTCCCTGAAATGCATCTTCCGCCGACGTCCGCCGAAATCTGCCCGGAATGCGGCGCAGCGGATGTCGGCCACTTCAGCCTGGTCCCCCGCTACAAAGCGTTGTCTCTCTTGTTCTTTGCGTTTGCTTTCATGGTCCCTTTCGCTGCGCACAGGCAATTCTATTACTGCCGTTCGTGCGACCACCGCTGGAAAACTGGGTAGATCGTCCGGCCGCGGCTGGGACGAGGGATGCCGGACTCCCGCCAAAGAGATAATTGCGCAAGGTCGTCTCTCCTGTGTTTATGCAATCCGCCGGCATCGCCAGAATGATTCCAAGGCCGTTCTGCGGCTTGCCCCCAGCCATCAGAGAGAACATCATGCCCGATGAGATGAAGGACCCGATTCGCGTCTGCGGTATAATCCGTTGATGTCTTTACCTTCGGGACGGCCGGCACCGTGATCATCGCCCTCGTCAACCAGAAAGGGGGGCCGGGGAAGACCGCGCTGACCTACAACCTCGCGGGGATCCTCTCGGAACTGGAACCGGTGACCGCCCTTGACACCGACCCCCAGGGGTCGCTGACGGCCGCCTGGTCCCTGCGCGTCCGGGAGGTCCCGATCGCCGTTTCCACCGCCCCCGCCTTCCCCCTCGACCACCCGGCCCTCGACGCCCCCCTCTGTCTGGTGGACACCCCGCCCGGGCACGAGAGGCACGCGCGCAAAGCCCTCGCCCTGGCCGACCTCGTCCTGGTCCCCCTCACCCCGTCGCCGCTGGACCTCATGGCCTCGCTTCCCCTCCTGGCCATGGCCGCCGAGGCGCGGCGCATCAACCCCCGCCTGCGGATGCTGGCGGTCCTCAACCAGGTCAAGGCCAACGCCACCCTGCGGGAGACCATCACGGGGATGGCCAAGGAGAGGGGGTTCAGAGTGGCGCAGACCTGGGTTCCCCACACCGTGGCCGTTTCGGAGGCCCTCCTCGAGGGGCTCCCGCTCAACTACGCCCGCCCCGCCCACCCGGCCGTGGAGTTCCTGCGGGAGTTGGCGCGCGAAGCGATGGAGGTGGTGGCCTATGGCGAAGATAAAGGGCGATAACCGGCGCAGGGCCCTGGAGGCCTTCGTGGAGCAGGGTCCGGGCTTCTACCCCTCCGGCCCCCTCCCCGAGGAAGCCGCCGCCCCCGAACCCGCCGCCGGCCCCTCTCCCGGTGCGTCCCTTCTCGGCGATGCCGCCCGGCTGAAGCCCGCCGGGGACGAGGAGCGTCTCACGGTCCCCCTCCCCCGCAAGATCGCCCGCGGCGCGCTGGGGGCCGCCCGGGACCGGGGGATGACCCTGGCGGCGTTCGTCACGCGGGCCCTCAAACGCGAGATCAAGCGCGCCAGGAAGAAACTGAAGGAAGAATGAGGACCGCCCTCCGGACTTTGGGACTGGTCCTCTGTCTCGCTTCCTGCGGCGGCCCCTCCCTCGACCGCGTCCGCAATCTCGACGGCCCTCCCGTCGGGCGTGTCGTCGCCTTCGGCGACTCCCTCACCGAGGGGACCGGCGTGGGGGACGGCGAGGCCTGGCCGGCCCTCCTTGAGCAAAGCATCGGCCTGCCCGTCGAGAACCTCGGCCGCGCCGGCGATACCACCGCGACCGGCCTCGCCCGCCTGGACGCGGTGCTGGATTCGGAAGCCCGCCTCGTCATCGTCGGACTGGGAGGCAACGACTTCCTCCGCAAGGTGTCCAAGGCCGAGACCGAGGCCAACCTGCGCCGCATCGTGGAGCGCCTGCAGGAGGACGGACGGGTGGTGGTCCTCCTCGGGATGAACCTGGGGCTCTTCACCGACGAGTACTCTTCCCTCTTCAGGCGGGTGGCCCGGGCCACCGGCGCCTGGCTCATCCCGGAGGTGCTGGACGGCGTCCTGGACGAGGCGGCGCACCGGCAGGAGGACCGCATCCACCCCAACGCCGCGGGCCACCGCGTCATGGCGGAGAGAATCGCGAAGGGGTTGAAACCGCTGGTGGAGCGGATGGGGAGCAGTGCGCCGCCACCCGGCCGGTAGAGGCGCCGCGGCGTATTTGCGTAGCGGCGCAGGCCGGAAGGCCCTTCCTTCCTCTCTTGCGACGAACGGTTTTCGGGATCGGGGTCGCGGGCACCATCGGTTCTCGAAACAAGGCCTGTTTATGGAAGAGGGGCGGGAACGCCCGATGGCTTCCCCGCCCCTGGATCTGCGGTCTGCCGACTACCGGCCGCCTACTTTTCCTCCCCCTCCGGCTTCCGGGTCCCCCGCGAGGCGCGGGCGATGCGGACGATGGAGATGGTGTCGTGCTTGAGGTATTTCCCCGCGCATTCGGAGCACAGGTGCATCTCCTTCGTCGGCGTCGGGGAGCCCGGCGGGGACTTCTTCACGTAGTATTCGGCCTCGCCGGCCTGGCACATGTCGCACTTCATTTGACGATGTCCCCCACCTTCGGCTCGCCGGAGACCACCGCGGCCTCGGAGAGCTTGTCTCCCTTGACGGCGGTGATCTTCACCTGGCCGATCCGCGTCTCGTCGGCGCCCAGCACCTCGCCGGTGTCGGGGTCCTTGATCACCTTGCCCTGACGGTACACCGTGAAGGTGTCCCCCGCCTTGACGCCGTGGGCGGAGCCGATGTTGACGAACACGCCGCTGCCGGTCACCTGGGCGACCTTCCCATGCGCGGCCTGCTTGGGGGCCGAGTCCGCCGTCCCGCCGCCGAGATTGGCCTTGCCCAGGGACTCGGCCAGCTCCTTGACCGTGGGGCGCAGCACCTTGTCGAACATCCGGTCGTCCTCCTTGACGCCGCCGCCGGACCCGAAGATGGTGAGGCTGAAATTGCCGGTGGTCTTGGAGACCGACTCGGCCCACAGGATCTCGCCGGTGTTGACCGAGAAGAGGCGGGCGTCGAGGGCCGAGGTGAAGTCGGTTTTCTTGGCCCCGAAGGTGCCGCCCCACCCCCCCTGGGCCCCCTTCTCCGTCTTCCCGAACTCGGTCACGGAACCGGTCAGGAGATACTGCACGCCGAGGAGTTTCCCGATCTTCATGGCGGTGGCCGCGCTCACGTCGCCGGAGAGGGCCAGTCCCTTCTCCCGCATGATCGCCTCCAGTTGTTCCCGCTCGATGACGGAGAACTTGCCGCCCTTGACCAGTTCGGTCACCAACATGTCCTGGGCGGCGGCGCCCACTTTGTCGTCCCACCAGTAGTGGTGGCCGCCCATGGACTTGTTCTTGAACTCCAGGACGGCGACGCGGGGCTTCTGGGCGTAGACCGCGGCGGCGGCGAGGATGAGGAAAACGGTGAATGTCTTTTTCATGTGAACCTCCTTTTAGGGGACCGGCCGCCCGGGGGCGGTCCGATCACAATAGATTAGCATACTTGCGCCGTTGAAAAGCGCGCTCCGGCACGGCGATCCGTTCGCCGGTGTGCAGATTGAGCCGCTCCGCATCGGCCCGCAGGCGCTGGCCCTGCCTCTCCAGCAGGGCCCTGAGGCGCGGGGCGCTGGGGGTGTCCAAGACCTCCAACAGGTCCGGCCGGGCCGCCCATTCCTCCACCCCCGCGAACCGTTCCAGGACGGCCCGCGCCAGGGAGGGGTCCATGCCGAGGGCCCCCTTCGCATCGAGGGGGGGAAACCCGACGAGGGCGAAGTAGTCCGGCACCTGCCACGGCTCCACCCCCAACTCCCCCTTCACCTCCCCCGGCCCCAGGACCGTCCCCCGGGCGGGGGCGTGGATCCGGACGCGCGGCCCGGCCAGTTGGAGGAGAAGGGGATCGTCGCTGTGGACCATCAACGCCTCTCCGGCGGGAAGGAGTGAAAACGCCAGCGCGCCGAGGGCCTGAGCGGCGGAACACCCCTCGCGGGAGAGGCAGAGCCAGCCGGCCGCTGATGCGGCCTGCCAAACCGCGTGAGGGCGGCCTGCCATTTCCGACCCGTCGAAAATGAACGCGGCCCGGTCGGCCCCTTCTGGGAGGAGCGCCAACGGGTCCGCGGAAGCGGTCCCGGGCACGTCCACCAGATGCAGGGTGGGCTCAAAGCCCTTCATGACGCAGAACGATCTTGCCGAATTGCTCTCCGCCGGCCAGCCGCTCGTAGGCCCGCCGGGCTTCGGGAAGGGGGACGACGGCATCCACGACCGGCCGGAGCTTCCGGGCCGACGCGAACGCGAGCATCCGGGCGAAGTCGGCGCGGGACCCCATGGTGGACCCCAGGATGGAGAGCTGTTTCCAGAAGACGAGGCGGATCTCCTCGGCGGGGTTGGGCCCGCTGGTGGCGCCGCAGGTGACGATGCGCCCCCCCTTTTTCGCGCATTTGAGGGAGGCCATCCAGGTGGCCGCCCCCACGCTGTCCACCACCAGGTCCACCCCCGCCCCGCCGGTGAGCCCCTGTACGGATTTCTCCACCCGGTCGCGGGTGTAATTGATCCCGGCGTCGGCGCCCAATGCCTTCGCCCGTTCCAGTTTGCCGTCGGAGGAGGAGGTGACATAGATGACCGCCCCCGCCGCCTTGGCCATCTGGAGGGCGGCCAGGGAGACCCCCGACCCGATGCCGTGGATGAGGACGCTCTCGCCGGGGGCCAGGCGGCCGCGGGTGAAGAGCATCCGGAAGGCGGTGAGCCAGGTCAGGGGAAAGGCGGCGGCCTCCTCGTCGTTCAGGTGCTCCGGCGCGGGGGCCAGGTTGACGGCCGGGACGCAGACGAACTCGGCGAAGGTGCCGCTGCGGTGCTCCCCCAGGATGCCGAACGAGGCGCAGAGCGATTGCTCGCCTTGTAAACAGAAAGGGCACTTTCCACAGGAGAGGCCGGGGTCGAAGACCACATTTTGTCCGGGACTCCATCCAGCGACGCCGGGGCCGAGGGCGTCCACCACCCCCACCCCGTCGGCCCCGCCGATGTGGGGAAAGGCCAGCTTCAACCCCGGCAACCCCTCCAGGACGAAGAGATCGAGGTGGTTGAGGGCCGAGGCCAGGAGGCGGAGGCGGACCTCGCCGGGGCCGGGGATGGGGTCGGGGACCTCGCCCCAGGAGAGCCGGTCGAATGTGCCATGGGCTTGCATGGTGACGGCGCGCATGAAAATACTATACAATATTTCCTGGCGGGAATTGTGATCCCTGTCACACCACGGGGTGGGAAAGGGCCTACAATATAGATGTGCAGGAGGTGCCTCATGCGTTGGTTGTCTCTTTGCCTTTCCCTTTTGGCGTTCGCGTCCCCCTTGTGGCCCCAGGGGTTCCTCTGGGAGAAAAAAGGGATCCTGGGGGGCAACATCCACGATCTGATGCACGACATCCACCGGGGAAGGTTTATCCTCGCCTCCGATTCGGGCCTCTTCGTATCCGAAGACACCCTCAACTGGATGCCCGACAACACCGGGCTGTTCGATTTGAGCGTCTCAAAACTGGCCTGGATGCCGCTGGACGGCACCCGCTCCCTCTATGTGGTCCTGGCGTGGGACGGGGTCTACGCCAAGGCCTCCGACTGGGTCGGCTGGCGTTACGCCGACGAGACGGGGCTGGACGACCCCGTGGGGGGGATGACCTACAGTTACGCCGACGTGAGGACCGTCGGGCTCTATCACAACGGGACGACCTGGCAGGTGGCGGTGGCCGTGTCCGGAGCGGGGATCGCTTTCCGCTCCTTCGACCCGGCCACCCCCGCCGATCCATGGGGGACTTCGTGGACCTTTGACACGACCTACTCGGACCCCGCACAACACAACGGCAATCCCTTTATCACGGCCCTCCTGGGCGCCAACAACCGGCTCTACGCGGCCACCTACGGCACCCAGGTCGGACTCCCGGCGGAGATCCATTACAAGCTCGGGTCGGCGTGGACCAAGGCATTCGACCTGACGGGGACCGATTTCCTCTCCTTGGGGGGGGATCCCTCCGGCAACGCCGCCGACATCCTGGCGGGGACAATGTTCGACGGGGTTTATCATGCTCCCAACGGCGCGAGTGGATGGAACCGTTTCTGCAACGCCATGCCCGGCGGGGATATGGATTACTCGTCGGAGGGCCCCTGGTGGGACCTGGCGGTGATCAAGGAAGGCGCCGTCACCCGCTATTTCGGGACGACGGGGATGAACCTCTTCAAATTGGACGCCTCCAACTGCGCCGACCCCTACCGCCCCTACTCCCATTTCCCCCACTACGCCGAGACCGTGGCCCCGGAATCCGGGGACGCCCTCCTGGCCGGGACCTTCGGCATGGGGCTGTGGCATTTTCCGGCCCCCGACCAGCCGGGAAGCCCGCGGGGCCACACGGGGTCCAATGCCCTCCAGATGCGCAACGTCTCCGATATCGACATCGCCCTCTCGGCCTCCCGGCCCGACACCCCGCCCGTCATCTTCACCGCCTCCGAGACGGAAGGGCTGTACAAATGCTTCTCCCTGAACTACTGCACCCGCTACTTCTTCGCCCCCCTCCCCGACCAGCCCGGCGGGGTCAGCGGCCGTTCCGTGGCCCTGGTGCCCGGATACGACGAGTACGGGGAGGTCAGGTACAACGCCGGAAACACCGACACCATCGTCGGGCTCAAGACCCTTTACCTGGGGACGGGCCGCAACGGCCTCTTCCGGTCCGACAACGGCGGCGCCTCGTGGAAGAAACTGATCAACACTCCCGCCAACCCGTTCACGGGCGGGGAACTGGAGATCGTCAAGGTGGCGGTGGCGCCCGACTTCGACGCCGCCACCACGCTGACCGCCGACAAGCACCTGTTCGCCCTCGCGCGCGAAGGGACGGTCCTGTGGTCGGTCGATGGGGGGGAGACCTGGGTGGTGGACCGGCCGGTGGACTACTCCGGCAGCGGCAACACTTCCGCCGTGGCCAATGACCTGGTCATCTCCCCGGCCTACAACCGCACGGACCCCTTCCGGCAAAGGGTGTTCCTCGCCACGAGCGGGGGCGTCCACCGCCGGGAATGGGACGGCGAAAAGTACAACTGGGTTCCGCTCTCCGCGTTCAGCCAGCCCGTCCTCTCCCTGGCCCTCTCCCCCTGTTTCGGCCTTGCCTTCTGTCCGAACTGCGTCGATCCCGGCTGTGACCTCGAACGGAACACCCTGCTCGCCGGCACCAAGAACGGCCTGTTCGTCTCCACCGATTCGGGATCCACCTTCCTCCAGGTCCTGGACCCGTCCTGCCCCGGCCCGGGCGCCTCCATCACGACGGTGGCCCTCCATCCCAAGTCGGACACGGGCAATGTCCAAAACCGTCTCCTGGCCTACGGCGTCAAGCACTCCTTCGACACGACCGGGTCCGATCAGCCCCTTCTGTTCCGTTTCCGCCGTTCCTATGAGGGGGAGCCCCATTGGGAATGCGCCAACGCCGACCCCTCCGACCCCCCTTTGGCCGGATTTTCCGATTACATGATCCGCGCCCTGGCCTTCTCCCCCGCCTTTGGCTCGGGGGGAAACGCCGAAGTGTTCGCGGGACACGAGTACGCGGCGATGTGGCGCGCCCAGCATCCCCCCACCGGCACCCCGGCGTGGCAGCGCCTCGACGGCTTCTACAACACCCCCGAACGGGTCAACTCCATCGCCGAGTGTCCCCTCTCCTACCGGCCCCAGCCCGTGGTCCTGGCCGGGACCGAGAATTACGGCGTCATGATCTCCTTCGACGGCGGGGAGTCCTACTTCCCCTGGGGATACGGGTTCGAGGCGGTCTATGGCGGCAAACTCCGCACCCTCCACAACGCCGAAGCGGTGGCCTGCACGGACCTGTACTTTCCCACCCCCGAGCCCATTGCCTACCACCGGATCCTGGCCGCCGGGAACGATTGCGCCGCCTTCGACGGCACCGGCGTCTGCACCACCCATTTCCACGCCGGCATCCTTTGGGGCGATTTCGAGGACCCCTTCCACCAGACCCGGTGGAACCGGTCGCTATGGACGGACGGCGGCGCGCCCGGCCTCATGGACGGCCACCCGGTGACGGAACTGCGGTGGTGCCCGTGGAGCGACCCCAACAACCCCCTGCCCGTCTACGCCGCCGACCCGGGGGTGGGGCCGCTCTTCAGCAATCCCCCCCCCGACCCCTTCGAAGACCCGCCCCCGCCGGACGACGGCCACCATTGGGGGGAGGTGTGGCATCTTGACGCATCCGGTGAGTACCCCACCGACCTCACCGATGTCACCTGCCCGGCGGAGGAGACGGGCCCCATGATGCGGGCGGAGGGTCCAGGGTCGAGAGATGCACGGGGCAGCTTCATCTGGGGTGCCCAATCGGGCCTCACCCCCGGCCGGGCCACAGGGACGGCCAAGTTCAAGGCCTCCCCGTTCGACAACTGGCAAACCTGCACCGGCCTCCCCCCCACGGCCAACTGGCGCTCCATCCTGATGCTGGGGTCGCAAACCATCCTAATTGGAGACCAGGGGGGCGATCTTGTGCTCAGTTCCGGAATCTATCGCAACACGCAGGAAGGCTCCACCTGCACACTGTGGAGCGAGGCCGGCACCGGGCTGGAGGCGGGGGACACGCCGGGGGTGACCGCCGACTACTCGAAGAAGATCATCGCGTTTGCCGAGGTGGCCAACGGCGTCCTGGCGGCCATGGAGGAGGGGGGGCCCGGCTCGCTGGAAGGGGGCGTCTTCTTCTCCGACGCCGCCTCCGACGGGGCGGCGTGGGTCCCGGTCAATTCCGGAATGTCCTGCACCTCCAATTACGAAGTGGTGAATGGGCAGTTCATCTACACCGGCTCCACCTGCGACGGCGTCTACGCCACCACCGAGATCACCTATGACGGCCATCCGGCCGCCAAGTTCACCTATGCGCTCTCCACCGATCCGTGGACCGAGAACCGGGTCCTCTTCACCGACTTATCCGCCGGCCTCCCCACCGCCCGGGCATGGGACTTCGACGGCGACGGCAACGACGACGCCACCCCCTCGGGGCGGACCGTGGCCCACGATTACTGGCTGTCGGGGAGCGCCACCTTTGATCCCCGCCTCACCTCGTTCAATGGGCCCCAGAGCGACACCTACCGCCTCTCCGACGACGGCCTGGGTCCCATCGCCGTCACCAACACCCACATCCCCCGGGTCGAGCGCGAAATGGTGGAAACCGAAGAATATATCACCGTCTACTGGAACCGGATTTCCGGGAGCGGTCACATCTACCATGTGTGGGCCTCCCCCGACGCGGACGGGTCGGGCCGAACGGAAGTGGCCGCCGTCGCCGACGGGACCCAGGGGAGCGGCACCGGCTATACCTACGACTGCACCGCCGACCCCTGCTGGCTCCGGTACAAAGACGAAAGCGCCTTCGACGACTTGTTCTACAAGTTGCAGACCACCTGGTAGTTCACAGTAACTCCCTGGCGGGCGCCGGCGCGCCCGCTTGCCGTCATTGTTCCGCTCCGCTTGCGTTCTCAAACAAAACATGAGCATCATATCTCCTCCGGAACGAGCGTTTCAGGCCATCCGGGAGACCCTCTACGAGTTGAACCGATAAGTCCTGCGCTCTACGCAAAGCGCGTTTTCGTCCCGACGCAGTTTGGGAATATCGATAATGCGCGATTTCAGCTTCAAAGTTCAGCAGAAGATAAGGATGTTTTCTTAACTTGGACCTTAGCGTCGCCCAATCCTTGGTGCGACCAAAGCGTTTATACTGAAGCAGAAGATGCTCGATCATCCTCCTCATGCGCGGCAGACTTTTCAGAAATTCGGCCATACAACCGAAAAGGCCATCTTCTTGCGTCACCAGAAAAAGGAATTTGGCCGCCCGGTAGGCCTCCAAGGCATTGCCATGCTCCCGGCACTCGGCGAGATTCCTGCGTTGAGGTTCCACATGGCGCTCGGCACCCCCGAAGGCCAGCGCTCCTTCTGCGCGATAGTTGATCGCGCTGGACTCCAAGTAGGAGAGATTCATGGATGTAATCTCGCGGTTGTAGGTCTCCAATGCATCGCTGAAAAGATCTTTTTTGCCAAGCGTCAGATTGAGGTCCATCCACAGTTCCAATATCTCATGGACGGGAATCCCCGATTTTTTGCACAAATCAAAAGCGCCAAGAAAATACCGCCGGCAGGCCTCCAGGCGTCCCTGATCGAAATAGAGGCACGCCAGGGAATATAAGGCCTTATGCTCCAAGGGAGAATTGAATTTCCGGGCATAGGCCAGATTATTTAAAAGGTGTTTTTCTGCCTCGCCAAAATTGCCGATATGTAGATTCATCACACCCACGTTCTGCATAAGGGAGAGAAGGGTTTCTTCCTCCCATATGCCAAACTGCTTGACGATGGCGAGGGCCCGCTCACAGAGACGGATTGCTTTGCGTTGGGCCCCTCTCTCCAGATGGAGAAGGGCCAGGTTGTTCAGGATGGTGTAATGCCCCTTGATGTGTTTTTCGCGGGCGAACCATCGCTCGAGGCGCTCGAAGGTCTTGATGGCTTCCGCGGTCTTGCCGGTCTGAAACCGAACGAACGCCAGGCGCATCCGGTTCATCTGGAACTCCACCTCGTCGCGGAAGGCGCCGTGGTCCGTTTCGATCTTCTCCATGACCTCCACGGCCTTCTCCATCCGCCCCGTCTGCCCGTAGAGCTTCCCCAGGAAGGCCTCGGCCAGGAACCGCTCGCGCGGGATCCGGGCCGCCTCAAGGGCCAGGCGCACCTGCTCCTCCGCCTGGGGGAAGGCCCCCAGCCCGCGCAGGGCCGAGGCCCGGGCCAGGTGGGCGGCGCTCCGACGGTCGGGGCCGAAGCGCCCCCAGTGCTTCTGCAGAAGTTGGTCGGCCTCCTGGGCCTTGCCCAGCAGGAGGAGGAGATCGGCCAGGGCCGGCACCTCTTCCTGGATGTCCGCTCCCGCCTCCCCGCCGATATCCACGATCCGCCCATACGCCGAGGCCGCCTCCTTCAGCGCGTACCCCTCCCGCGCGGCTTGGGCGATGGCCCGCAGGTGGGGCAGGGCGCGGGGGTCGCGCGCCTCCCCGTAGTGCCAGGCCAGAAGGTGGGCGCGGTCGGACCGCCCTGGATCGGTGAGGGCCTCCAGCCCCTCGGCCGCCTCGCGGTGCGCCTCCCGCCGGAAACCGAACTCCAGACTCTCGTAAAGCGCCTGCTGGAACGAGGTTTTGACGAAGTAGTAGTTCTGGCTGAGGGGATTGAAGCGCAGGATGCGGCCGTCGGCGGCGAGGCGCTGGGCCGCGGCCGCGTCCACCTCCAGCCGCGGAAGGAGCCCCTGCGGGATGTTCTCCCCGGCCACGGCGAGGCGGGCCAGGGCTTCCCGCTCCTGCGCCGGCAGGGCGTCGGCCTGCGCCAGGACCAGCCCCGCCACGCTCCCCGGCATCTCCGGCTCGCGGGTGGGGTCCACCAGCAGGACCCCCGGGGCGTCCTCGGAGCGGGCCAGGTAGCCGGCGGTGAACATCAGGCGCAGGGTCTCCAGCGTCATCAGGGGGTTGCCGGCGGCCGTCTCCCACGCCTTGCGCAGGGCCTCCTCCGGGACCTCCGCCACCTCCAGGAAGCGCCGGGCCAGGTCGTCCGCCTCGTCGCGGGAGAGGGGACCAAGCTCCACGGCCGCCGTATCGAACCCCGGCTCCTCCGGCGCCGGAACGCGGGCGGCCACGAAGACACGGAACCGCCCCGTCTCCATCACCCGGACCGCGTGGAGGAGGAAGTCCCGGCTCTCGGAGTCCAGCCACTCGCCGTTGTCCACGACCCAGGCCACCTCCCCCTGGCGCGCCGCCTCCTCCACCACCGTCAGCATCATGCGCCACAGCAAAGACCTTCGGATCTCCGGCTCCAGCGCCGGCTCGGCATCACCGGGGAGGTCCAGCCCGAGCGCCCGCAAGAGGAGGGGAGCGTACTCGACGATGTCGGGGGCCCGCTCGGCCAGCAGGGCCAGGGCCTTTTCGCGCGGCTTGAACACTCCGCCGGCGAGGAGGTCCTGCAGGCATTCCAGGACCAGTTTTTGGGCCGCGTAGTGGGCGATGCCGGCGGTGTAGGAGTGGCACCGGGAGTAGTGGCGGCTGTCGCTCAGGTGAAGGTCGCCGAAATAGTGGACAAGGTAGGACTTCCCCACCCCCGCCTCTCCGGAGACCCAGGCCAGGAGGGGGCGGTCGGCGGGCCCCTCGCGCAAGGCGGCGGTCAGTCGGCCGAGCTCTTCTTTTCGCCCGACGAAATAGGGGATCTCCACCCGGTCGCCGCTGCGGCCCAGGAGGCGGGCCACCGGCAGGGCCCGGCTTTTCCCTTTGAACCGCATGGGGGGCAGGTCCTGGAACCGGTACGACTGCGCCCGCCCCTCCTTGACCCCTTCCCCCGCGAAGACGCTCTCATCGGCGGCGGCCTGCATCAGCCGCGCCGCCAGGTTGACGCCGTCGCCCATGACGGTGTATTCCCGCCTCCGCGGCGACCCCACGAGGCCGCAGAAGACCCGGGCCCGGTTGACCCCGACGCGCAGGGGCAGGCCCGCCTCCCCGGCGGCGCGCTGGAGGTCGAGGGCGAACTCCAGCGCCCGCTCCGTGTCGTCCTCGTGGGCGACGGGGGCGCCGAAGAGGACCAGGAGGGTGTTGCCCTTGTCGCCGCAGTCCACCTTGTTGATGACGCCGTCGAACCGCCGCGCCGCGGCGAGGGCGGCGTCATAGAACCGTCCGAAGAGGGCCAGGTCCTCCGGTGAGGCCGGGTCGAGACGGTCGCCGAACCGGACGAAGAGGACGGTCACCGGACGGTGCTCGTTGACCCGCTCGAGGCCGCCCGTCCGGGCCAGTTCCACGATCTTGGGGTGGAGGAAGGGGAGGAGGGCGGTGTCGGACACTGTTGAAGGCGGAAGGCGGAAGGCGGAAGATTGGAGACGGGCGATGGGGGAGAAGGCAGAAGGCGGAGAAACCCCGCGGCCCTTTCTTCAACCTGGAACCCGGAACCCCGAACCTGGAACCCGCCGGCGGCGAAGATAACCTCGCCGGCGGCGGCATGGTGTTCCGCCTCCGCCGCCCCGTCCACCGGGGCCCCGGCGAAAACATAGTCCAGCCGTTCGCCGTCCCCCATGAGGAACAGGCGGCAGGTCCCCGCCGCGATGCCGATCTTCATCTTCAGGACGGCGGGACCCGCCGGCGTGGGGACGGAAGCGAACCGCCCCATCATCCCCTGCAGGTCCAGCCCCGCCCGCAGGGCGCTCTCCGCCGCGTGTTCGCCCGGGAAAAAGACGGTCACCGCGTCGCCGGCGAAGCGCATCACGTCCCCCCCGGCCGGCTCCAGGACCGCGATGACGGCGGCGTAAAACTCGTTGAGGACGCGGGTGAGCACCTCCGCCCCCTCGGCGCCGATGGCCGCGAGCGACTCCGACAGGGCCGTGAACCCGGAGACGTCGGCGAAGAGACAGGCCCCCTCCAGCCGCTCGGGATGGAGCGTCGGCCGGTCCGGCCCCGCCGCCAGGTATTCCCGGACGGCGGAGGGGAGGAAGGGACGCAGGTCCATGCGCTACTCGGAGGGGTAGGGGTCGTCCTCCCCGGCGGGGGCGTCTCCCTTTTTTTCCAGGATCTTCTCCACGCGCTTGCGCACTTCGTGGAGCTTTTTCTCGCAGACCGCCACCAGCTCCATCCCCTCCTCGAAGTGCTTGAGGGCCTCCTCGATGGGGACCCCCTCCCCCTCGAGGGCCTCCACCAGCGCCTCCAGCCGCTCCATCGCCTTCTCGAAGCTCAACTCTTCTTTTTTTCGAGCACCCGGCATGTCAGTCCTCCGTCATAAAGCATCGCGTCCACGGTCTCCCCCACCGCCACCTCCCCCTCGGAGCGGACCGCGCTCCGGTCCGCCTTGGTCAACACGGCGTAGCCCCGCCTGAGGGTTTCGCGCACCGACAGGTGCGACAGCCCTTTTTTGAGATACGCCAGCCGCTCGGCCCGGCGGTCCAGCCGCGGGGGGAATGCCTCAAAGGCCGCCCGGGCGGCCCCAACCCGCGCCTCCAGGCCGGGGCCGAAGAGGACGGTCCGCTGGAACAGGGCCATCCGGGACCGCTCGAAGGCCTGCCCCCATCCCCGCACCTGCTCGAGGGTCCCCGACCGCAGGCGCGCGGCGTAGGCCTTGAGGCGGTCGGCCATCTGGACGAGGAACGCCTCCATCCCCCTCGGGGAGAACCGGAGGCGGAACCCCTCGAGGGCGCGGCGCAGGTCCTCCATCCGCCCCTCCATCGCCCCCTCCAACGCCTCCCGCGCCCCGTCGAAGCGCTGGACCGCTTCCGAATGGCGCTCGACGATCCAGCCGGCGGCCGCGGTGGGGGTGGGGCACCGCAGGGCGGCCGCATGATCGCACAGCGTCGTGTCCACCTCGTGCCCCACGGCGGAGACCACGGGGACGGCCGAGGCGGCCACGGCCCGCACCAGCGCCTCGTCGTTGAAGGGCATCAGGTCCTCGAAGGAACCGCCCCCCCGGGTGATGACCACGAGGTCGGGGCGGTGGCGCTGGAAATACGCCAACCCCGCCCTCACCTCCACGGCGGCGGCCTTCCCCTGCACCTGGGCGGGGAAAATACGGACCTCGTAATTCAGGGGTGAGGAGCGTAGGATTTTCAGGAAATCCTGCAGGGCCGCCCCCTCGGGGGAGGTGACGACACCGATCCGGAGCGGGAGATCCGGCAGGGGCGCTTTCCGTTCCGGGTCGAACAGCCCCTCGGCCTCCAACTTCTTCCTCAACTGGTCCAGGGCGAGCTTCAGCCCCCCCAGGCCGGCGGGCTCCACCTTGCGCACCTCCATCTGGAACTGGCCCCGCTGGGCATAGAGGGTGAGTTTCCCCGCGCAGAGGAATACGCGCCCTTCCTCCAATTTGAACGGGAGGCGGGAGGCGATGGAGGACCAGAGGACGCAGTTGAGGACGGCCCGGTCGTCCTTGAGGTTGAAGTAGACGTGCCCCGAAGGGTAGGCCTTGACCCCCGATGCCTCTCCCTCGACCGCCACGGCGCCGAAGTCGGTCTCGAGGGTCCCCTTCACCAGCTCAATGAGTTCCGAGACCTTATAGACCGTCGCCATCACCCGTTCCCAGGGCGGAGGCGGCCAGGGTCAGCCACAGCACCTCCGTGTCGCCGAAGTTGTACTCGAACAGCCCCGCGGCGAAGATGCCGCCGCAGGCGAGCAGGGCCCCCAGCCCCGTCCAGGAGTCCCGCCGCCGCCACCCCGTCCACAGCACCGCGCCGACGAACCCCAGGTAGGCGGCCAGGGCCGGGAAGCCCCGCTCGGCCAGCAGATGGACGGGATTGCTGTGCAGGTGCTGGACCCAGTCCCGCACCGCCCCTTCCCGCTTGAACCGCAGGTAGTCCTCCCGCACCGCCCCCGGTCCCTGCCCCGTGGCGGGCCGCTCCAGGGCCATGGCCCATCCCGCCTTCCACATGGCGACGCGGTCGCGGTTGGTGGGGTCGGCCGCGTCGAAAATGGAGAGGAACCGCTTCCCCGCGGGGTTGGGAACGAGGACCAGGAGGGCGACGGCGGCGGCGGCGATCCCGAGGGCCCACGCCTTGCGGCGGGCCAGCGAAAGGAGGACGGCCGCGACGAGGACGCCCACCCAGGCGTTGCGGGTGAGGTTGAGGATCATGGGGACGAGGGCGAGGCCCGCCGCGACGGCGGAAAGCCGCCTCAGGCGCCGCTCCTGTCCCAGGAGCGCGTACGCCGCCAGGAGGCAGAATAGGATCACCAGGATGCCGGAATAGGTCATGTAGTGGCTCATCGGGCCGCGGAGGCGCCAGGCGGGGTCGGAGGGGACCTTGAGGCCGAACTCGACGAGTCCCCAGAGCCCCAGCAACGCCGTCTGTCCGAGGAAGACCCACGGCAGGACCCAGCGCGCCGGGCGGAGGGCCATGCCGGCCAGGAGCATGGGGAACACCGCAAGATTCGCCACCTCCCCCAGATGCCCCCACGCCCGCTGGGGCTGGACGGCGGCGCAGACGGAGGCGAGGGAGAAGAGGGCGAGCAGGATCAGGAACGCCAGGGGGGCGTTGAGGGGGACGCGGGGGCGGAGGAGGAGAAAAGCGATGAAGGCGAGGCCGTAAAGGATGGTGGAGAGGGCGATGGAGGGGGCGGCGGCGACGCCGGCGACCAGCAACCAGACGAAAACGGAGGCGAGGCGGCCTTCCGGCGACCGGTCAAGCGTCATGACCCGTGGTCCCAGCGCCGCCCGACCCCATCAGAACCCGGGGGGGCACGGTGCGCCACACCCCCGCGGGAAACGCTTCCACGACCGCGAATGCGCCCACCTTCCGATAGCGGCTTCCCCCATCAGGGCGCCACGGCGTCCTCAACGAGCATCACCGGGATGTCGGAGACGATGGGGTAGAGCTTGGCGCAGGCGCCGCAGACCAGCCCCTCCGTCACCACGGGCTCCTCCCCCTTGAACTTGGGGCGGTAGCGCTCCACGAGGGGCTTGGCCTTCTCGGGGGGAATGGGGACGAGGGAGAGGTCGCCCTTGCAGAGGGGGCAGGCGAGGATGTCGAGCAGTTCCTTGTCAACGGCCATGGCGGCTCCTTTCGGGAAAATGATACCACGCGGGGAATATCTATGCCTCGTAGGGGCGAGCCGGCGGCTCGCCCGTTATTAAATTGGACGACCCGGCGGGTCGCCCCTACGGCCGGAACAGCGTGCCCTGCAGGTCCTGAATGGTTCGCGTCTTGTGCAGGCGCAGGCCCACCTTCTCCTTGGGCTCCTGGAAGGGGATGAAGGCCTCCGTAAATCCCATCCGCTCCGCCTCCTTCAGCCGGGCCGCCAATTGGGGGACCGGACGCACTTCGCCCGTGAGCCCCAGCTCGCCGATGAAGCAGGCCTTCAGGGGGAGGGGCCTGTCCTTGTGGGACGACAGCAGGGCCGCGGCGGCGGCGAGGTCGGCCCCCGGCTCCTTCACCGGCAGGCCGCCTGCCACGCTGAGGTAGGCGTCGAAGTGGGAGAAGTCGAGCCGGGCATGCTTCTGCAGGACGGCCAGGAGGAGGTTGAGCCGGTTGTAGTCGTAGCCCACGGCGGTGCGGCGAGGCGAGGCGAACGGAGTGGCCACCGTCAGCGCCTGCACCTCGGCCAGCAGGGGGGTGGATCCCTCGTGGAGCCCCGCCACCGCCACCCCGGCCACCCCCTCTTCCCGGTGCCCCAGGAACAGCGTGGAAGGGGAGATCACTTCGCGCAACCCTTCCGCCTCCATGTCGAAGAACGCAAGCTCCCACGCCGGGCCGAACCGGTTCTTGTAACTGCGCAGGACGCGGTAGGGGAGGTTCCCCTCCCCCTCGAAATAGACGACGACATCCACCAGGTGCTCCAGCGTCCGGGGGCCGGCGATGGTCCCCTCCTTGGTGACATGGCCGATGAGGAAGACGGGGAGCCCCAGGGTCTTGGCCGAGCGCATCACCAGGTTCCCCACCTCCCGCACCTGCGAGACACTCCCGGGGATGGAGGCCAGTTCGGGGATATGGACGGTCTGAATGGAGTCGAGGACCAGGAGGTCGGGACTCAGTTTCTCCACCGCCTCCAGCGCCGTCCCCAGGTCGGGCTCGCAGAGGAGGAAGAAGTTCTCCGGCTCGATGCCGAGCCGTTTGGCGCGCATCTTGATCTGCCGCGGCGACTCCTCTGCGCTCACATAGAGCACCTTGCCTGTGACACAGAACTGCCGCGCCACCTGGAGCATCAGCGTGGACTTGCCCACCCCCGGCTCGCCGCCCAGGAGGACCAGCGACCCCGGCACCATCCCGCCGCCCAGGACCCGGTCCAGCCCGGCGAGGCCGGTGGAGACGCGGCTCACCTCCCCCGCGTCAACGTCGTTCAACGCCACGGCCTGGGCGCCGCTCCCCTTGGGGCGCCTGCCCTTCACCGCCTTGGGGGCTTCCGCCTCCTCGGCGAACGACTCCCACGCGCCGCACTCCGTGCACCGCCCCATCCACTTGAAGGACTTGAACCCGCAGGTCTGGCAGACGAATTGGGATTTGGGCATGGGATGATTATACCGCCCTGCCGACCACCCCGCTTAAGGCGGGAAGGCGGGAAAGCTGGAACGCGGGAACGCGGGAAGGCGGGACGGTCGCCCCACCCACCCCGTTGTCACCCTTCCCCCGAACGAGGTTCGGGGGAAAGACCTCAACGCTTCCCGTATCCTCGGGGCGGAGGAGAAGCGGCACCGAATGGATTATGTATTCTTCGCCTTCAGGGCGGCGAGAGCCCGCTTCCAGCCCAGGACGGTGCCCGCGGAACGGGCCTGGGTCTCCTCACCGCCGTAGATGACAAACCCTCTCGCGGGGTCCGCCCCCGCCAGGCGGCTCCAGTAGGCCAGCCCCTCGAAATAGGCCGGCGTGACGGTCCGTCCCGATTTCATCTCCACCGGGACGGATCCCGCGGGCGTCCCGACCAGCGCGTCCACCTCGTGGCCCGTCTTGTCCCGCCAATAGTGGAGGTCGGGTTCTGCGCCGCGGTTGAGGGCGTGCTTCATGAACTCGGAGAGAACCAACCCCTCGAACAGGGCCCCCTTAAGGTAGTGGGCGTCCAACTGGGTCTCGTCCCGCACTCCGAGCAGGTAGGCGGCCAGGCCGGGGTCGTAAAAGTAGATCTTGGGCGCCTTTACCAGGCGCTTGCGGAAACTCCGGTGGTGGGGCTTGAGGAGAAAGACGATATACCCCGCCTCCAGCAGGCCGATCCACGCCCGAGCCGTGTTGTGGCTGATCCCCGCGTCCACCGCCAGGGAGGAGAGGTTGAGCACTTGCCCGGTCCGCCCGGCCAGCAGTTTCAGGAACCGCTGAAAAAGGCCGAGGTCGCCGATGTTCTTGATCAGCCGCACGTCCCGCTCCACATAGGTCTGCAGGTACGCGCCATACCAGTCGGCCGGCCCGACCGAACGGTCCCAAAGCCGGGGATAGAGCCCCCTCAGCAGAAGGGGCTCCACGCCCGGCAGGGCGGCCACCTCTTTCCGCAATTCCTCCAAACTCAGCGGCAGTAGTTTCAGGACGGCGGTCCTGCCCGCCAGCGATTGGGAGATCCCCTCGTGGAGGAGGAAATTCTGGGAACCCGTCAGGATGTACCGCCCCGTCCGGCCGCTCTCATCCACGCGCGTTTGGATGTAGGAGAACAGGGCCGGCACCCGCTGGGCTTCGTCCACGATCAGCATTTGGGGATGGGAGGCCAGGAAACCCCGCGGGTCCCCCTCGGCGAATGCCCTCCGGTCCGGGTCCTCCAGCGAGACATACGCCGCCCGCGGAAAGGCCTTCCGCACCAGCGTGGTCTTCCCCGACTGCCGCGGACCGGTGAGCGTCACGACGGGGAACTGACGCGCCAGCGCCTTCAGCCGCTTCTCCAGCACGCGTGGGATCATGGGGACACCCTATCACAAGGCGTCCTATTTGTCAATTGAATTGCCAATATGTCCATTCAGGCGGGAAGAAGAAGAGGGGACGCCCCTTGGGCGGCGGCCGCGTTGAACGCCACGGCCTGCGCCCCGGTCCCCTTGGGGCGGCGGCCCTTCACCGCCTTGGGGGCCTCCGCCTCCTCGGCGAACGACTCCCAAGCGCCGCACTCCGTGCACCGCCCCATCCACTTGAATGACTTGAACCCGCAGGTCTGGCAGACGAATTGGGACTTGGGCATATCGGAGATTATACCCCCCGCCCGCCCTCCCCGCTTAAGGCTGGAACGCTGGAACGCTGGAAGGCGGGAAGGCGGGAAAGCCCCCCCACCCACCGGGTCGGTCTGGTCTGTTTGGCGTATCGGGACGAAGGACGAAGGACCAGGGACCAAGGACTATTCTTTCGGCATCCGCATCGGTATCGGCATCGGTTTTGGAGGCGGGGACTCTCCCCCCCCTTGTGTCATTCCGGACTTGATCCGGAATCTCAACAACGAGGCAGGATTTAATTCCGCCCGGGCGGGGCGAACACGCCCATCAGTGGCTTGCGGCCGATTTTTCTGGGATAATAGGGGCGAGGTACTTTATGACCAAAGCGGAAAAGCTCGTCAACGAAGCCCTGATGTTCCCGGTGGAGATTCGGGCCAAAATGGTGGAAGAGCTGTTGAAAAGCATTAATCCCGTCCGTAAGGGGATCGACGCGGCCTGGGCCAAGGAAGCGGAGCGGCGCCTGAAAGAATTCAGATCAGGGAAAAGCAATAAAAGCAGCACATGAAGAACCTTATATCCCAAGACCCCGTTCTATGTTTGATGAGCAATAATTATATTCTCCAGCATCCTGTTCTTCCCTGGCCATGCTGGATATTGGAGAGCTAATGCTCGCCGATTTATGGTCTTGGATCAATCAGTCTAGCCCCGCTATGACCGCTCTCTCCACCATCGCCTTGGTTGTTATCACCGCGATCTATGCTGCTCTCACCAGGGGCATCCTGAAAGAGAGTCGTGAGCTGCGATTATCCAGTTCGCGACCTGAAGTGGTCGTTAGCGTTGTGCTGAACCCCTATTCGATGCTCTTCTTGGACATGGTCATCGAAAATGCAGGCCTGGGTCCCGCATATGATGTGCGCTTCGAAACACAATCCACTTTCCCCATTTCCAAAGATCCATCGCTTCAGGATATTGGCCTGTTTAAGCACGGCATCTCCATCCTCGCTCCAAGGCAGAAGATTGAGTTCTTTCTTAGGAACACTCTCGAAAACTTTGAGGAATTAATGCAGACACGTCTGGATATCAAGGCCACTTGGCTTGACCACGCCGGCCTTGAGTACACTCGAATCTTTCCGTTAAGATTCGATCATTTCCGCGAGCTCCCTTTGATCGGAGACAATCCTTCTGTCAAAAGTGCCGATGCGCTCAAACGGATTTCTGATACTCTTCAGAAGATTCCCGATTCAACCGGCAGGCTAAAGGTGATCGGCTACACTTCTGCAGAAATCGCCCATGAGAATCGCGTCCATCGGTGCTACGCAAAGATACGCGGCCTTGATCAAACGTCTCTCGATAAAGTCACTGCCTTAATTAATAGTCTTGCCGACGATCCCTCCGACAAACAGAAGCAGCCTGACCCGTCTCCGCACTTGACCCCTTCAGCGAATAAGTAGAGATGCGGTTGCGGGTGTGGCTGGTGCTGGTCGCACGTTTGAGCCGTCCCAAGGTGGTGGGCGGGGGCAGCCGTCCACTCGCGTTTCGCCAAAAAACGGACAACATGCTCCTGGCCGCCCGGCCGACTGTCTTTATCTGGGCAAAAAAAGAGAAAGGGCATCGTGTCCTTTCTTTAGCGTGCTCTTCGTTATTCAAATCAGTGGAGGGGCTTTAGGGTGGTGGTGGCACGCCCTTCCATTGATTTCTGTCCTACACGTCGATCAGGATCACTTTGACCGGCACGGCCGGGAAGTGACGCTTCAAGCGCTCGATGTCGTGGATGAGCTGCTCGCCGTAAGAGACGCCCGTGGACATCTGCTTGTGCAGCCCGTGGCAGGGCACGATCTCCACGCCCACGTCGGCCTTGTTCTCATTGAAAAAGTATTGAAACTTGGCCATGTCGTAAAACATGAAGGCGTACTTACCAAACTGCACTTCCACCAGAACCTTTTCCTTGACAAAGTCGATCTGTTTGTAGGCCCCGCTGATGGCTACGTCGCTTTGGGGAAGCCGGATTGTGTAGGTATCCCGCATCTCCTCGTATCCCAGCCCGTTGAATGCCCTCTTGAATTGCTGATTCATGTCCAAAGGTGAATAGAGTTCCCGCCCCTTCATCGTCTTCTCTTTGCTGATCTTAGTGCGCCGGGCCTTGATGCCCTGTACGACTTTATAGATCTCCTTCTGGTACTCGGGATACCGAACGGTCAATATTTCGGCCCCACCCAGATGGGAGTATTCATAAACGACCTTCATGCCCCTTTTCCTTTCACTCTGTACTTTTTCCCCTTCTCCTGAAGCTTCAGCTGCCTTGGCCCATTTCCCAGGTCCACCGTCAGCGGTGGCACGCTGTCCTTCCCGTTGCCGGGGTCGTAGACGTTTCTCGTCATGGGGCGGATTTGGAGCTTCCCCTTCCCGGCCTGTTCTATCCGATCCCTTGCGATGTCCACGTACACCTTCATGATCTCCGCCCCCATGGCCCTTCTCTGGTGCATCAGCGCCGCGATAGCCGTGGAGCCTACACCCATAAAGGGATCCAGCACCCAATCCCCCTCGTTGGTCATGGCGAGGACTAGTCGCTCGATCAGTTCGACGGGGAATTGACAGGGGTGGATGGTCTTCTCGATGTGGTTGGATTTGACATTGGGGATTTCCCAGATGTCGGAAGGGTTTTTCCCCTGGGGGTTGCATGAAAGTTCCCCGCGCCGCGGCCCCTTGAAGTGCTTTTTCCCGGGATACTTCTGTGGAATGCGGACGGCGTCGAGGTTGAAGGTGTAGTGGTCGCTCTTGGTAAACCACAGGATGACCTCGTACCTCCCCGAGAAGCGCTTGGACGCGTGGAGGCCGTGCCCAAAGTGCCAGACGATTCGGTTACGCAGGCGCAGATCCAGGCCCGCAAAGATGGGGTACAGCACGACGTCCAACGGGATGATCTCGCCGTTGTCCACGTAGTTCCCGACCTCCCAGCAGAGGCTCCCATCCTCGGCCAGGACCCGTACGCATTCCTCGATGACCTGTTTCTGCTGGGCCAGGTACTCCTCCAGATCAATCCGCTTCTCGTAGGATTTGCCGAGGTTGTACGGGGGGGAGGTCACCACCAGCTTCACTGACCCGTCGGGGACTTTCGAAAGCAGGTCCAGGCAGTCCCCCTCAAACAGGACTAGGTCCGCCTTCGGGTTAAATCGCGGCTCGATCTTCAGGTGGGTCATGCTCGTCCCATTTTAACACGGGCCATAGGGCAGGGCGTGGGCGGTGGCGGTGCGTTTGAGCCGTCCCAAGGCAGCGGGCGGGGGCAACGGCTGACGCACAGGCACCCATTTGATGAAACCCAATGGGATGCCAGTCCCGATGTTCGCTTCCCGAGTTCCGCCTTTCCTCATGTCCCTATGCGCACCTGGGGCCGGCGCAGGTGAAGACTTTGAAAGGAGAAGCGGCCTCGCGGGAAAAAGAGAGGCGGTTGAAGACGGAAACCGCGATGTCTGCAATGGCGTTGACAATGTCAAATATTGACAATATAATTGTCAATCATGACAGACTATCGGGATCGTGAAATCTCAATCCTATTGAAACGGGCGATGACGTTGATGCCGGTGATCGTGGTCGGCGGGCTCCGGCAGACCGGAAAAAGCACGCTGCTCAAAAACGACGCGCGCCTGGCCAAGGGCCGGACCTATCTGACGCTGGACGACCTGGATGTCTTCGAGCAGATCCGGGAACGGCCCGACGCAATCCTATCCATGCCGCGCAAGCTGGCGCTGGATGAAGCGCAGAGGCTGGCGGAGCTGCCCTTGGCCATCAAACGCGCCGTGGATCGGGACCGGCGACCGGGACGGTTCGTCCTCAGCGGCTCCGCCAATCCCCTCCTGATGGCCCGTGTGACGGAAAGCCTGGCCGGCCGGGCCTTCTATTCCACGTTGCATCCCATGAACCGGCGGGAGATTTCGGGGACCTTGGACCAGCCTCCGGCCCTGGCGACCTTTCTCCAACGGGGGACCTGGCCAGACCGGGGGGGCTCCGCCGTCACGGAATCGGAGGTCATGCGCGGCGGGTTCCCCTCCTTGGCGCTGCATCCCGGCGCCGACGCCTGGATGTGGTTCGAGAGCTATGAGAAGACCTATCTGGAGCGGGACATCCGCGATCTCCGGCGGGTGAACGATCTGGTCAGCCTGCGAAGGCTGGTGCGCCTCGCCGCGCTTCGAACGGGGGGGATCGTGAATCTCAGCGATCTGGCCCGGGACGCGCATCTGCCCCGCAGCACGGTGGTCCAGCATCTCGACCTGCTGGAGGCGATGTATCTGATCAGGCGTATTCCCCCCTACCTGGGAAACCGCGCGTCGCGATTGATCAAGTCCCCCAAGCTGTATTTCGCGGACAGCGGGCTTGCGGCGCATCTTGCCGGCTTGAGGGAACTGAAAGCGAATTCCACCGAGCCCCTGTGGGGGCCCCTTCTGGAGAATTATGTCCTTCAGAACCTGGCCGCCGCCCTTGAACCGCATCTTCCCGGGGTCCGATTCCACTTCTGGCACGAACAGGGCCGGCATGAGGTGGACTTCGTCCTGGAATGGGGCCGCCATGTCGCGGCTATCGAAGTCAAAAGCCGGGGACGCCGGCAGGCCGACGATTTCAAGGGCCTGCGGGTGTTTATGGAGCGGACGCCGCAGTGCCGGGTCGGCATCCTGGCCTGCCTGGAAGGCGAACTGAAGCAATTGGAAGACAAGTTGTGGATTGTCCCGTTGCACCGGCTGTTGGCCTGATGAAAGCCGATCACGGGGTCAGCCGCCATTTTTGATTTGATGGTCCGGCCATGGGACAGGCACCCATTTGATGGAACCAAATGGGATGCCAGTCCCGGTGCCCCGTTTCCCAGCTGTCACGCTGCCAGCTGCCGGCTGATATAATGGCTTCGATGATCCACACCTTCTTCTGGCTGACGCTCTTCGGGATGGCTTTGGGGTTCTTCGAGGCGAGCGTGGTGGTGTACCTGCGCCAGCTCTACTACCCCGGCGCGGCGCTGTTTCCGCTCCAGGTCATCCCCCCGGAGATCCTGAAGGTGGAACTGCTGAGGGAGTTTTTCTCCCTCGTCCTCATCCTCGCCGCCGCCATGATGTCGGGCCGCTTCAAGGCGACGCGGTTCGCCAACTTCCTCTTCATCTTCGGCGCCTGGGACCTCTTCTATTATATTTTCCTGCGGGTCTTCCTGGGGTGGCCGGCCTCCCTGCTCGACTGGGACATCCTGTTCCTCATTCCCGTGCCCTGGGTGGCCCCCGTGCTGGCCCCGGTGCTGTGCTCCCTCACCTTCATCGCCTTCGCCGTCCTCATCCACCGCCTCGCCCGCGACGGCTGGCCCCTGCCCATCACGATGATGGACTGCCTGGCCGCCATGGTCGCCTCCCTTCCCATCATGGTCTCGTTCTTTCTGGAGACCCGGACCGTCCTGGACGGCGGGGTCCCCCAAAAGTACTCCTGGCCCCTGCTCCTCCTGGGGCTGGCGATGGCGTGGGGGTATGCGGTCTACCGGATCAAGCAAATCAAACGATTCGAATAATCATCAGCACCATGGGCGTAGGGGAGGATTCCCCTCGCCTCGGACCCCCGTTTGTATCCTCCCGCCGTCCGATCATGCCGCCCCCACGGCTCAATAAAAAAAACAGGAGGCCTTTCGGCCCCCTTGGGCAACACGAAAAACGGCAAGTGGAGGAAGTGGTTCAGGATTTGACCTCGATGGAGGTGAGGTTAAGGACCGCGTCCCCGTCCTTGACCTCGAGGAGGGTCCCCTTGGCGGTCACGACCCTGCCGGAGGGGGCGTCGAACCGGGCGCCCCGAAGGCCCTCCGGGCACAAGCGGTAGACCTTATGGCCGGCGGCGACCAGCACTTTGCGGCATTGGTCGCCCTTGTGGAGATCGCAGTGGGCGCACCGGATGGTGCCGGTGACGACGGCCTGCTCGGTGGTCTTGACCACTTCGTCGTCGTGAGAAAGGCAGGCCTCGTGGCACTTGACGGAGATCGCGGGTAGGGCGCACTTCGTCCCTTCGGCGGGCGCGGCCTTCTCCGCGCCGGCGCACTGGGCGGCCGCGGCGCCGGGGAAAAGGGCGAGGAACAACAGCAGGGGAAGGACTTTCCGCATGGATGGCTCTCCTCATGAAATTGAATGGTCGCGCCCGTAGAACAGCCGGCGGGCGGTCCGCTATTCCCCGCGGATGGACCCGGCCAGAAGAATGCCCACGGCAACGCCGAGGGCCGGGAGGAGGGGCAGGACCAGGGCCGCTCCGCCGCCGAGGACCATCGCGGACAGGACCCACCCCTTGCCGGGTTTCCATGGGAGGAAAGCCCACAGGGCGGGGCAGGAGAGGGAGACGGCGAAGAAACCGTAACTCCGGGTGAACAGGGCCAGTAGGGAGGGGGCGGACCACGCCAGGAGCACCCCCGCGGCGCCGAGCCCGAGGGTGAGGATGGGACGGCGGGTGAACCGCGGCAGGAGGTCGTGGTTGAGGGTGGCGGCGGCGGTGAGGAGGAGCGAATTGGCCGAGGAGAGGAGGGCGGAGAGGATGCTCAGGACGGGCAGGGCCACCGCCCAGGCGGGAAGCCGGTCGAAAAGGGCGGGGAGGGTGGCGTCCCCGGCGGCGGGCAGGTGGAACCGCGCGACGACGAGGAGGAGCAGGAGGGCCCAGCCCCCTTTGGCGATCCCGGCCCACAGCGCCGCGCGCGAGGCGGCCTCCCCGTCGCGGGCGGAGAGGGCCTTGCTCCAGAGGTCGGAGCCCGCCAGGTGGGGCAGGAGGGTTGAGAAAAACAGCGCGGCGAGGAGGCCCGGAGGCATCGCCTGGGGGGGCGCCGCCGTCCCCGCGTCCGGGACCGGGAGGAAGAGCAGGGCGAGGAACCCGGCGAAGATGAACCCCGCCTGGACCAGGTCCATCCATGCCAGCCCCCATTGTCCGCCGAGGGCCGGCGAGGCAAGGAGGACGGCAACGGTCAGGACCAGGAACACCGGCGAGAAAAGGGCCAGGGTGACGAGGGCGCGCAGGATGAGGGCCAGCCACAGCACTTCCGCCACCACCACCAGGACCGAGGCCGTTTTCTGGACCTGGGGCCCCCACCGCATTCCCAGGACATGGGGGAGGGAGAAAGCCCCGGTGCGCCGGACGCGCCGGGCCAGGAAGAGCCCGAACAGAAGAAATCCCGCGGCCCCGCCCAGTTCGAGGGCCAATCCCCGCGCGCCGTACTTGGCCACGAGGGCCGCCAGGACCAGGGTGGAGGACCCGCCGATGGAAGTGGAGAAGTAGGCGGCGAAGGTGAGGAACGGGGGAAGACGCCGGCCGGCCAGGTAGTAGCCCTCCCCCTCCCTCCCCTTCCGGGCCTGCAGGAGGGCAAGGGCCAGGAGGAGCCCCAGGTAGGCCGCGAGGATGAGCGGGCTCACAGCCGCATCCAGTACTCCACCACGCACCCGTCCGCCTCACGGGTGACGCGCACGGTCATGGGGTTCTTCTTCCAGCCGTCGAGGCGGGCGATTTCGGCCCATGGGACCGGTTTGCGGGCCAGACGGAAGTTGGGGAGGAGGCGTTCCTCCACTGTCCCGACGAGACCGTCCAGCCCCTGCCCGGTGGCGGCCGAGACCATGGGGAACGGCGCCCCATCCGCCCCCGGGACCCGGTCGGCCTTGTTGTAGACGGTCAGCACCCGTTCCCGCCCGATTTCCAATTCCTCCAGCACCTCCAGGCCGATCGCCTCGTGCTCGGCGTAGCGCGGGTGGCTGCGGTCCACGACATTGAGGACCAGGTCGGCCCCCGCGGCCTCGCCGAGGGTGGAGCGGAAGGCGGCGATGAGGTGGTGGGGCAGTTTGCGGATGAAGCCGACGGTGTCGCTGAAAAGGAGGGGAAGGGCCGAGGGGCGGTTCACCCGCGCGACGCGGGCGTCGAGGGTGGCGAAGAGGCGGTCGTCGGCATAGACCGACGAACCGGTGAGGGCGTTGAAGAGGGTGGNNGACTTGCCGGCGTTGGTGTAGCCGGTGAGGGCCACCCGGGGGAGGGCGGCGTGGCTCTTGTGCAATTCACGCCGGGTCCGCTCCACCGCCTCCAGGTCGGCCTCCAGTTTTCGGATCCTCTTGCGGACCATGCGGCGGTCCAGTTCCAGCTGGGTCTCGCCCACCCCCTTCATCCCGATCCCCCCCTCCTGGCGGGAGAAGTGGGTCCACCGGCCCGCCAGACGCGGAAGGAGATAGCGGTACTGGGCCAGCGACACCTGGGTCCGGGCCTCGTCGGTGCGGGCCCGCTGGGCGAACAGCGAGAGGATGAGCCAGGGGCGGTCCATCACTTTGGCGTCGAGCCGCTCCTCCAACTCCTGCACCTGCGAGGGGGTGAGGTCGTCNNCGGTCGGTCTCGAGCTGGGTCTCGCCCGGGCCGCGGGTGCCGATGCCGCCGGCCTGCCGCTCGAGGTGCTTCCACATCCCGGTCAGCCGCGGCAGCTGGTACTGCAGCTGGGCCAGCTCGACCTGCAGGCGCGACTCCCGGGTGCGCGCGCGGCGGGCGAAGATGTCGAGGATCAACTCGGAGCGGTCCACGACCTTGGCGCCCAGCTCCTTCTCCAGGTTGCGCACCTGCGAGGGGGTGAGGTCGTCGTCGAAGACGACCGTCTTCGCCGGGAGGGCCTTCACCAGCCCGGCCAGCTCCTCCACCTTGCCCCGGCCGATGAAGGTGGCGGGGTCGGGGCGCTCCTTCTTCTGGACGGCCACGGCCTTCACCTCCCCCCCGGCGGAGCGGACCAACTGGGCCAGCTCCTCCAGGTTCTCCTCGACTTCGGGGCCGCCGACGGGGGGGCGCACCACCCCGACGAGGATGACCGCCTCGCGCGCTATTCCGTTCTTCATCCCAACAGGGTAAAATATAGGAAGCGGCCCCGATTTGCAAGCCGAATCGGCGTCTTGGAATATTTGAATAAGGGAGTGTTTTCATGAAGATCTTGGTCACCGGCGGCTGTGGTTTCATCGGCGCCAACTTCATCCGGCATCTGTTCTCCGTCCATGGCGACGGCGTGGACATCGTCAATTTGGACAAACTGACCTACGCCGGCAACCCCAAAAACCTCGCCGGGATCGACGCCCGCCCCAACTACCGGTTCGTCCAGGGGGACATCTGCGACGCCGACGCGGTGCGGGAGGCGATGGCCGACTCCGAGGCGGTGGTCAACTTCGCCGCCGAGACCCACGTGGACCGCTCCATCCTGGGCCCCGACTCCTTTCTCCGCACCGACATCCTGGGGGTTTTCGTCCTCCTGGAGGAGGCGCTCAAGCGCAAGGTGAAGGCCTTCGTCCAGGTTTCCACCGACGAGGTGTACGGCGAGTGCCTCGAGGGTTCGTTCGACGAGGAGGCCACGCTCAACCCCCGCAGCCCCTACTCCGCCTCCAAGGCCGGGGGCGACCGGCTGGCCTACTCCTACTTCCACACCTACGGCGCCCCCGTCGTCATCACCCGCGCCTCCAACAACTTCGGCCCCTACCAATATCCGGAAAAACTCGTCCCCCTCTTCGTCACCAACGCCCTCGAGGACAAGCCGCTGCCGGTCTACGGCGACGGGATGCAGGTGCGCGACTGGCTCTTCGTGGAGGACCACTGCCGCGCCATCGCCCTGCTGTTGGAGAAGGGGACGCCGGGGGAGGCCTACAACATCGGCGGCGGCAACGAGCGGACCAACATGGTCATCACTCGCGCCATCCTGAAAACCCTCGGCAAGCCGGAGTCGCTCATCCAATATGTGAAGGACCGCCCCGCCCACGACCGGCGCTACAGTCTGAACTTCGACAAGGTCCGCGCCCTCGGGTATGTTCCGTCGGCCGATTTCGAGGCCAAACTCGAGGCCACCATCCTCTGGTACCGCGACCACGCCGAATGGTGGAAGGAATTGAAGAGCGGCGAGTTCCGCCAATACTACGAAACCCAGTATGGGAAGCGGATCCGGTAAACCGCGCGTCCTCGTCCCCGGGGCCCGGGGGATGCTGGGACGGGCCATGGCGGCCCTCCTGGAAGAAAGAGGGTTCCCCGTCACCGCGGTGGACCTTCCCGAATTCGACATCACCCGCCCGAGCGACATCCGCCTCTGGATGGCCCAGGACCGCCCCCTGGCCATCATCAACTGCGCGGCCATGACGGCCGTGGACGCCGCCGAGACGGAGCAGGAGCTGGCCCTGGCGGTCAACCGCGAGGGCCCCGCCCATCTTGCCCGGGCGGCCGCCTCGGCGGGGATCCCCCTGCTCCATGTCTCCACCGATTACGTGTTCAACGGGACCAAGCCGGGCCCCTGGGTGGAGGACGACCCGGTGGACCCCATCAACTTCTACGGCTCCAGCAAGTTGGAGGGGGAAAGACCCGTTCTCGACCACGAGTACGGCACCGTCGTCCGCACCTCCTGGCTGTTCGGCCCCGGCGGCCCCAACTTCGTCAGGACCATCGCGACGAAGTTGAAAGGGGGCGAAACGGTGGAGGTGGTGGACGACCAGCGCGGCTGTCCCACCTCCACGCGGGCCCTCGCCCAGGCCCTGCTGACCCTGCTGGAGTCCGGGAAGCCGGGACTCTACCATTTCTGCCAGCCCCCCGCCGTCACCTGGTGCGAGTTCGCCCGGGCCATCGCCGACTCCCTCGGTGTTCCCGCACAGCGCGTCCGCCCCACCACGAGCGACCGGTGGCCCCGCCCCGCCCGGCGTCCGGCCAATTCGGTCATGGCGACGGCGAAATACGAGCGCATGGCGGGAACGCCCGTCCCCTCCTGGGAATTCGAGTTGATGAATTATCTCGCCGGGGACCTATGAACCTGCCCGTCCGAAAACTGGTGCATATCCTGATGGGCGGATTCATCTTCGCCCTCCCGCACCTGAACCTCTGGCAGGCGGCCGCGTGTGCCCTTGGGGCCTTCCTGTTCAACCTCTTCATCTTTCCCCGCCTCCTCCCCGGCCTTCTGCGGGAGAAGGCGGACCCAGGCGTCCTGATTTACCCCTTGAGCGTCCTGGCCCTCATCCTCCTGTTCCCCGACCACGAGATCCACGCCGCCCTCGGCTGGGCGGCCATGGCCTTCGGCGACGGGTTTGCCGCCCTGATCGGCCCCTGGTTGCCGGTCAAACGCCTGCCGTACAACCCCGGGAAATCGTGGGGCGGCCTCCTGGCCTTCGTCGTCGCGGGGACGGCGGGCGCGTGGCTTGTTTGCGGGGCGTTCGGCGTCGAGGCCCCGCTTCCGGTCCTGCTCCTCGTCATCGGCGCCGCGGCGGTGGTGGAGACCCTCCCCCTCCCCCTCAGCGACAACGTCTCCGTCCCCCTCTTCGCCGCGTTCGCCTCCTCCCTCCTCCTGCCGGTGGCGCAGTTCCAGTGGCCCCCGGCGGGGCAGGCGGGGGTGGCGCTGTTTTCCACCCTCTGCGTTGGGACGGCCGGATGGCTGCTGAAACTGGTGAGCCCCTCCGGTTGGGCCGGCGGGATCCTGGTGGGGACCCTCATCTTCGCCTTCGCCTCCTGGCAGGGGTTCGCCACCCTCCTGGCCTTTTTTATCCTGGCCACCGCCTTCACCTTTCTCGGCTATCGGCGGAAAAGGGCGCTGGGGATCGAGCAGGAGGGTGGGGGACGGCGTGGGGCCGTCCACGCCCTGGCCAACTGTTTCTGGGGCGCGTGCCTGGCAATGCTCATCCCCTCCTGGCCCGACGCCGAGGGGATCCGCATCCTCTTCGCCGCCGCCTTCGCCACCGCGCTCTCCGACACCTCCGGGAGCGAGATCGGGAAGGCGTTCGGCCGCCTCGCCTTCCTCCCCTGGAACCTCCGGCGCGTCCCTCCGGGGACCGAGGGGGCGGTCTCGCTGGAGGGGTTGGCCGCCAGCCTGGCCATGCCTCTGGCCCTCGGCGCCATGCTGGCCTGGATGGGGTGGATCTCCCCCCTCGGGGCGGTGGTGGTTGGGTGCGCGGGTTTCCTGGGCAACCTCGGAGAGAGTTTCCTGGCCCGCCTGGGGCCCTGGAACAATGAATGGCTCAACTTCACGAACACGGTCCTCGGATCGGGATTGGGGATGCTCCTATGGCATTTGACGCGGTAAGGAAATACTGGGCGTTCACCCGACCGTTCACCCTGGTCCCGCCCCTGCTGGGGATCGTCTCGGGGGCGGTGTGCGCCTTCGGTTCGGCCCACAATCCCGACCCTCAGCGGCAGGTGACGCTCTCGCTGCTCCTGACCGTGGCCGTGGGATCGCTGTGCGCCTCGTTCCTCAACGCCGCGTCCAACATCATCAACCAGATCTACGACCTGGAGATCGACCGCCTCAACAAGCCCTCGCGCCCCCTGGTCACCGGGGCCATTGCGCTCGGGGCGGCGTGGGTCTATTGCTGGGTCCTTTATGCCCTGGCCATCCTCCCCACCTGGGCCGTGGTCCCCTATCCCCACACCACGCTGGCCCAGAAGCTGGCGGCGCCGTTCCTGACGCGCCAGGCCTTCATCATCTACATCGTGGGGATGATCGCCACCTTCGTCTATTCGGCCCCGGCCCTGGGACGCACCAAGCGGCTCGGCCTCTGGGCCAATGTCACCATCGCCATCCCGCGCGGCGTCCTCCTGAAGGTGGCCGGGTGGAGCTTCGTCGCCTCGGCCGCCGCCTTCGAGGCGTGGTACATCGGGGGGATCTTCGGCCTCTTCCTCCTGGGATCGGCCTCCACCAAGGATTTTTCGGACATGCCCGGGGACGCCGCCGGGGGGTGCCGCACCCTCCCCATCATCTATGGCGTGAAGAAGGCCTGCTGGATGATCGCCCCGTCGTTCGTCCTCCCCTGGCTCCTCATCCCGTTGGGCGTCTTCATCCCCGATCCCCAGAACCCCGCCCATTCCATCCTCACCGGCAACCCCGCCCTCCTCGTGGCCCTCGGCCTCGGGCTGGCGGCGTGGGGGTGTTATACCGTCTGGCTGATCCTCCGCGACCCCGAAGCCCTGGCGGCCACGGAAAACCACCCCTCGTGGACCCACATGTACCTGATGATGATGGCGGCGCAGGTGGGGTTCGGCCTGGCCTACATCCTATGAAACCCGCCGTCCTGGAAGGGGGCGTCCTGACCATCGCCCGGGAGGCGCTGGAAGAGGCGGCCCGCCGGAAGGGCTTCGACCTTCAACTGACCCTCTCCCCCGCCGGGATCGAGGCCTCCGTCACGGTCCCCGCGGGCATCATCTCCATTCCGGCCCGGGTGAGGCTGGACCGCATCCGTGCGGAGGGGGACCGCCTCGTCGGGGAGAACCTGTCCGTGCACTCCGCCCTTTTTCCCATCCCCCTGAGCATGCTGGCATCCTACGCCGCCAAGTATCCATTCCTCGCTCTGGACACGGCGGGAAAGAGGATCCATTTCAATCTGAACCATCTGCTTCCAGGATACATATGTTTGAATATAAAGGACATAGCAATAATTGACGATGCCGTTCAAATCCATTTGAACGATCTTGTCCTGGAGCAATTGCCTGATATATGATATTATCTGTATCAACTATTGGAACATTTTAAAAATATATTCTTGACATTCCTGTTATAGATTAGCACAATAGGAGTGCGACACAAAATCTATCACAGGAGGTGCACCATGACCATTGTCCGTTTCAATCCTTACACCGACATGGGGACCCTTCGCAGTTCCATGGACCGTTTCATGGACCGGTTCTTCGCCGACTTCGGCCGCCCCGTCGAAGGGGACGATTATGCCGGTCAGACCTTCTCGCCGGCCGTGGACATCAAGGAGACCCAAAAAGAGTACCTGGTCACCGCCGAGGTCCCCGGCATCAAGAAGGAGGACATCCACATCGAGGTGGCCGACAACCTCCTCACCCTCAAGGGGGAGCGGAAATTCGAGAAGGAGGACAAAAACGAGTCCTACCACCGCGTGGAACGCTCCTTCGGCGCCTTCACCCGCACCTTCACCCTCCCCACCTCGGTCAAAACCGAGGCCATCGAAGCCAAGTTCCACGACGGGCTCCTGTCCGTCCGCATCCCCAAAGCGGAGGAAAAGGTCCCCAAGAAGATCGAGATCAAGGGCTGATCCGCGCATTCCTCCATGCCATCGGCGGCGGGCCCGGGCCCGCCGCTTTTTTTCGTCCCGCGCGCGGGGACTACGGCTTCGGTGCGGCGGCGGGGACCGGCCCGGAGGGTTCACGGGGGCAGGGAATCATCTGCTCGCTCTGCTGGTAGATCATCCGAGTAATGGAGCCATCAGTTTCCCTTGGAAAATGGAGCAGGGCGTTGCCCTTGCGCAGGTAATAGGTCTTCTCGCTCTGGGGCACGAGGACCTCCCTGGGCTGGTCCGGACCTTCAAGAAACAGGTTCCCGCCCTCGAGGGTGACGGCATAGACGCCCGGCTCCATCCGATACCGGCCCACCGCGCCCGCCAGCGTGCCCGGGTCCACGGGAACGCCTTGGGGGACCAGGAGGGGCTTGACGGGTTCGCCCAGCGCAAGGGCCGCCAACCCCTTGTTGATCTCCCGGGTGAAGGTGGAGACGTAGTTGAAGAGGGTGATCACGGTCACGTCGTCGTCCGTAAACCGCTGAATCATGGAGACGAAGCCGTTGATCCCCCCGCGGTGCTCGATGAGCTTGCGGCCGTGTTCTTCGCGGATGAACCAGCCGTAGCCGTACTGCCCCTGCCCCGGGGTGAACATCCGCTCCAGGGCAGCCTTGGGCAGGAGTTTCTCGGTGTACAGCGCCCGGTCCCACTGGTAAAGGTCCTCCACGGTGGAGTAGAGGGCGCCGGCCCCGGAGGTATAGGGCATGTACAGGTAGGCGGCCTGGATCACCTCCGTCCCCGTTCCGTAATGACCCGTGGCGCGGCCCGGGATGACGGCGGTCTCGGTATCCATCCCCGAGTCCCTCATCCCCAGCGGGTCGAAGAGGTTCCTGCGGATGAAGGCGTCGTACGCCATGCCGGAAACCTTCTCGATGACCGCCGTCAGGAGGACGTAGCCGGAATTGCTGTACTCGAACTTCTCCCCCGGCACGAACCTCAGCGGCTCGTCCTTGAACCGCGCGATCACCTGCTCCATCGTGTGCGGCATCGCCCAGACCCGGTAGTGGTCGGGGAGGGCGCTGTAGTTGATGACGCCGGAGGTGTGGGTGAGGAGGTGGTGCAGGGTGATCCGGTCCCCGTTGGGGAAATCGGGCAGATATTTGGAGAGTGGGTCCTCCACCTTCAGCAGGCCCCGCTCCTGAAGCAGCATCACGGCCGTGGCGGTGAACGCCTTCGTCATCGAACCGATCCGGTATTTCGTCCTGGCCGCGCAGGGGATGGCGTGCTCCCGGTTGGCCGGCCCGTACCCCTTGGCCACCTCCACCACGCCGTGGCGGGCGATGAGGATGGAGCCGCTGACGAGGTCCTCGTCGAGGAGCGGTTTCAGCCAGGCGTCAACGGCCCGTTCCAGCGTGGCGGATTGTGCGGGCCCGTCGGCCGGCCGGGCAGGCGCCGCGACGATAAGGATCAGAATGGCGATACGGATCATTTCGGCCCCCTATGGCATGCGTCATTCCACGCTCCCCCCTCCCCTGCAATACGCTCCCGCAGGGGGAAAGTTGCCCCTCCCTCCTGCCGGCCGGAACGGTATAATGCGTTCATGAGAATCCGGCCGCGATCGTTTGGCCTCGCCTCCCTCTTCTGCCTGCTCGCCCTGGCATCCATTCCGCCCGGCGCTTCCGCCTGCACCTCGCTGGTCGTGGCGCCCGCCGGGAGCGCCGACGGGGCCCCCATCCTCTGGAAGAACCGCGACACCGACACCCTCGACAACAAGGTCCTGTTCGTCCGGGAGACGCCCTATTCCTATCTCGGGCTGGTCAACGCCGGAGACACCTCCGGCCGGTGGGTCTACGCGGGGCTCAACACCGAGGGGTTCGCCATCTTCAACACCGTCGCCTACAACCTGCCCGAGGACGATGGGATGAAGGACCTGGAGGGGCTGGTGATGGCGGACGCCCTGCGCACCTGCCGCACGGCGGACGATTTCGAGGGGTGGCTGAAACGCAATTTGGGCGACAGCCTGGGATGCTGGACCAACTTCGGCGTCATGGACGCCTCGGGCGCCGCATGGCTCTTCGAGGTGCACAATCAAGGGTTCAAGAAGATCGACGCCGCCGCGGAGCCATCGGGGTGGCTGGTCAACGCCAACTTCTCCCGCTCCGGCGAAGCGGGAAAAGGGGCCGGATACCTCCGGTTCGAGCGGGCGGAACAGATCGTGTCCCAGCGAAAACCGGGAACGCTCGATCCCGCGTTCATCTTCGACCTCCTGGCCCGCGACACGGGGCACGCCTGGCTCCGCTCGCCCACCCTGGCCGACCTCGGGGCCCTTTCGGGACGGGAGCCCATCCGCATCATGAGCCGCCACACCATCGCCCGCGGTGACACCGCGGCGGCCGTAGTCATTCAGGGGCGGTCCAAGGAGCGCTCCGCCACCTTCTGGGTGGCCCTCGGCGAGCCGGTCTGCGCTGTCGCCGTTCCCCTGTGGGCGGAGGCGGAAGAAGTTCCGGCGGCCCTGCACGCCGGGGAGAAGGCGGCGCTCAATCTGGAATCGCGCCGCCTCTCGGCCCGTCTCCACCCTTTCGTTGAAAAGGACAAATCGGACTACATGGACCTCGCCCCGTTGCACAACCGCGAAGGGACGGGATTCTGGCCGGTCCTCCAAAAGGCCGAGCGGGAGATCCGGGAGGAGACGGCCGCGTTCCTGAAAAAGGGCCGCACGCCGGAGGAACTGCGGGCGTTCCAGGAGCGGATGGCCGAAAAGGCCCTGGCGGCGTTGAAGTCGGTCCGATGACGGGGGCCCCGCGCGCCGGGAATGGGCCGGAAGCAGCGCATGCCGACCATGCGCGCGTCCTGGCCCCACCGGGCCTGCTCTTCATGGGACTGCTCGGAACCGCCGGCCTGCTCCATTATCGCTGGCCGCTCCCCCTCCCGTTGGGGCCGTTGGAGCGGCATCTGCTCGTTTCGAGCGTCGCGGCCGTCGCGCTTGGACTGGCCTTGGGGGCTTGGGGATTTTTTTCACTCCGACGATCCGGAACGGCCGTGGACCCCGCCGAGCCGACGCGCCGCCTGGTCGTCCGCGGCCCCTACCGCTTCACCCGCAACCCCCTCTACCTGGCCCAGCTCCTGGTCATGCTGGGCTTCGCCGTCCTCACCCGCTCCGGGTGGTTTCTCGGAGCCGTCCCGTTTCTGGCCGTTCTCCTGCATCACCTCGTCATCATCCCCGAGGAGCGCTACCTCTCCCGGCTCTTCGGCGACGCCTACGCCGCCTACTGCCGGAAGACGAGGCGGTGGGTGTAGAGACGCGGGGGTCTGGGTTTTACACTGCGCGTGGGATTCCTTTATGTGCAGAACATCTCATAACCTATGGCCTGCATGTGCTTTGCTGTCCGGATAGTTCCATTCCTTCACTGTTGATTTCGCTCGCTTCCTCGACACGGGCATTGTGGACCGCCATCGTCAGACATCACACAATGATAAGGATTCAACCTCCTCATCGCACACATTGGCCGCCTAATAATGTGCATTAAATCAAACATCCGCTTCGGCCGTTTCCTGCTTGAAAATCAGGGAAGATGATGTAGAATAGGCGGATGCTTCCGGCCTGCCCTCCGCACATGCGGCCAAGCCGCAGGGACAACCAGCGACGACGCCCCGTTCATCGGGAAAGGACGGCTGAAGAATGCGCCGGACCCATCGGGTCAATCTGCTGCAGGAAGGAGTCAGTTAGATGGCAAAGGTAGTGGTCGCATCCAAGGCCTTGAAGCCCTTCGATCCGGCTCAAGCGGCCAAGGTCATCGAGTCGCAGACGCGGGATCACGGCGGGCTCATTTCCATTCTTGAAGAAATCCAACTCCATTACGGCTACCTTCCGGAGGGGGCGCTCCGCCTGGTGGCGGAAAAAACCGGACGGGATTTGGTGGACGTCTATGGCGTGGCCACCTTCTACCGGTTTTTCAGCTTGAAGCCGCGGGGGGAGCACCAGATCTCCTGCTGTTTGGGCACGGCTTGCCATGTCCGGGGAGGAGCCCTCCTCGCCGAGGAGTTCCAGCGCCAGTTGGGCGTCAAGCCGGGCGAAAACACGCCGGACGGCAAATTCTCCCTGGAGACGGTGGCCTGTCTTGGGGCCTGCGCCCTGGGCCCCATCGTGGTGGGCGACGGCCACTATTATTCCAACGTGAATTCCTCCAGGGTCAAGGCGATTATCCAGGAGACCCTGGAGGGGCTGAAGCGCAAGGATCCGGCCGCCGATGAGAGCCTGTTCCCGCTCACCCTCCATTGTCCGCATTGCAACCACGGCCTCCTGGACCCCGACACCCCGGTGGACCGCCAGCCCTCCGTCCGGCTTCTGCTCGCGCATCAAGGCCGGCAGGGGTTCCTCCACCTGTCGCGCCTCTACGGCAGCCACGGCCATAGCACACAGGTTGAGGTGCCGGCGGGCGAGGTGACGGACCTCTATTGCCCGCATTGCCAGGCGCTCCTGAACGCTCCCGACGACTGCCCGGCGTGCGGCGCCGCTCGGGTGGCCCTCCTGCTGGCCGGTGGAGGCGTATTCCAGGTGTGCTCGCGACGGGGATGCCTGGAGCAGACGCTCGACTTGGACGGGCGTAGTTTCTGATGGGCCGCATGAAAGGAGAGATCGGAATGGACCGACTCACATCGCTCGACGCCTTCAAGGCCTTTACGGCCCGATTGGCCATGGACCCCGGCAGGGCCCTGCCCGTCATCGTCATCTCCGCGGGCACCTGCGGCCGGGCCGGCGGCGCCAACGACCTCATCAAAATGGCCCAGCGGACGATCCTGGAAGACAACCTCACCCACCGCCTCCGCCTCCGGGTCACCGGGTGCCACGGGTTCTGCGAAACGGAGCCCTCCCTTCTTGTTGAACCGAACCGGACCTTCTACCCGAAGATCCAACCTCAGGACGTGGCCCGGGTGGTCCGGGCCGCCGCAAGACGCGAGGCCGTCGGGGACCTCCTCCCGGTGGACCCCCGCTCGGGCAAACCCATCGAAACCCAGGAGGATTTGCCCTTCTACCAGAGGCAGCACCGGTCGGTCATGGCCCGGAACGAGAAGGTGGATCCCCGGCGGATCACGGACTACCTGGCCATCGGGGGGTATGGATCGCTGATCCGCGCCCTCGAGAAGAGGGACCCGGCGTGGGTCGTGGGGGAAGTCAAGGCCTCCGGCCTGCGCGGACGCGGCGGGGCCGGATTTCCCACGGGCCGCAAGTGGGAGATGCTGGCCGCCCGGTCCGCCGACAAGGGCAAATACCTCATCTGCAACGCCGATGAGGGGGACCCCGGCGCCTACATGGACCGCAGCGTCCTCGAAGGGAACCCGCACTCCATTGTGGAAGGGATGCTCATCGGGGCGTACGCCACGGGGGCCACCGCGGGTGTTGTTTACGTCCGGAATGAGTACCCCCTGGCCATCCAACACCTCACCCTGGCGCTGGACCAGGCCCGGGAGGCGGGTCTGCTGGGGGAGGATATCCTGGGCACCGGATTTTCCTTCGACATCCGAATCGTCAAGGGGGCCGGCGCGTTCGTCTGCGGGGAGGAGACGGCCCTGATCCGCTCCGTGGAGGGGGAAATGGGCGAACCCCGCCAGCGTCCCCCCTTCCCGGTGGAGCGGGGGATCGGCGGGCGTCCCACGGCCATCAACAACGTGGAAACCTGGGCCAACATCCCCCTGATCATCCAGGAGGGGGGCGCGGCCTATGCCAAGACCGGCACGGCCTCCAGTGCCGGGACGAAGATCTTCAGTCTGGTGGGCAAGGTAAAGAACACCGGGCTGGTGGAAGTCCCCATGGGGATGACCATCAAGGAGATCGTCTTCGACATCGGGGACGGCTCCCGGACCCGCGAGAAGATCAAGGCCGTCCAGACCGGCGGCCCGTCGGGGGGATGCATCCCGGTGGATCAGTTCGACCTGCCCATCGATTACGACAGCCTGACCAAGGCGGGATCCATCATGGGTTCCGGCGGGATGATCGTCATGGACGAGGCCACCTGCATGGTGGACCTGGCCAAGTATTTCATGACCTTCCTCAAGGACGAGTCCTGCGGAAAATGCTTCACCTGCCGGAAGGGCACCCAGCGGATGTATGAAATCCTGGACGACATTTCCAAAGGGAAGGGAACGCGGGAGACGCTGGATCTGCTCAAGGAACTGGCCGAGGCGGTGAAGGACACCACCATGTGCGGCCTGGGCCAGACGGCCGCCAATCCGGTCCTTTCCACCCTGCGATACTTCCGGGAGGAATACCTGGCGCACCTGGAGGAGGGGCGCTGCCCCGCCGGGGTCTGCAAGGATCTGGTGGGCGCCCCCTGCCAGGCGGCCTGCCCCATCGGGACGGAGGCCTGGAAATACGTCGCCCACATCGCCCGCGGCGAATACGAAGAGGCCTACCGGACCATCCGGGAGGCCAACCCCTTCCCGTCGGTGTGCGCCCGCGTCTGCAGCCATCCGTGCGAGTACAAATGCCGCGCCGGGACGACGGGGGGGGAGGCTATCGCCATTCGGGCCCTGAAGCGGTTCATCACGGACCGGATCGACCCCTCCATCTACAAACCCGTCCGCTCGGCTCTGCCCCCCGGTATGGACGCCAGGATCGCCGTCATCGGATCGGGCCCTGCGGGCATGACGGCCGCCCACTACCTTTCCCTCAAGGGCTACAAGGTCACGGTCTTTGAGAAAGTCTCCCAGCCCGGCGGGATGCTCACCACGGGCATCCCCTCCTACCGCATGCCGCGGGAGACCCTCCAGAAGGAGATCGCCTGCCTCCTCGACCAGAACGTCACCCTGCGCCTGAACACCGAGTTGGGCAAGGACATCACCCTCGACGGCCTGCAGAAGGAGGGCTACAAGGCGGTCTTCCTCGCCATGGGCGCCCACAAGAGCAAACTGCTGAACATCGAGGGCGAGGATCTCGACGGCGTCTATCCCGCACTTGAATTCCTCCAGGCGTTCAATCTGCGGGGGGAAAAGCTGGCGAAGCGCCGGGTGGGGGTCATCGGCGGAGGCGACTCGGCCGTGGACGCGGCCCGGGTGGCCCTGCGGCAGCCGGGCGTCGAAAGCGTCACCATCCTCTATCGCCGGACCCGCCAGGAGATGCCGGCCCTCCAGCACGAAATTGACGCCGCCCTTGAGGAGGGCGTCAAGCTCGTCACCCTGGTGGCCCCCGTCCGCATCACCACGGAAAACGGAAAACTGGCGGGAGTGGAATGCATCCAGAACCGGCTCGGCGACGTGGACCGGAACGGCCGGAGGAACCCCGTGCCCATCCCCGGCTCGGAATACGCCATCCCGCTGGACACCCTCATCGTCACCATCGGGGACATCCCCGACGTGGAATACATCGCCTCCATGGGCATCGCGGTGGATCAATGGGGCACGCTTCTGGTTGACAAGGGCACCCTTTTGACCAACAAGCCCGGGGTCTTCGCGGGCGGGGACGTGATCACGGGCCCCAATACGGTGGTGGCCGCCATCGCCGCCGGGAAAAAGGCCGCCACCATGATCGACCGCTATGTCCGCGGCGAACCGTTCAAGCAGCCCCCCACGATCCGCCTGCCGGAGGTCTACCTCGCCCCCCCGGAGGAGGGGGAGGAAGTGCAACCCCAGGAAGCCCGGATCGCCCTGCCGACCATCCCCGTCACCGAGCGGCGGGTCAGCCTGAAAGAGGTGGAACTGACCCTGGGCGAAGCGGACGCTCGCCGGGAGGCGCGGCGGTGCATGCGCTGCGACCTGGAATTCACCCGCCCCCCCGCGGAACAGGGGAAAAATACGGAAAGAACGGAGCACCCCAGCCATGGCAGCGTTTAAGTTGAACGGACTGGTCGTCGAGGCCGAGAAGGGGGACACGATCCTCGATGTGGCCCGCTTCTACGGCTTCCCCATCCCCACCCTCTGCCACATGGAGGGACTCTCGCCCTACGGGGCGTGCCGCCTCTGCGTGGTGGAGATCGGGGAGGGTCCCCAGGCCCGCCTGGTGACCTCCTGCACCTATCCCATCCAGGAGGGGCTGGTGGTGCGGACCGCCTCCGAGCGGGTGGTGAAGGCCCGGAAGATGATCCTGGAACTCCTGCTGGCCTCCTGCCCCCAATCCAAGACGATCCAGGATTTGGCGGCCGCGCACGAGGTGCGCCGGCAGCGGTTCAAGCAGGAGTATGAAGACTGCATTCTTTGCGGATTATGCACCCGCATGTGCGAGGAGCAGATGATGGCCAAGGCGATTGGTTTCCGGGCGCGGGGGGAGCGGAGGACCATCGGGACCCCGTTCGACCTCCGTTCCGAGGAGTGCCGCCTTTGCGGCGGGTGCATCTATGTCTGTCCCGCCTGCCAACTGCGGTGCACCTATACCCAGCCCGAGAAGGCCATCTGCGGCGGCTGCGCGAACCTGAGCCCGCCCTGCGTCGAAAAGGAGCAATTCCACGACATGATGTGCTACATGGACCCCTGCGTTGCCTGCGAAATCACAAAGGAAAAATAAGGAGGAGCCCCACCATGACCTATTCCAAGATCAATCGTTCCGCCGCTACCCTGACGAAGAACCGCACCTTCGAGTCCATCCACCCGGGCTCCGGCATGTGCGTCACCTGCGTGGACGGATGCATCGGGATGTGCGAAATCGGCAAGTCCGCCTACCGGGGTCATGAGGTCATCTATCCCCAGCCCTTCGGCGTCATCACGACGGCCTCCGAGAAGGAGTTCCCCATCGATTACTCCCACTTCAGCATCATGGGGACCGCCGTCGGCGCCCACGGCATCGAGGCCGACAGCGACAAGGCCGTCTTCCCCGCCGTGAGCCTGGAGGTCAGGATCGGGCACGATCAGGGGATCAAGTTCCGCCTTCCCTGGATCATTCCCGGCATCGGCTCCACCAACATCGCCAAGAACAACTGGGAGGGCCTGGCCATCGGAAGCGCCCTGGCGGGCACGGGCCTGACCATCGGGGAAAACGTCGTGGGGATGGACCCGGAAACGGTGATCGAAAAGGGGCGGGTGACCGACACGGCGGACCTGAAACGGCGCGTCACCCTCTACAAGGACCACCAGCGCGACGGTTACGGCGCCATCATCGTGCAGGCCAACGTGGAGGACACCCGGCTGGGGGCCCAGGAATACGCCATCCAGAAGCTGGGCGTGCAGATCGTCGAATTAAAATGGGGGCAGGGGGCCAAGGACATCGGCGGCGAGGTCAAGATCAAGGACCTCAAGAAGGCCCAACTGCTGTACGAGCGCGGCTACGTGGTGCTTCCCAACCCGACGGACCCCAACGTCATCAAGGCCTTCGAGCGGGGCGCCTTCAAGGAGTTCGAGCGGCACTCCCGGGTCGGCATGGTCACCGAGGAGGGTTTCGCCCGGCGCGTGGAAGAACTGCGCAAGGCCGGCGCCAAGTACGTCTTCCTTAAGACCGGCGCCTACCGGCCGGCCGACCTGGCCCGCGCGGTGGTCTGGGCCTCCAAGTACAAAATCGACCTCCTCACCGTGGATGGAGCCGGCGGCGGCACGGGCATGAGCCCCTGGCGCATGATGAATGAATGGGGGGTCCCGCCGGTGGAGATCCACACCCTCACCTACCTGTACGCCAAGCGGCTGGCCGACCAAAAGAAGCACCTGCCCGCCATCGCCTTCGCCGGCGGCTTCACCTTCGAGGACCAGATTTTCAAGGGCCTGTCGCTGGGCGCCCCCTTCGTCAAGATCATCGGGATGGCCCGGGCCCCCATCGCGGCGGCCATGGTGGGCAAGACCATCGGACGGACCATCGAGGAGAACCAGGTTCCCGTCTATGTGGAGCGCTTCGGGAACAACAAGGACGAGATCTTCGTCACGGCCGCCGAACTGCGCCACCAGTTGGGCGACACCGCATTCGAGAAGGTTCCCACGGGCGCCCTGGGGCTCTACACCTACTATGAGCGCCTGGCCCAGGGTCTGCGCCAACTCATGGCCGGGAACCGGAAGTTCGCCCTCGAGTACATCACCCGGGACGATATCGCCGCCCTGACCAAGGAAGCGGCCGAGGTTTCCGGCCTCCGCTATGTCATGGACGTGGACAAGGAAGAGGTGGAGAAGATTTTTAAGAGTTGACATGCACCGGCCCTCCAGCTTTCGCCGCCCCCCGGCCCCGCCGGGGGGCGCTTCATTATTGTCAATTGCGTTGAGTTCATTTATGATAGGGTCATGACAGAATGTAAGCCGGAATGGAAGGTCATCCTGGAGCTTCTTGAGAAGGTGGACCCGGAGCTCCTGACGCGTCTGTCCCGCCGCATGATCTACCATCTGTACACCCACAAAATCAGGGAGATCGAAGAACTGATGCGCGAACTGGAGCCCCGATTCAACGCATCGGACGACTCGGCCGCCCTGTACGCCAACGTCCCCAATCCGAGAAAAGACCTCCCCTCCCTCCGGCGCTTCGTGGAACGGGTCTTCCAGATCGCCGGGGCCTCCCTCCCGGATGCCGATATCGCCCAACAGCTTTCGGTCTGGATGATGCAGGAACGGAGCCGCTTCCTTTCCATCGCCGTGGAGAACGACGACATCTCCCTGGTGGACATCACCGACGCCCTGAACCGGTTCGTCAATCTATCCCAAACGGAATCCTACATCTCGCCCGATGAGCGGATGAGCATCCGCGTCGCCCTCATCCGCCGCTTCCTCTCCAGCCATCTCCCCTACATCAACGTGGCCAAGCGATACATCACCATCCCGGACTTCCAGCGGCTCATCAAGCGGACCCTGGGATGCGCGCAGGGGAGCGGCAAGCTGGGGGGGAAAAGCGCCGGCATGATCCTCGGCTATGAGATCATCCAGAGGGAGCGGGCAAGCCACCCGGAGCTGGATAGCGTGGCCATCCCGGAGAGCTGGTATCTCACCTCCGACGCCATCATGGATTTCATCCATTACAATGCCATGGAGGAAATCACCAGCCTCAAGTACATGGACAACGATCAAATTCGGGCGGGGTATCCCTACCTTCAGCAGGTCTTCAAGAACGCCTTCTTTTCGGCCGAGATCGTCAACCAGCTGGCCGTCCTGCTGGACCAGGTGGGCGGCAAGCCCATCATCGTCCGGTCATCGAGCCTGCTGGAGGACAGCGCGGGTGCGGCCTTTTCGGGGAAGTACAAGAGCCTGTTCCTGTCCAACGTGGGGACCCTGGCGGAGCGCCTGAACGCCCTCTTGGACGCCATCGCGGAGATCTACGCCTCCCTGTTCAGTCCCGATCCCATCACCTACCGCAAGGAGAGGGGACTGTTGGACTTCAACGAGGAGATGGGCATCCTCATCCAGGAGGTTGTGGGAACGCGCCTGGGCCACTACTGGTTCCCCCTTTTCGCCGGGGTGGCCTTCGGCTACAACGAATTCCGCTGGTCGCCCCGCATCGAAAAAGAGGACGGCGTGGTCCGCTTGGTCTTCGGGCTGGGCACCCGGGCCGTGGACCGGGTGGGGGACGACTACCCCTGCCTGTGCTCTCCGGGCAAACCCAACCTGCGGGTGAATGTCCGCCCCGAGGATGTGATGCTGTACAGCCAGAAGAGGATGGACCTTCTCAACCTGCAGACCAATACCTTTGAAACGCACCCCGTCCAGGACATCATCGATGCCTTCGGAACGCAGATCCCGGGGATCCATAATATCGTCTCCATCGTCAACGATGGGATGATCTCCATGCCCTACAGGGCCATGTTCAATCCCAAGGCCCAGGATTACCTTGTCACCTTCCAGGGATTCATCGAGCGGACGCCATTCCTCCGGCAGATCAAGACGATCCTGGACCTCCTCAAGCAGACCTTCGGGTCCCCCATGGATGTGGAGTTCGCCACGGACGGCCAGAAGCTCTACTTCCTCCAGTGCCGGCCCCAGAGCACCGCCAGCGCCGAGGAGGCCGCCGTGATCCCCGCCAATATCCCCTCTGAGCGTATCGTGCTGGCCTCCAACAAGTACATCACCTCGGGTTTGTTGAAGGGGATCGAATACATTGTTTATGTCGTTCCCGAGGCGTACGACGGTCTCGCCGAGGCCTCCGACATGAAGGAGATCGCCGCCATCGTTTCGAAACTCAATCAGATCCTGCCCAAGCGCCGGTTCATCCTGGTGGGGCCGGGGCGCTGGGGCAGCACCAACATCCAGTTGGGAGTGAATGTCGGCTATGCCGATATCAGCAATGCCGCAGTGCTGGCCGAGGTGGCCAGCGAAGAAACCGGGCATATCCCCGAAGTATCATTCGGCACGCATTTCTTTCAGGACCTGGTGGAATCCCGCATAATCTATGCGGCCGTCTTTCCGGGCCAGCCGGAAAGCCGCTTCAATCACCGGTTCTTCAGCGATGCGCCCAACAGCCTGGCCGAGGTTTTGCCGGATGCGGGCGCATTCGCTTCGCTCATGAAACTTATTGACGTACCCGGCACCGCTGCCGGCCTGAGCGCCTGTGTCAGCGCCGACCCCATTTCACGACAGGCAGTCTGTTACCTGGCCTGACCCGCCTGATTGAGCGGCATATCACCCGTGGCGCGGAGTTACCCCGGAATTGATTTGACAACGCTACCCCGCTGGTCTTATTATCTACCAATCTTTTAATAGTCGGATTCGATTATCGATGTTGATTCATGCAGAATTCAGAAGGAGGTGAAGCCCGGCTCAAGCCCTGATGGCACCCGTAACCGGTTTCCGTTGCGATTCGAAAATTAACAAAAGAGGAGAATATTATATGAAAATGTTCAGCGCAGCCCTGGTGGCGATTGTAGGGGTAGTGTGTATTGTCTTCGGAGTGTTGTTTATCATGCAGGCGGGGGATGCCAAGGAAATGGTTGCCGGTGAACTGGCACCAATGGAGATATCCGCCGTAAACGCCGCCTACGGGCAGGTCAGTGGAGCTTTGAAAGCCAATCCTGAATCGGTCCCGCTCACCTTGCAGAAACTGCAACTGGGGCTGGCCAAGTCCAACATCGCTACCATCAAATTTCTTCAGAATACGGGAATACTGGTTATAGTCATAGGGGCTGGTTTTGTGTTCAGCGCCGCCGGGCTTTACAAGAGAGATTAAGTTTTCAGACCGCTTAATCTCTAAAGAAACACGGAGGCTCCGCCTCCGTGTTTCTTTATTTGTGAGGATTTCCACCCGCCGACGCGGCGGCTTATTCGGCC
>DCUZ01000092.1 GCA_002327305.1 Holophagales bacterium UBA2201 | reverse complement strand
GGCTCCATGGCGATCTTCTCCTCATGGTGGTTTCAGCATCCCTATGATGCCAGAAGATCGCCTTTTCTTCTTTCTCTCTTTGGTTGCGGCTATGCCGCCTTATGACTTGCAGATTTCCAATCAAATCCAACTGCTACAGTTTTAGCGAGAAGCCCTGTGTTTACAGCATATAAAAGAATCTCTATTGAAAAGGACCGGATGTTTAGACAAGGAGGATTGCTCGCTCAGGACGCAACACAAGGTGCTGGTTCTGCTTACCTTGCCAAGAATCCCGACAAATCGAGAGCAGACAATCTCGCTAATGATATTTGCTACCATGTGGGAATTTTTGACACAACCAACACCTTTGGCGCAGGATCTGAAACATTCTACGTGAAGTACAACTCAGAGTCAGATTACATCGCCACGTTTGATATTTTCTCTGATGCTATTTGTACAGTACCGTACACTGTTCAAATTTCATCCGGCTATGATGCGTCGGAGCCAGATGGTGTTTCTCATGAATGGCTATTTACTTCCGGCAAATCAGCAGGAATAGGTGTATTCACAGCATGGCCTGCACCGCGTTCGGATTTCTATGAAGCTATACTTGATGGCCCTCAGCTGCACGAAGTATTTACAAAAGATGCGTTTGTTTCAATCTTCAACACATTTGATAGCGCATCATCTATGCCCTATCTGCCTCCGTTCTATTTTTCTGGATTTGAACTTGCATTCAACACAACCTGTCGGGACAGAAACATTGTACCTATGGGACTTTATGACTTCAACCGAAGATATAGATTCGCATATTTGTGGTTTAAGCACCGCACTGTACCCAATTATATTTGGGTCGGGGGTGCAGCAACAACCGATACATTGCAGGATGCGAATGGAACTTGTACCGCCTGTCAATCGCCTTTATTAAATATGCCACAGTATATAGGATTAACAGCAGCATACAACACTGCCAGTTTCATTCATATTGGAGGTATTGAAGCATACTGTCAGCCTGACAATAGAAACGCAATCGTGGAAACAACGAATCATGAGTTAGCCCATAAATTTTATGTAAACTCATCCAATGCAACTGGCCATTGTACGCACTGCCAATGGACGGCCGAAGGATGGCTATCTTGTGGTGTCCCGGCTGCTGTTTGTACTGATCCCGACGAGGCATGCCTAATGAATCCAGACGACGAAATCTGGACCCACAAACACAGACTAAATCGTTTCGACCTCCTTTGCGGAGATCCTGGTTGTCCAACAGGCGCAGCAGGATGTTGTACAAGCTGTGCGCTTCCTGGTAATGGCTCGATTCGGCAGCTATATAATCCCATTCAAGGAGTTCAGCCATGAAACGTCATATTTTTCTTTTTGCGTTCTTTACTTTGCTTGCAACTGCTTTGCATCCGCAAAATCAGCAATGGTCAGGTAAACTCACACTCCCCAAAGAAAACTGGTTGCCTGCAGAGCCTATTATTGCAACGTTAGAATTTACAAACAATTCAAAGACTTCAATCCCGTTTAAGTGGTCAGGTGATTTCTTTATTGATAGAAATCCAGAAGCCTGTATTCAGAAGGACATTCCTTATGTAAGCGCGCCTCCTCCAATGCCTGGAAGTGTAAAGACAAAGAATGAGATACCCAAAGAGATTCCAGGCACGATTAGGAGAATAGATGCAAATCTATCGAGGGCTTGCAGTAAAAAAATGGAGCAGTTGTATTCTCCAGGCAAACATGAGATATGCATAAAACTGAAGGGCCTCAAGGGCTACTATGATGAATCTTGTGTGGAATATGAAATTGTAAATCCGACAGGAGTTGATAAGCAAGCCTATGAATTCATAAAAGCTCAGATTATAGAGCCAGACAAATGGCTTGAACAATATTCAGAAAAAGAAGAAGAATCAATCAGGCACGCAGTACTTAGCAAGTACCCTACTTCTACCTATGCAGGATACGTATTATGTAATGGACGTTCACAGTTCAATGATGCCGTTGGGTATTTACAAAGAGCAGAAAAGAGCAGGGGAGAAAGAAAGAACTGCAAGAGCGAAGTTGAAACATTGCTTGCTCAAGGACCTCGACTTGATACAGCACAGAGTTATCTCATCAATGGAAGTGATTTTGCATACTATGATGTGCTGAGGAGCATTGTTTCATGGAAGTTGGCTCTATTGGGAAAGTACGATGAATCAAGAACAGAATGCAATAAGGTAATCGCTTCCAATAAGAGCCCAATTGAAGTTGAAAGGTGCAAAGAGTTCATCGCTTACATGGAGCAAAAAGGATATTTGAAGAAGTAGGTTCTTTTGGTTCTTCGCAGCCTAATGATTATGAATTCAGGCATTGGAGGAGTTATTCTGCTCAGGATATAATAGGGCCTCAAACCGGTTCAAAGTAGCAGGATTGATAACTAGGGACAGTGGGGCTGTTGAAAAACCCCTTCGATTTCTCTTGCCTTGTCATCGAAGTATGGATAGAATGAGCGCATGATCGGCAAGCAGGATCGAGACCAACAAACGCTATTCATCGCTGGCGACCTGGCGGGCCTCGTCCCCAACGATCACATCTTGAAGCGAGTCCATAAGGTCTTGGACCTGTGTTGGCTGCGGCAGGCCGTGGCCGGGAGCTATTGCCTGGACAACGGGCGGCCGGGGATCGACCCGGAGGCGGCGGTGCGGCTGATGCTGGCTGGATTCTTTGCGGGGATCAAAGAAGACCGGAAACTGATGCGCGAGGCCCAGGTGAATCTGGCGATACGGTGGTTTGCGGGATACCGGTTGGATGAGGGCCTGCCCCACCACAGCAGTCAGACGCGGATCCGGCAGCGCTGGGGGGAGGAACTCTTCCGGAAGATCTTCACTCGCACAGTTGACGCATGCCTGAAAGCGGGGCTGGTCAATGGCGAGACCGTCCACATCGACGCGACCCTGATCCGGGCGGATGTCTCGTGGGAAAGCTTGACGAAGAAGCACGCGGAACATGTGTGGGAAGCCAATGGCCCGGAGCCGCCGTCCGCTGACGAGGAGGGACCGCCTGCCGCCGGTACGGCCGAGGGGAAGACGAAAAGCGAGCCGAAGAAGACCAGTCCCACGGATCCGGACGCGACGCTGACGACCAGCCGGCACAACTATCCGATGGAGCCCGCCTACAAGCAGCACACGGTCAGTGATGACCGCGCGGGAGTGATCGTGGACGTGGCGGTGACGACGGGCGAGGCGTCGGAAGGCCGGCGGTTGCTGGAGACCGTGGAGCGGGTGGAAGCGGCCACCGGTGTGGCGGTCCGCACGGTCACGGCCGATGCGGCGTATGCCCATTCGACCAATTACGCAGCCCTGGAACAGCGGAGCATTCAGGCGGTCATTCCCCCTCAGCCCCAGCGGCCACGGGGAACGCATCTCCCCAGTCTGCGGTTTAAGTACGATGCCCGACGGGACGTGGTGCGGTTCCTTCTCCGCGGCGTCCCCGGCAATCACTGCTCGGGGGACGCCGTTCAATTCCATTTCGGCTCGGAGACGATGACGCTCGGGCCCGGGGATGTCCGGGCGGTGGGGAAACGGGGTCGTTTCTTGCGATTTGCGACACATACCCCCGCCCCGCACCCTCCAATCCCTGGGGAGCGGGGACAGTCCACGCCACCCAACCGGCCCCCGGTAGAGTCCCCATTTTCCAGCTTTCCCCCTGGTTCCGCTTTCTCTATAGTCATACCGCAGCTCCCGCCGCAACCCATTTAAAGCGGGAGAGGGATGCCCCTCTCCCGCCAGGCGGAGTGAATCCGCCTGGTACCACCCTCACCCCAAGGCGGCGCTTACCCGCGCTCGCCTTGATGCTATTCCTGCGGAAAAAATGACACGCGGAAATGTGAAAGTTGGGCAGGAATAGCATATGGGACGCAGCACAGCTTGAAGGATGAAGTAAGAATCATGAAAGGAGTAATGCGAGCCGCTTGACAGGAAAGGGAAAGGTAATTACAATGTGGGTATGAAAGCCAATATCATTCGAATAGGGAATTCCCGTGGCATCCGCATTCCAAAGATCCTTTTGCAGGAAACCCATCTTCCTGACGAGGTGGAGCTCGAAGCGCGTGGCGCGCAGATTGTGATCAGGCCGGCGGAACGCCCGCGCGATGGCTGGGAGGAGCGGTTCAGTGCCATGGCGGCCGCGGGAGACGACACATTGTTGGTCGCGGATGGCAGGCCGCTCTCCTCTTGGGATAAGGAGGAGTGGGAATGGTAATTGGGCGATTCGAGATATTTCAGGTCAATCTCGATCCGACCATTGGAAGTGAAATCAAGAAGTCACGTCCCTGTATCGTCATTTCCCCTGATGAGATGAACCGACATATCGCAACGGTAATTATTGCTCCTCTGACGAGCAAAGGGAAGGATTATCCTTCCAGGGTTCCATGTACATTTAAAGGCCGGAAGGGGCAGATCGTCTTGGATCAGATACGAACGGTGGATAAAGCGAGATTGATCAGGAAAATGGGAACAGCCGATCATAAGACGCAGGACAAAGTGCTTGCCATTCTTTCGGAGATGTTTGCCCCATGAGTGAAGCCTCGGGATCAATTCCTGAAAAGAAGGACAGTCACCTATTGATGAGTGTTCCGCTGGAAGACGATGAGTAGGATCCAACTGGACGGACCTTCGGCCGGGACGATCGCGGCGGCCTTTGCCTGCGCCGCGTGCGGGGAGGAGGCGGAGACGGTGCGGTTCCTTCCCCGCGGCGTCCCCGGCAATCACTGCTCGGGGGACGCCGTTCAATTCCATTTCGGCTCGGAGACGATGATGCTCGGGCCCGGGGATGTCCGGGCGGTGCGGGCGGCGCTGACGGCTTCCGACGCGGCGGCCCTCCACGCGGCCCACCCCCGGTGGGCGGCCTCCTACTGCCCGCAGTGCCGGGCGTGCTACTGCCGCCGGCACTGGACGATCGAGCAGGAGCCCGATCCCGCCGGCGACGGCTACTCGATGCACTACGACACCCATGGCACCTGCCCGTCCGGCCATCGGCGGCTGATGGCCAAAGACGGCCCGGGCTGGCCCCAAGGGGACCGGGACGCGGGGGGGCTGATCGTGGAGGGGAAATAGATGGGAAAGGGGATGGGGCCCCCCCTGGTCATCCCCCTCCTGTTCTGGTTGACGGCCCTGACGGGCGCGGGCACGGTCCCGGCCGATGACGAAGGGCGGGCCCGGATCGAGGCCCGGCGCGAGGCCGAGACCGAGCGCCTGATCGGAAAGGGCTATTCCACCACCCTCGGCTACTCCTACTTCCCCAAGGCCAAGGATGAATTTATCCTGCGGCCGTTCCTGGCGCCGGGTGCGGAGGGGGATAAGACCCACTTCCGGATCTGGAACCGCTGTGGGGCCGGCAGGGTGCATATCGCCGTGCGGGACGCCGGCGGCCGGGTGGTCTGGAAGGCCGAGGGGAGGGACTTCGCCAGGAAGAAGGCGCTGAAGTTGAAGCCGGGACGATACACGCTGGAGCTCGACCTCTCCGGCGCTTCGGACGGCGCCCTCCTGGTGGCGGTGAAGGGGACCCTCGTCTGGGTCTGCGGCCACCGGCCGGGGGTGGAGGAGGTCCGTCCCGGGCCGGGGGATGCGTTCGCCTGGCGCTACCTCCTGTATGTGCCGCCCGGGACGGCCCGGCGGCGCCTCCTGGTGGCGCCGAACAACACGGGGTTCACCTCGGACGATGGGGAGGTCCACCTTGAACGGGCGCGGTGCGCGATGCGTCAGGCCGCCGCGATGGGCGACCGGCTGGGATGCGCGGTCCTGGTCCCGGTCTTCCCTCGCCCGGCGTCGCTCTGGAATTCCTACACCCATGCCCTGGACCGCGATACCCTCATGGAATCCACGCCGGCGTTGAACCGGCTGGACCTGCAGTTGATCGCCATGATTGACGACGCAAGGGGCCGGCTGGGCGAGCGGGGACTGGAGATCGGGCCCCGGGTCTGGCTGGCGGGCTTTTCGGCCTCCGGGATGTTCGCCAACCGCTTCACGCTCCTTCACCCGGACCGCGTGGCCGCGGCGGCCTGCGGCTCTCCCGGGGGATGGCCCATCGCCCCCGCGGAGGAGGCGGGGGGGGAATCCCTGCCCTACCCCATCGGCGTCGCCGATGTGGAGGCGCTGACGGGGACGCCGGCGGACCTGGAGACCTTCAAGGCCGTCCCGCAGTTCCTGTTCATGGGAGACCAAGACACCAACGATTCGGTGGTGTTCCGCGACGGGTACGAAGCCGCCGACGAGGCCCTGATCTTCCGTCTCTTCGGCCGGACGCCGGTCCAGCGGTGGCCCGCGGCCCGGCGGCTGTACGGGGAGGCGGGCTGTAACGCCCGGTTCGTCCTCTATCCGGGAGTGGGCCATCAGGTGACCGAGGCCATGACGGACGCCATCGTGGAGTTCTTCCTCTCGGAGGGGGAGTGGGCCGGGGACGGGGGAGGCAAGCGGCCGATGGGTGGACACGCAAATGGGGCTCGATGAGGCGTTTTCCGGTATGGTTTTAGGAGGGGCCGCCGGGACGGGGTATCCCGGCCTGGACTGTTCACGGTTCTGAAGGAGGGCAATGCCATGACGATGCACCGGTTTCCCTGTCCCTTGTGCAAGAGCGAGCAGGCGTTCGAATTGCCCGCCGGAGGGGAGGCGGGGGGGTGGGGTTCCTGCCCCGGATGCGGCAGTCATGTGTTCGTCACCCCGGCCGGGGCGTTCACCGAGAAACCGCGACCGACCGCTTCGGGCAGGACCTATTGGCTGGTCACGCCCACCGGCGAAACGGTGCAGGAGGACGGCGCGGTCATCCAACGGCTGATCCGTATGCGCAAGGCCACGCCGGCCGACCAGGTGGCGGTGGAGGAGGGGGTGTTCGTCCCGCTGGGTTCCCTGCCGGAGTTCGCCCCGCTGTTCGCCGGGTTCACCCTCCCGGTGGGGAAGGAGTGCGTCAACCATCCCGGTCGCCCCGCGGTCCACGCGTGCCCGCAGTGTCATCGGCGGTTCTGCGGCGACTGCGCCGTGGCCAGCCAGGCAGGTGGACGGACGATGGCCCTCTGCCCCGCCTGCCGGGGGCTCCTCCAGGCCACCGACCGCCGCCTGTTCGAGAAGCACTGGTGGCAGGAGCCGGAAACGGCCTTCCTGTATCCCTTTCAGGGGTTGGCCTGGGCCACCTCGCTGGGGATCGGGTTCCTCCTGTGGTTCGGACAGCTCCTCATCCCGATCTCGCTCCCGATCTACTTCATCGGGCTCGCATATATCGTGCACATCATCATGTCCGTTTCGAGGGGCGCCAAGATCATGGATGCGGGACCCGACATCGGCGACATCACGCACCTGCTGGGACGGGGCGCGGCGGCGTTCCTGATCACCGTGCTGATCGCCATCCCGTTCGTGGTCCTCAACCTCTGGGCGCTGGGCCGGATGGTGATGGGCGGGGGGTCGGTGCTGATGTTCCTCTGGAATCTGCCGCTGGCCGTCCTCGCGTTCATCTACTATCCCATGGCCCTGGGCGTGGTGGCGGTGTGGGACAACGCATGGCTCTGTTTCCGCCCCGACCTGGTGATCGGGGCCATTTTCAGGATCCCGCGCGAGTACGCCATCCTGGTCTTCGGGCTCTTCATCATTACGGTGATCGACCTCATTGTGACGCTGGCCTGCCGGTTCGTCCCCATCGTCGGGGGCCTGCTGGCCGGCCTGGTGTCGGGGTATTTCCTCGTCGCCCGGTCCTACATGTTGGGACGCGTCCTCTACATGAACGAGGAACCGCTGGGGTGGTCTTGAGAACGGAGAAAATGAGGACCTGCATGGGGGAAGGTTGCGCGTGCAAATGGGGGTCTAATTATCTGACGGCTCCTGGTATTCTGCAGATTGAGTATGCGGCGACCGACCCTCTCTTCTCCATTCCCGACGCCCGGGAGGAGGGGCCGTGAAAACCTACTGATCCGGCCACATTGAGTCGTGCGGTAGAGAGATGCCGGATCAAGTCCGGCATGACCATCCTTATGCTATCATGCTGGAGCCCGCCCCGGACCCGATCCGGGGAAGTCGGCATCCCTCTCCCGCTTTAATGGGTTGCGGCGGGAGCTGCGGTAGGAAGAGAGGAGATTATGAGCGACAAACCGACTGACGCGCCGGAGGCGGGGACGGTGAAGTGGAGGGAGATCGCCTCGGAGGCCATCCGCTTCTGGGAACGGATGCGCCTGGTCTATTGCGGCATCCTCGCGCTGGTGGTGATGGCCTATTTCATGAAATACTGGCCCGCCTCCCTGGAACGGCTGGACGCCGAGTTCCTGATGACGCTGTTCCTCCTGGCGGTCCTGGCCAACGTGCTGTATTCCCTCGCCTACCTCCCGGACGTTTTCGTCCAGATGTCGGAGTTCCGGCCGGCCTGGCGGCGCCTACGCTGGATCCTGTTCGCCGTCGGCATGATCTTCGCCGCCATCGTCACCCGGTTCGTCGTCATGGATGCGTTCGGCCGGCATTGGGTCCCATAAGGGCGGCCCTTTGATGTCATGAAGACCTGCATCGCCTTGTTCCGGGGGATCAACGTGGGAGGGAGGAATTCCCTGCCGATGAAGGAACTGGCGGCGCTCCTGGAGGGACTGGGGGCCCGCAAGGTCCGGACGTACATCCAAAGCGGCAACGCGGCCTTCGACTATGCGGGCGGGGACTTCGCGCGGCTCCGGGGACGGTTGGCTTCCGCCGTCATGGGACGGCGCGGCTTCGCGCCCGAGGTTCTCATCCTCACCCTTGCCGACCTGGAGAAGGCCATGGAGGGGAACCCGTTCCCCGAAGCGGAAACGGAGCCCGCCACCCTGCACCTGGGCTTTCTGGCCTCCACCCCCACGGCGCCCGACCTGAAGAAGTTCGAGGCTCTCAAGGCACCGGGCGAACGGTATCGGTTGACCAGGAGGGTGTTCTACCTGCATGCGCCCGATGGCTTCGGCAAATCCAAGTTGGCCGCGGGCGCCGAGAAGGCGATCGGCGTGCCCATGACGGTCCGTAATTGGAGGACGGTGTGCGCGATCGGGGCGATGGCGCGCGAACGGGCATGACTCGCCCCTGAAGGGTGATGAAAAGGAGAGCGGGGGGCCCGGTCAGTCCCGCGGAAGGGGCCGGCCCCCTTCGCCGCCGCCGATTGTCCCGCGCCCCGGTCACTTCTGGGCGTAATTGACCGCGCCGGCCCAGTCAATGCCCACCACGGGCTCGTCGCCCACCACGTAGGCGTCGTGCCCGGAGGGCAGGCTATTGACGTCGCCTGGCCCCAGGTCGAATTCCTCCCCGTCGGCCATGATGATGTGCATCCTCCCGGAGATGACGTACTGGAAGTGCGGGGCCTCGCACCACTGGGTCCCCACGATGGGCCTGACATGCTTGGACCACCGCCATCCGGGCTCCAGGGTGAGCCGCCCGATGGTATGGCCGGCCACCGCGACCAGTTCCAGTTTTCCCTTGGGGAAGGTCCGGACCTCCGTCGGGTCGTTGAAATTCTTGTAGTCGGCCGCCGGCGTGGGTGCCTTGGCCTGGTGTCGGAGAACGTTGCTCATAGTGGGCTCCTTTGCGGTTGGACGTTGACGGACCCGGCGTCCATCATTCGCCCAACAATATAGGGAACCTAAGTATTTCTCGCATCGGCACGCGGTCCGGGAGAGGGACGCCCCCGGGACGTTCAGCGCCGTTTCGCGGCGCACAGCGACGCCTTTTCATGATCCAGCAGCCACCGCTTGCGCCACAGCCCGCCGCCGTAGCCGGTCAGCGCCCCGTCGGCCCCGACCACGCGGTGGCAGGGGACGATGACAGCGATCCGGTTGTCGCCGTTGGCCCGGGCCACGGCGCGGACGGAGGAGGCCCCCCCCAGGCGGCGGGCCTGTTCGCCATAGGAGCGCGTGGCGCCGTACGGGATGCCCCTCAGGGCCTCCCACACCCGCGTCTGGAACGGGGTGCCCCGCAGGTCCAGAGGCACGGTGAACTCCCGCAGGGTCCCTTCGAAATACCGGTTGAGCTCCCCCGCGAGGCGGTCCAGGTGGGGGTTCCGTCCCGGGACGAGGGCGGCCCTGAAAAGCTTCTTCAGCCGCATGATCTGGGTCTCGATCATCCGCCGGTCCACGAACTCCAGAAGGCACACGCCCCCTTCGACGGCCCCCGCCAGCATGGGCCCCAGCGGCGTTTCGATGCGGGCCACGGTGATGAGCGCGCCCGCGGCGCGCGAAGGGGCGGCGCCCGTGAGGGCTTTGAAGGCCTCCCCGAACCCGCTGAGCGATTCCCATCCGGTGTCAAAGGCGGCGGCCGTGGTGCTCCCCCCCTGCTTCAACTGCCCGAAGGCCACGCCCAGACGCAGGGCCCGCTGGTAGCCCTGGAAGGTCATGCCGTGATGCTTCTTGAACCAGCGCCTCAGCCCCGCGGGCTCGATGCCGCGGGCGCGGAGGTCGGCGTCCTTCAGGCGCAGGGTCGGGTCGGCCCCCAGATCGGCCAGGAGGGCGCGCACCGCTTGGGGCGTTTCGTCGGGGGGCGCCGTGGGACGGCACACCTTGCAGGGGCGGTAGCCGGCGAGGAGGGCGTCGCGCGCCGAGGGGTAGAAGACGACATGGTTCCGCTTCGGCTTCCGCGCCGTGCAGACGGGGCGGCAGAAGATGCCGGTGGTGGTGATGCCGGCGAAGAACAGGCCGTCGTAGGCGGCGTCCTTTTCCACCAGGGCGCGGTAGAGGATGTCGGGTTCGGGAAGGGCGCGTTCGATCATGGGCCCATCCTACTCCAGGATGAAAAGTTCGTACAACCGAAAAATGGACGGGGAATCATTCCGGCAAATCGGGTCGGGGCTGTCCTGCACCCTTTTGTCCTCCTTCCACCCTTTCCGAGATGCCGGATCAAGTCCGGCATGACAGGGCAGGGCAAATCGGGTCGGGGCTGATTTATTGCCATTCACGGGGTCCCCAGGGACACAAAGCCGGGGATGTGGAAATATTCCGTTTCGGCCGACCTTTGGTATAGTTGAACGATATGATGCAACATCAAAGGAGACCGTAATGAATAGAATGATCATCGGCGTCGTGCTGGCGGGGCTGGGCATGTTCTTCTGGAGCGCCCTGGCCCATACGGTTCTGCCCATCGGCGATATGGGGATCAAGGTCCTTCATGACGAGGAGGCGTTCCTGGGGGCGGTGGAGACCTCCGTCACGGAGCCGGGGTTCTACTTATTCCCCGGTCTGGACATGAGCGCCAAGCCCAGCGCGGAGGAGCAGAAGGCCTGGACCGCCAAATACGAGGCGGGCCCCTGTGGGATCATGGTGGTGCATCCGCACGGCCGGAAGGCCATGAACGCCTCGCACCTTCTGACCGAACTGGGCGCCGACCTCCTGGCCGTGGGGCTGGCCGCCTGGCTGGTGTCCCATCTGGCGTTCGGATTCTGGAGACGGACCCTCGCGTTCACCCTGATGGGACCCATCGCCTGGTTGTCCCTTACGGCTTCCTACTGGAACTGGTACGGCTTTCCCGCCGCCCATGTGACCGCCGAGGCGATTGATCAGGTCGTCGGCTGGTTCATCGCGGGGCTGGTGTTCTCGGCGATCGCGAGATCCGGGTCCGGCCGGCCGTAGGGCGATCCGCGAGGAGGTTGAATCGGCAAAATGGGGGAGGCGGGATTGCTGAAACCCCCCCTCATGGTGTCGCGGGCGGCCGAAAAGAGGGACGGTACCGGGGATGGGAATGGGGGCGGGACCATCCCTTCTTGATCCCGGGTGTTCGCCCTTCCCATCATGGCTGGATGGTTCAACCGCCCCGCTGTCCCCCTGCCCCTCATTTCCAGAACGGGAATTCATGGGGGGAGCGCGGGGATTCTCAATACTGAAGGAGCCGATCATGCATTATGCTATTCCTGACAAATTTTCACGCATCAGCATTTCATTTTTCAGCAGGAATAGCATTAAGGCGAGCGCGGGTAAGCGCCGCCTTGGGGAGAGGGTGGCACCAGGCGGATTCACTCCGCCTGGCGGGAGAGGGAGCCGCCCTCTCCCGCTTTTAATTGGGTTGCGGCGGGAGCTGCGGTATGTTGATGGATATGTCCTGCCCGTACCCAGGAAGAGCCTGCGGGAGTATCGCCGCCTCGCCGTCAAAGCCGCTGCGGTCTGGCAAGAGCACGGCGCCCTCGCCTACACGGAGTGCGTCGGCGAAGATCTCAAGCCGCCGTTCGGCGTGCCGTTCCCGCGCATGATGAAGGCCAGGCCCGGGGAGACGATCGTGTTCTCGTACATTGTGTTCCGCTCGCGGGCCCACCGCGACCGCGTCAACGCCAAGGTGATGAAGGACCCGCGACTCGCCGGCATGAACGACCCGAAGAATCTTCCGTTCGATTGCAAGCGGATGGTCTGGGGCGGGTTTTCGGTCCTCGTGGGGTTCTGAGCGCCGTCGGCGGACGAGATCGGTCCGGCGCGAGCCCTCCACCGTGCCGCGCGCGCCGCCCGGAAAATTCAGATGCCCTCCGCCGCGGCAGGGCCCCCCCTTGGACGGGGGGATCACAGGGGACAGGTGGAGGCGGTGTCCACCGCGCGGCCGGTGCCGTCGGAGTGGTAGCCCGGGCGGGTCTCCTGTCCGGTCGTGTCGACGCCGGTGATCAGGTAGAACAACGCTTCGCCCCCGGCCGGCGCCGCGCCGTCGCCGCCGGGCCAGGCGGGCACGGCGGTCTGATGGACGCAGAGGAACGGCCCCGTGGGATCTCCGATGGCGCGGTACACCTTGTACGCGGCGATCGGCTGGCCGGAGGAGGCCGCGAGATCCTCCCAGGCCCAATCCGACGCGGTGAGGCGCAGCGGCACGGCGTTGAGGCCGGAGACCTCGAGGATGGGAACGTGCGGGACGATCTTGAACACCTCGCCCCCGAGGTCCACGATGTACAACTCCCCGCGGGCGTCCTCGCCGAAGGAGGTGGTCGTGGCGATGGTCAACCCGCCGCCCGGGGCCAGGTCCGCGGTGCGGTCCAGGTAGGCGGGGGCGGCGCACGCGGCGTCGGTCCTGAACGAACGGATGAAGGCGGAGCAGAAGTCCGAGTAGAAATAGTGGCCGCGAAGATCCCCCATGCGGCAGCCGCGGTACACATATCCGCCCGTGATGGAGCATCCCTCGGTGTGGGGGTATTCCTGGACCGGGGGGACGTAGCCGGCCAGGACGCAGGAGGGGCCCTGGGCGCCGCAGGAGGGATTGGGGCACGCCGTCCCCTCGTAGAGGTCCCAGCCGTAGTTCTCGCCCCCCGCGCTCGTTGCGGCGCGGCAGTTCACCTCTTCCCGCTGGTTCTGTCCCACGTCGCCAATGTAGAGGGCGCCGGTGGCGCGGTCGAAGGAGAAGCGCCAGGGATTGCGCAGGCCGAGCGCCCAGAGCTCGTCGTCGGATGCCGGCCCGCCGGCGAAGGGATTGTCCGGGGGGATGGAGTAGGGAAGGGCGTCCACATCCAGCCGCAGGATCTTGCCGAGCCGCGAGCCCGTGTTCTGCGCGTTGCCGTCGGCGTCGCAACTCCCCCCGCCGTCCCCGGTGCCGATGTACAGGTATCCGTCGTCGGGGCCGAAGGCGAGCATGCCGCCGTTGTGGTTGGTGGCCGCGGGGTGGATGAGGGTGATCACCTCCGCCCGGCTCGCGGCGTCGGCCAGGTCGGGGTCGCCCGCGCCGCGCGTGTAACGCGCCACCCGGTTGTCGCCGGCGAGGTCGGTGTGATAGACGAAGAACCACCCGTTCTGCGCGTATCCGGGATGGAAGGCCAGCCCCAGCAGGCCCTGCTCGCCGCCGCCCCCGTCCGAGGGCGACAGCGTCAGGGCCGAGAGGTCCAGGAACGGGGCGGCCAGCAGCGCGCCGTCCTTGAGGATGCGGATCCTGCCGTCCTGTTCCACGATGAAAAGGCGGTGGAGATCGTTGGGGGGGGAAGCCGCGAAGACGGGACGCGTCAGCCCCGAAGCGACGCGCACGGCGTCGAGCCGACCCGCCATGTCCGTCACCATCGGGCCGTCGAAAAGCGACACATCCGAGATGCCGGCGCAATTCACCGCCTGGGCCGCGGCGATTCCGCCGCCGAGGGTGAGGCACGCGACAAGGACAAGACCGAGATGCTTCATGGGCACACCGTAAGAGTTCCCTTCAGGGGTAAAACAGGACGAGGGTCGGGGCCATTCCTCCGGCGCAGCGCGCGATAGGGAGGCGGCGAAACCCAGGGGCGGGGTCGGGCTCGGGGGCAAGATGGGGAAAGCGTCGGCATTTCCAGTGGTTTTTGTCCATTTGTCGTGCGATTGAGCGATGCCGGATCAGGTCCGGCATGACCATCCTTATGCTGTCATGCTGGAGCCCGTCCCGGACCCGACCCGGGGAAAGTCAGCATCCCGGGCGCCGGTCCCCGGGGGCGAAGGACCTCGGAATATCCCGTGCCCTAGGGAAGGGCGATTATTAGGAATACTGACAATATGTCGGGTGTTGTAGGCGTTGCGAGTCCGGCGGGGGCGCCGGCCCCGGTGGGCTCGCAACAGAGCGCCTATAAGGAGGAACGAATGCACGCTGAGCGGTTCTTCAACGGTTGGCTCATGATGGCCGTCGTCTATCTGGTGGTCGGCGTCGGCTTCGGGGTGTACATGGGGGCGAGCGGAGACCACTCCCTGTACACGGTGCATTCCCACATCGGCCTGCTGGGGTGGACCTCGATGGGCCTGATGGGATTGCTGTACCGGGCCGTTCCGGAAGCGGCCAGGACCCGGCCCGCGGCCTGGCATTTCTGGCTGTACCAGATCGCGGTGCCCGTGATGCTGGTGGCGGTGGCTTGTGTCCGCTCGGGCGTGTCGAAGGCGGGGCCGATCGCGGGGATCTCCTCCGTGGCGATCCTCGTTTCCGTGCTGTTCTTCGCGTGGGCCATGGCGGCGGCACGGAAGGGGGCGCCGTCCCGGCCGGTCGAATAGAGCGGTCGGGGGGGAGACCCCGTATCCGCGGGCCCGGTCTCGGGCCATGGGGACAGCGGGCTATGGCTCCGCCAGCCGCTCCAGCTCTGCCGCCCGCTCCCTCCAGTGGTGCCGGGCCGCCTCGCCGACGGCGAGGGCGCGCTCGCAGGAGGCGACCTCCTCGTCGAGCCGCAGGAGCCGTTCCCGGTTTTCGTCCGCCGAGGGGCGGGGGTCGAACGCCCCGGCCCCCCCCTCCACCTCCAGCCCCGTCATGAACTGCACCAGTTGCCGCCGCAGGTCCCGCTCCGCCCTCAGATCGTCCAGTCGCGCCGCGTCGGCCTCCCCCTGACGGTCGAGGCGGAGGAGGATGTCGGCGACGAGGAGCCGCTTCTCCTGCAGGACGGGGCCCGGGTCCGCGGAGGAGAATACCACCTCGTCGTAGGCGGGGACGGCGCAACCGGAGGGCGGCGGCAGGGCCCGCAGTCTCTCCAGAAGGGGGGCCATCCGCGCGTAGGCCTCCCGGACCGGCAGCCCGGCCGCCAGGGCCCGGTCCAGCTCCTCCTCGGCTTCGCGGCGCGCCTTCCGGGCCAGCTCCCCGAGGTCCCGTTCCATCCCCTTCTGCCGCTTGCGGCACCGGGTGAGCTCCTCCATGGCGGCGTGGGTCCTGCGCAGGAGGGCGCGGGCCTGCGCCGTCTTGCCGGCCCGTTCCAGCGCCGCGATGGCGTCCCCCTGGCGCTGGACCTCCGCTTCGAGCGTCGAGCACGCCGCGCGCGCGGCCTCCGCCTCGCGGAGGCGGGCCGCGTAGGCGTCGAACCGTTCGCCCGGGACGGGGAAGAGAAGGAGGACGAGGAGCAGTTCAATGGGCATTCAGGCCGAACCGCTTCATCTTGTAGTGGAGGGTGTTGGGGCGGATGCCGAGGCGCCGGGCCGCCTCGGAGAGGTTGCCGTCGCAGGCGGCGATGGCCTCGCGGATCATGCGCAGTTCCAGGGCCTCGATGGCCGAGGCGAGGGTGGATTCCCCGGACGCGCCGGGAGCGGCGTTGGGGTCGAACTTGGGGGGCAGGTCGGCCGTCCCCACCGCCCCCCCCGCGTGGAGGATGGAGAGCATCTCCACCAGGTTGCGCAATTCCCGCACATTGCCCGGCCACGGATAGCGGAGGAGGGCCTCGCGGGCGTCGGGGGAGAAGGTGAAGGGGGGGCGGTGGTGCTCGCGCGTTAGGAGTTCCATGAAATGGCGGAGGAGGAGGGGGATGTCCCCGGGGCGCTCGCGCAGCGGCGGAAGGGCGAGGGGGACGACGTGGAGGCGGTAGAAAAGGTCCTCGCGGAACTGTCCGTCCCGGACCATGCCGGGGAGGTCGCGGTGGGTGGCGGCGATCCAGCGGATGTCCACGGCGAGGGTGCGCTCCCCCCCCACGCGCTCGAATTCGCCCTCCTGAAGAACGCGCAGGAGCTTCACCTGCAGGTTGGCGGGGAGGTCCCCCACCTCGTCCAGGAAGAGGGTCCCCTGGTGGGCCAGTTCCACCCGCCCTTTCTTCTGGCGGTGGGCCCCCGTGAAGGCCCCCTTCTCGTGGCCGAACAGTTCGCTCTCCAGCACCCCCTCCGCCAGGGCGGCGCAATTGACCTTCACGAACGGCATGCCGGAGCGCGGGGAGAGGCGGTGGATGCGGGCGGCCACCATCTCCTTGCCGGTCCCCGACTCCCCCTGGATGAGGACGGTGGCCTCGGTGGGGGCCACCTTCTCCACCTTCTCCATCAGGGCTTCGAGGCGGGGGTCGCGGAAGACCAACCCGGGCTCCTCGGCGGCCGAGGCCTCCTCCAGGGCCTGTGCCTTCCGACGGGAGGCGGCGTTGCGCTCCGTCAGGCGCAGGCGGACGAGCAGTTCCTCGGGGGGGAACGGCTTCTGGAGAAAATCGGAGGCGCCGGCGCGCAGGGCCTCGACGGCGAGGTCGATGGTGCCGAAGGCGGTCATGAGGATCACCTCGGTCTCCGGACTGGCGGCCTTGATCTCGCGCAGGACCTCCAGGCCGGAGGACCCGGGGAGGCGGTGGTCGAGGAGGCAGAGGTCCACCTGCCGCTTCCGGCACGCCTCCATGGCCCCGGCGCCGTCGCCGGCCGCCACCGCCTCGTAGCCCTGCCCCCGCAGGGTCAGGAGGAGCCCCTCCCGCAGGGCCGCGTGGTCGTCTACGATGAGGACGCTGGGCATGGCGCCTCCTTTCCCGGCAGGCGGAGGACCGCGAGGGTCCCCCTGCCCGGTTCCGATTCCAATCGCGCCTCGCCGCCGAGGGCCCGGACATATTCGGCCACGACCGCCAGCCCCAGCCCCGACCCCTGCGCCTTGGTGGTGAAGAAGGGGTCGAACACCTGGGGGAGCACCTCCGGAGGGATCCCCCCGCCGGTGTCCCGCACCTCGATGCGCACTCCGCCGTCCTCCCGGAAGGCCTCCAGGCGCAGGGCGCCCCCCCGCTCCATCGCCTCCAGCCCGTTCTTGATCAGGTTGAAGAGGGAGTGCCACAGGTAGAGGCGGTCGGCCTCCACGACGAGGGGGCCCGCCACGGACGAAGAGAGCTCCACCCCCTGCCGGGCGGCCTTCTCGCGGAAGAAGCCGGCCAGCCGCGCGAAGAGGTCCGCGATGTCCACCGGCTCCACCTCGGGTTTCTTCCGCCGGACGAAGGAGATGAACTCGTCGAGCAGGCGATTCAATTGGACCGTCTCGGCGCGCAGCATCTTCACCCGTTCCTCCCGCTCCCCGGGGGTGGTCCCCGGGGCCGTGAGGAGGGGGAGGAAGAGCTGGTAGATCTCGAGGGGGTTCTTGATCTCGTGGGCGATCTGCGCCAGCATCATCTTGAGGTTCCGGTCGCGCTTGAGCACCTCGGCGCGCAGGGACTCCAGCGCCTCGCCGAGACGGTCCATCTCCGTCCCGCTGTCCAGGGCCACGGGCCGATCCATGTCCCCCCGGCGCAACTCGTCCGTGGCCCGGATGAGGGCGTCGAGGGGCTTCGAGACGCTGCGGGCCAGGCCGTAGGCCGCCGCCGCCCCCAGGATCAGCGCCCCGGCCAGGATGAGGGCGAAGCCCCTCCGGAACGCGGCCAGGACCTCCAGGTATTCGGCGGAGGCCTCGACGGCGACGCCGGCGACCACCGCTTCGCGGAAGCGGACCGGGGCGAAGCCCGTCTTGTACGGGACATCGTCCGACCGGTACAGGGGGGAGGCGTAGGGCGTCCCCTCCCGCACGCGCGGGAGGGCCTCCCTGTGGGCCTTGAACTGACCGTAGGGGGTCCCGATGGGGGTGTCGTCGGTGTCCACCAGCGACTCCCCTCCGGGGGTGAAGACATAGATCCGCCGCGCGCCGGCCTGCCGGCGCACGGCCTCGAGACGGGACCGGAGATAGAGGTGGACCGGGGTGGCCTCGTCCCCCTCGCCCAGGAGGGTCAGAGAGCGTCCGTCCAGCGTCTCCGCCGTCACGGCGGCCAGGGCCTGAAGCCGCTCTCCCAGGGACCGCTCCAGCGCCCGGCCGGCGGCTTTGAGGAGCAGACCGCCCCCGACGGCCGTCACGAGGGCGGAGAGGAGGAGGAAGGCGAGGAAAAAGCGGGTGGAGATCCTGCGCAGGGGGACCGGGACCATCGCCTGCATTATAGCGCAGGGGCGTGGAAGCGTAGAAGAGCAAAAGCGTTGCAGCGGTGCAGCGCAGAAGCGCGGGAATGCCGGGGCCGTTGCGCGCGGGCGTGCCGTCGCGCGGTATTCCTCCCCCCGGCACGGGGCAAAAAAAGACCCTCCCGGAGGAGGGTCTGACGGATGGCGGCGTCGAAGGCCCGCTATGGACCGCAACCCGCCAGAGGGGTCAGGGTGAAGTCCACGCCGGAGGTGACCGCATTGTTGGCCACGCGGACCCACTCCGCCGTCTCGAAACTGGAGGCCTCCCGGAACCATTCCTCCTTGTAGCAGGGGGCGAGGGCCATGGCCTTGTAGTTGCCGGCCGGCAGCCACAGGGCCTCGTAGGTGCCATCACTCTTCGAAGCGCCCCACGAGACGACCATCCCCAGGCCGTCCATCACCCACACCTCGGCGAAGGCCACGGGCTGGCCGGTGACGGCGTCCGTGACCTTGCCCCGCACCCCCCCGCCGGTGCCCACGGAGAAATCGATCCCGGCGGTCGCCTGGCCCTGGACGACCGGGACGGGGACGGCCTGGTTGGGGTCCGTGGTGCCGCCGTAGTACAGGACCAGCCCGTTCCAGAGGAGGAGTCCGACCCGGTAATTTCCCGAGCCGAGCCCGATGATGGTGTAGCGCCCCTCCTCGTCGGTGCTTCCCCAGAATTGTTCGACCACCACCCGGCTTCCGTCGAGTTTCTCGGCGAAAAGGGTCAGCCAGGCCAGCGGGGCGCCGGCGGGGTCGGTGACCCGTCCGCTGATGGATCCGGCCGGCGGCAGGGCGAAGTTGATGCCGGTGACGGCGGAACCCGACTGCACCGCAACCGGGGCGGCGTCCTCGAACCGGTCGGCGTTGGGGTACCACTTGGGGGCGAAGGCGCCGGAGCCCTCCTGGGCGTAGAGGCGGTAACTCCCGGCGGACAGCCCGGTGACGGCATAGGCCCCCTCGCCGTCGGCGAAGGCGTAACCGGTCCAGTTGCCCTCCGGATCGAAGGCGGTGACGAAGGCATAGGTGAGGGGGGCCCCGTTCCGCGCGTCGCGGACATGCCCGGCAATGGAGCCGCCCGCCGCCATGCGCATCACGATCCCGCCGGTGTCCACCCCCGTCGTCACCGCCACCGGCGTGGCCAACGCCAATTCCGTGACCCCGTCATAATAAGTGGGAAGATGGCCGCCGGCATAATCGTAGGCATAGAGGATGTAGCGGCCCGTGGTGAGGCCGGGGATGGAATAGGTCCCGTCGGCGCCCGACTCCCCCCACCCCATCGCCGTCCCCGATCTGTCCGCGGACCAGGCAAAGAGGGACACGCCGGAGAGGGGCAGGCCGGTGGCGCCGTCCGTCACGGTCCCCGAGATGCTGCCGGAGCGTCCCAGGCGCATTTCCACCCCGCCCGTCACCTGTCCCGCGACGGCGGTGACCGGATCGGCCGAGGCGTAGTCGGCCTTGTCCTCGTACCACTCGGGCGCGCGGAGGCCGGACCAGTCCCAGGCGAAGATCCGGTAGGGCCCGGGATCGAGTCCCCCGATGGTGAAATTTCCCTCCCCGTCGGTGGTCGCCGCGTCGCCGCGCCAATGCCCCCAGGCGTCAAAGGCCTGGACGAAGATCTGCGGCAGGGGAGCGCCGTCGGGGTCGGCGACGACCCGGCCGGCGATCTTGGCGGCCTGCAGGAGGGGGAAATCAACGCCCTCCTCCACCGCCCCGTCCGTCACCGTCACCTTCACCGCGTCCGAAGAGAAACGGACGCCGGGGTAGTAGGTGGGAAGATAGTCCCCCGAGGCGTCGCCGGCCTTGACGAAATAGGAACCGGGTCCCACCCCGAGGCGGAACCGTCCCTGGGGGTCGGTGATCGCGGTGAACGATTCAAATTCGGTGAATGTGGAGGCGAAGACCCAACCCCCGGAAACGGGCTCTCCCGCCGGCGTGGTGATGGTCCCCGTGATCCCGGTGGACGAGGCAGCGAGGGCAAAGTTGATGCCGGTCACCGCCTGGCCCTCCTCCACCTCCACCATGGAGGCATGGACGGCCGGGGCGTAGAAATTGCCCAGGTCGTAGATCTGGATTTCGTACGCCCCGGGTTTCAGCCCTTCGAGGCGGTAGGCGCCCCCGGCGTCGGTCGTCGCCATGGCCGGCCACCATGCTTCCGCCGCGTCCCAGGGGACCTCATCGAGGCTGTAAGCGAACACCTGGAGGCCCCAGATCCCCTCGCCGGAGGCGGCATCGGCCGCCCGTCCCGCGATGGAGGCGGCCGGAGGGAGGTGGAAGGTCAGGCCGGTAACGGTCTGGCCCCCGACCAGGGGAAGGACCGCGGCGGTTTCCCAGGTCGAGGCGTGGTCGTGGTACTGCGCGAGATGGCGCGAAAGCGGGTCCCGGGCCAGGACGCGGTATGTCCCCGGTTCGTCGAAGGCCACAGAGAACGAGCCGTCCGGCCCCGAAACGCCCTGATAACTGTAATAGGGCATCAATCCGAATTGCATCGCAGGGTCCATCCACCCCTCGGGGATCAATTCCACGGTGATGGCCTCGACCGGATTTCCCTGAATGTCGTATACGCGGCCGGAAACGGCGCCCTGGACGGAGGAGGCGCACCAGGCGCCGGGGCCCCCGGTCTTCTGGATGAGGCGCGCCGCCGCGGGGCCGTTGCGGACGGCGGAATCCTGCCGTTGCGGGGCCAGGGCGGATCGCAGCCGGAGCGAAAGGTCGGGGTCCGCGGCCGCCGGGGGCTGGTCCAGGGTCCGAGCGAACGCGCCGGGATCCATCCCCATCCCCAGCGCGACGGCGGCCCGCAGGGCCCGCTCGTCGGGAAGGGAGCGGGGGGCGGTCTCCCCCCTCAGCGGCAGGGTGGTCAACAGGACGCAAAATCCGATAAGGAGAATCAGGGCCTTCTTCATGACTTGGCAACCTCCCAAAATGAATTCACCCTCTTTAAAGCAAGTTCTGTGCCAATCCCAAGCGCATAGGGGGGAAGGGGAGGCCCGGGGGTGATGCAACCTTCCGCAGCGTGTGAATTATGTCAAGCATATTCAGCAACATAAAGCGCAATATTGGGCCGCTCTCCGTGGGGCGTCAGGGAGCGTGAGTCCGTGCGAGGGGCCGGTCCGGGTTTTCAATCCATTGAAAAGCTTTCAAACTATTGAAAAGACATTCCGGCGCCGGCATGTATTGCGGCTGCGGGGCCTGGGCCGGCGCGGCCGCTTCATTCCGCCTTCGGCGCGGGCTCCTTCTGCAGCCACCGTTCCGTGCGGTAAAGATAATGGAGGCCCGACACGACGACCGAGGCGAGGGTGACCAGATAGAGCGTCTCGATCCACTGGACCTGGAGAACGCGGGCGTTGTCCAGAAGGACGAGGCAGAGGGTGGCCATTTGCAGGAAGGTGTTGATCTTGCCCCAGGCCGAGGGGTGGAATTTGCGGATGCCGTGGGCGAGGTGGATCACCAGGGCGACCAAGACGATGATGATGTCCCGGCTGATGACCAGGATGGAAAGGATCAGCGGGATGGCCTGGCGCTGGTTGGGCAGATGGAGGGCCAGGGTGATGAAAGCGGTGGTGGTGAGGAGCTTGTCGGCCAGCGGGTCCAGGAAGGCCCCCAGCGGGGTCTGCATGTTCCACCGCCGGGCGATGAGGCCGTCGAGGGCGTCGGTGATCCCCGCCGCCGCGAAGATCCAGAAGGCGATGAGGAAGTCCCCCTGGGCGAGCGCCATCACGAAGAACGGGATGAGGACGAGGCGGACCAGGCTCAGCAGGTTGGGGAGGTTGAGGGCGGCGACGAGGTTGCGGACCGGGCTCACGCCAGGAACTTCCGGTGGATGTAGATGCCGTCGGGCTTGACGAGGATGAACCCGGAGCTCTTCAATTGGGCGAAGAGGCGGGAGACGGTCTCGCGGGAGGTCGAGATCTTGCCGGCCACCTGTTGGTGGGTGTAGCGCTGGATGATCCGGTAGTCGCCGGCCCGCCGGGAGGAGGCCTTGGCCTCTTCGATGAGGAAACGGGCCAGCCGTCCCGAGACGTCGAGATGGGCGAGGGAATCAATGGAGAAGTTGGCCATCCTGAGGCGGCGGCAGAGGGTCCCCAGGATCTTCCGGGTGATGGCGAAATTCTGCTGGAGGAGGGTATAGAACTGCTGGCGGTGGATGAGGAGGACCTCGGTGGGCTCGATGGCCACCACGTTGGCCGTGCGGGTGGATTCCAGGAACAGGGCCATCTCGCCGAAGAAGTCCCCCTGCGAGAGGAAGGAAAGGATGGTCTCCTGCCCGTCCTCCGAATAGAGGCAGACCTTGACGCGGCCCGAGGCGATGAAGAAGAAGGCGCTGCCGGGATCGGTCTCGCGGACGATGAACTCCTCCCGCGCGTATCCCTTCTGCACCGCCACCGCTGCCAGCGCCTTCAGTTCGCGCCCCTCCAGGTCCGCGAACAGGTCGACGTCTTTGAGGAGGCGCTCCAGGATCACGGCAGGTCTCCCCGCGCCCGATGGGCCAGGACGCTCCACTGCCGTCCCGAAAACGGGCCCCCGCCCTGTCCGGGAGGAAGGAGGCCGCACCGGACCCAGGATTCGACCCCCGGCGCGCAGGGGGCCATCAAGCCCGCCGTCTCCAGGGCCCTCGCGAGCGCCAAGACGGCGGGCTGGGCCGGCACCAGGGCCCCGGCGTCGTACCCGGGGAAAAACCCCTGGGCCACCAACGGGGCCAGGCATTCGGCCTGGGGGTCCTCCAGGACGTCCGGAGGAAGTTCCACCCCCGGCGAGGCGCCCCCCTTAAGCCCCGGGAAATGGAGGCAGAGCAGGAGGGCCAGGTCGCGCTGGGTGAGGGCCGGGGAGTCCCAGGCGCGGCGGAAATCGGGGGGCATGTTGCCCACCAGCCACTCGTCGAGGGTGCGGGCGTAGAGGGCCTCTCCCAGGGGGTCTTTCAGGAGGGCCTCCCCGCCCTGCTTGAGATAGGACAGTCGGAGGGAGGGGGCCAGGTCCAGCGCCGAAACCATCACGCCGCACCGGTCCCGCTCCCGAGCGGGGAGCCGGTCCAGGAGGGTCCGGGCGCGCACGGCGTCTCCCGCCAGGACCGTCGCCGGAAAGAGGGCCCTAGCGGCGCGGCCGTCCATCCGCAGAGAGGGGGGGAGCTCCTCCCACAACCTTCCCATCCCGTCGAAATCGCCCTCCCGCCAGCGGGCGTCCACCTGGGCGGCGAAGGCGTCCAGGCACGCTTCGTCGAGGGCGGCGCCCCGGGGGAGCAGGCGCAGCGATTCCAGCCAGGGGGCGGGAAGCTCCGCGTAGAGGGCGCCGGCCCGGCAGGGCTCCCCCCTCAAGGCGTGCACCTCCGCCCGGATCTGGACATGGGCGGGGAGTTCCGCGTCGAGGAGAGGCAACAGCGCCTGACCGGAAGGATCGCTCCGGTCGGCGAAATCGGCCAGTGCCGAGAGCAGGGGGATCTCGGGGCGGGCGACCGAGTCGAGCCGCATGGAGGCCAGCTTCTTCCGGGCCTTGTCGAACTTCCCCTTGTCGAGGGCCTCCAGGACGGACCGGAGGCCCCCGTCCGGAGCGGCGACGGGACAGGCCAGCCGCGTCCCCCGGACGCGGAGGAGGGTGAGGTCGCGGGCCGCCCAAGCCCCCGAAGCCAGCAGAAGGACGCTAATCAGGATGCGGGTGGTATTCCTCAGAAGGGTCACCTCCGTGGACCACCGACGCGATGCCGTGCTTGTAAATGAGCACCTCCTTGCCCTTGATCTCCAAAACGACGCAATAGCGGTCGAACCGGCGCACCTTTCCCGCCAGGCGTTTCCCGTTCATCAGGTACACGAAGACGAAAATGTTCTCCTTGCGCAATTGGTTGAAGAAGCCATCCTGGACGTTCATCGGCGGTTTCGGCGTTTCGCTCATGTCATTGCTCCTTCATCGTATTGTTTAATATACCCGAACGCCTCCTTGAAGGCAACCCCCGGAGACGACGCGTCCACCCACCGGATCCCCTCCTCGCCCCTGAACCAGGTCCTCTGCCGCTTGGCGAACTGGAGCGTCCGCGTCACCGTGAGCGCGATGGCGTTCTCCAGTGTGATAACACCGTCCAGGGCCGCCGTCATTTCACGGTAGCCGATGCTCTTGAAGGCGTGGGCGTCCCGGGGGACCCCCGACGCGAGGAGCCGGCGCACCTCCTCCGGCCATCCCCGCTCCACCATCTCCCTCACCCGGGCCTCCACCCGTTGACGCAGGAGCACGGTCGGGAGGGAGAGCCCGATCTTCAGGACGGGCAGGCGGTCGGCGCCGTCCATCTCGCCGCCGTGGAACGAGGAAAGGGGACGGCCCGAGGAGAGGATCACCTCGAGGGCCCGCTCCACGCGCTGGCGGTCGCCGGAGGCGATGCGGGCCGCCGCGGCGGGGTCCAGCACCTCCAGCCAGCGGTGGAGGGGGGATGGCCCGCGGCGGTCCAGGAGCCGGTTGAGGGCCCGGCGCATGCCCTCCAGCGGCGCGGGGATGGGGGCGAGGTTCTTCAGGAGCGCCCGGATGTAAAAGCCGGTCCCGCCCACCAGCATCGGCCTCCTTCCCCGTTCCAAAACCTCCCGGATCACCCCGAGGGTCCGGGCCCGGAAAGCCCCGGCGGAAAAGGGCTCCCGCGGGTCCGCCAAATCCAGGAGATGGTGGGGGATGGTGTCTCGCTCGGCGGGGGGCAGTTTGCCCGTCCCGATGTCGAGCCCGCGATAGACCTGCATGGCGTCGGCGTTGAGGATCTCCCCGTCCAGGACCCGGGCCAGCCGGACCCCGAGGGCCGACTTCCCGGAGGCGGTGGGCCCCAGGATGACGATGGGGAGGGGCGGTCCTGCGGCGGGGGGGGCTACCGCCGGCGGCCTTGCAGATCCTTCATGCACGACAGGCAGTAGAGGTCCTTGGGGGGGATGGGTTTTCCGCACTTGCGGCATTTGTTCCGGGACACCGCCCGTCTCATCGGGGACAGGGTGCGCAGGAGGACCGCCGAGACGAAAGCGGCCCCGGCGGCCATGAGGAGATAGAGGGTGTTCTGGAAATCGTCGAAGGCGTCGAGAAAGGGGAGATCGGGCCGGACATTCCGACCGATGTGCCCGAAGACGATCAGCGCGAGGATGGCGCACCCGAGGGCGATGAGCGAGCGTCCCATAAAATGATTGTAGCACAACCGGAGGGGGGCGTGGCCGGTTGGTCGCCGCCCCCCGGCCGCGGGAAAAAGGAATAACTCGGCCCCCATTTCCATTGTTGCTCCTGTATGGAACGGACCGACCTGGGGATCACCGGGATGACCTGCGCCGCGTGCGCGGGGAGGGTGGAGCGCGCGCTGAAAAAGACGGGGGTCCAGGCGCGTGTGAACCTGGGGACGGAGACGGCGCGGGTGTGGGCCGTCCCCGACGGCGTCACCCTCGACGACCTCCGTCGGGCCGTCAAGTCCGCCGGCTACGGCGTTCGGGAGGACGGTCCGACGGACGGCCGGCGCGACGAATGGCGGCGCCTGCGGCGGCGGTGGATCGCGGGCCTGGCGGCGGGCCTTTTCCTGATGGTGCTCATGGTTCTCCATCCCCCCCTGCCCATCCCCCTCTCCTGGCTGATGGCCGCCGTCGCCGTTCCCGTCCTGGCGTGGACCGCCGGGCCCATCTTCACCGCCGCGGCGCGCGCCCTGCGCTCGGGGGCCCTGACGATGGAGGTCATGTACGCGCTCGGCATCGGCGCCTCCCTCGCCGCCTCGCTCCTCGCCACCCTCGGATTCCTTCCGGAGCGGGAGTTCCTGTTCTACGACACCGCCGTCCTTCTGGCGGCCTTCCTGGCCCTGGGGCGCTGGCTGGAGGGGCGCGCCCGGGGAAGGACCGACGAGGCGCTCCGGGCGATGGCGGATCTCCAGCCCCCGGAGGCCAGGATCCTGCGCGGCGGGCGGCCGGAGGCGGTTCCGGTGGAGGCGGTGGCGCCCGGCGACCTTTTGCTCGTCCGCCCCGGCGACCGGGTCCCCGTGGACGGCCGGCTGGTCGAGGGGAGGGGATTCGTGGACGAGTCGCTCCTCACCGGCGAGAGCGTTCCCGTTTCCAAGGAACCCGGCGACCCCCTCTTTGCCGGGACCCTCGATGCCGACGCCGTCCTGACCATGGAAGCCGTCGGCGTCGGGCGAGACACCGTCCTGGCGGGCATTCTCCGGATGATGGAGGAGGCCCAGGGGAGCCGGGCGCCGCTCCAGCGCCTGGCCGACCGGGCCGTCGCCTGGCTCATCCCCGCGGTCCTGGGACTGGCCCTCCTCACGCTGGCCGTCTGGCTCCTCACCGGCGCCCCGGCCTCCTTCGCCCTCGCCCGGGCGGTGGCGGTGGTGGTCATCGCCTGCCCCTGCGCCCTCGGCCTCGCCTCGCCCACGGCCGTCACGGCCGGCATCGGGCGCGGAGCCCGGTTGGGCATCCTCATCAAGGGCGGCGAGGCGCTGGAGCGGGCCGTCGGCGTCACCACCGTGGCCTTCGACAAGACCGGCACCCTCACGGAGGGCCGCCTGGAGGTAACGGCCGTGGAGGGCGCCCCCGAAGGTCCCGAACCTGACGAGGTCCTGCGCCTGGCGGCCGCGCTGGAGCGGGGATCCAGCCACCCCATCGCCCGGGCGATGCAGGCCCGGGCCGAAGCCGGGGGGCTCGCCCTCCCCGCCGTGGAGGAGAACCGTGTGGAGGGGGGGACGGGGGTCCGGGGGCGCGTGGAGGGGCGCGACCTGGCGCTGACCAACCCCCTGGCGGCCGCCCCCCTTCCCCTCGGGCTCCGGGCCCGGGTGGAGGCGATGGAAGCCGAAGGGAGGACGGTGGTGGTCCTGAAGGAGGGACCGCGGACCCTCGGTCTGGTGGCCCTGGCCGACCGGGCGCGGCCGGAGGCGGCGGCAACGGCCGCCGCCCTCCGCGCAACCGGGCTGAAAGTGGTCATGCTCACGGGGGACAACCCCCGCGCGGCCCGGGCGGCCGCGGCGGAGACCGGCGTGGACGAGGTGATGGCGGCCCTCAAGCCCGCCGAAAAAGCCGCCGCCATCGCCGCTCTTCAGGCGCGCGGGGAGCGGGTGGCGTTCGCGGGGGACGGCATCAACGACGCCGTGGCCCTGGCCTGTGCCGACGTGGGGATCGCCATGGGGGGCGGGGCCGACGCCGCCCGGGAGGGGGCGGACATCGTCCTTATGCGCGACGACCTCCGGGGCGTTCCCACCGCCCTCAAACTTTCCGGTGCCATCGTCCGGCGCATCCGGTGGAACCTCTTCTGGGCCGCCGCGTGGAACCTCTCCCTCATCCCTCTCGCCGCCGGCGTTCTGTACCCCGCCTTCCGGATCACCCTCCCCCCGTCGCTGGCCGCCCTGGCGATGGCGTTCTCCTCCGTCACCGTGGTGACGCTCTCGCTGTCGCTCCGGCGGTTCCGGCCGTAGAAAAAGAAGGCGGAAGGAGGAAGGCGGAAGGCGGAAGGAAGAAGGCGGAAGGAAGAAGGAAGAAGGAGGAAGGTGGACAGGGGGAGCATTGCCGCATTTTGCCTTCCCGCGGTGTAGCGCAGGTCCTCCGACCTGCGGCTTTGGATGATCGGGAAACCGCCGACTGGAGAGTCGGCGCCACATTTCCAATCCGACGACCACGACCAGATGACGAGATGGGACAAACGACCAGACAGGCCGCATAAACAGGTTGTGCGCGGGGCCGTTCGGCCGTTTCGCCTGCCGGAAGCGTTGTCAAACCTTCAAGTGCACGCACCCCCGATGCTCCGGGCCCGTGCCCCGACGGCGGAACGCACGGGGGCTTTTACTATTAGA
>DCUZ01000024.1:337-2738 GCA_002327305.1 Holophagales bacterium UBA2201 | reverse complement strand
CGCACCGTCGGCGCCGGCACGGTCACCGAAGTCATCGAGTAAAGGACGGGATATGGTCAGTTCACGCATCCGCATCCGGTTGAAAAGCTTCGATCACCGCCTTCTGGACCAGTCCACGGTGGAGATCGTGGACACGGCGAAGCGCACGGGGGCGAAGGTCTCCGGGCCCATCCCCCTGCCCAGCAAGACCACGCGCTTCACCGTCAACCGGGACCAGAACATCGACAAGAAATCCCGGGAGCAGTTCGAGATCCGCGTGCACAAGCGGTTGTTGGACATCCTGGAACCCACCGCCCAGACGCTGGACGCCCTCATGAAAATGGAGCTCCCGGCGGGCGTGCACGTGGACATCAAGACCCCATAATCCCGAATTAAAGAGGGTGCAACCATGAGAGGAATAATCGGCAAGAAGCTCGGAATGACCCACCTTTACCAGGACGACCGGTTCGTCCCGGTGACGGTCATCCAGGCCGGGCCCTGCGTGGTGGTACAGACCAAGACGCAGGCCACCGACGGATACGACGCGCTCCAGCTCGGGCTCGTGGAGCGCTTCAGGGAGGGGAAGTTGAGCCGCGCGCTGGTGGGGCACACCAAGGCCGCGGGCCTGCCGGTCCGCCGCCTGATGGAAGTGCGCACCGACGGCGCCGTCCCTTCGGCCCAGCCCGGGGAGAAGATCCTGGTGACCATCTTTCAGGAGAAGGAGAAGGTCAGCGTCACAGGGGTGAGCAAGGGGAAGGGGTTCCAGGGCGTGGTGTTCCGCCACCACTTCCGGGGCGGCCCCGCCTCCCACGGCTCCATGTTCCACCGGGCTCCCGGCTCCATCGGGGCCTCCTCCTATCCCTCCCGCGTGTGGAAGGGGATGCGGATGGGCGGCAAGATGGGGAACGAGAAGGTCACCGTCCAGAACCTCGAGGTGGTCCGCGTCGAGCCCCGCCGCAACCTGCTCTACCTCAAGGGGGCCGTCCCCGGGGGGAAGGGCGCCTACCTGCTCATCAAGGCGAGCTAAGAGGGAGACCCCATGCCCACCATCGACGTCAAGAACTGGGACAATCAAGTGGTCGGAACCCTGGAGCTTCCCGAGGAGGTTTTCGGGAAGCCCCTCAACCGCCACCTGCTCTGGCATTACGTGAGGGTGTACCTGGCCCATCAGCGGCAGGGGAACGCCTGCACCAAGACGCGGGCGGAGGTCTCCGGCGCCGGCCGCAAGCTCTGGAAGCAGAAGGGGACCGGCCGGGCCCGCATCGGGTCCCTTCGGTCGCCCCTGTGGCGGCACGGCGGCACGGTCCACGGCCCCCGGCCCCGCGCCTACGACCTCAAGATCAACCGCAAGGAGCGGCAGGAGGCCCTGCGTCTGGCCCTCTCCCACAAGGTCCGCCAGGAAAACTGCTGGGTCCTGGATACCCTCGCCCTCGAGGCCCCCAAGACCAAGGATCTGGCCGGCAAGCTCAAGAATCTCGGCCTGGGGCCCAAGGTTCTGCTGGTGGATGGGTCCGGGAACGGCAACCTCAAGCTGGCCGCCCGCAACATCCCCGCCGTGCAGTGCGAGGCCCTGGACAGTTTGAACGCCTACGCGGTGCTCAAGTCCGGAGCGGTCCTCTTCTCGCGGGACGCCATCACCAAGATCGCGGAGGCGCTGGGCCAATGAAAAGTCCTCAGACCATCCTCATCCGGCCCCTCCAGACCGAGAAAACATCGGCCCAGCAAGCCGCCAGCGGCATCATCTGCTTCGAGGTGGCGCGCGACGCCAACAAGATCGAGGTCCGGAGAGCCGTCGAGCAGCTCTTTTCCATCAAGGTGCGGGAGGTGCGTATCGTCACCATGAAACGCAAGCCCAAGAATCTGGGGCGCTACCGGGGGTTCCGGCCCGGATGGCGGAAAGCGTATGTCCGCCTGGCCGCCGACCAGAAGGCGCCCGAGTTCTTCCAGGGGGTGTAAGCCATGGCCATCATCCGATTCAAGCCCATCACGCCCGGCCGCCGGTTCTACGACCGGCAGGACCGGTCCGAACTGACCGTCGACCGTCCCCACAAGCCCCTCACCCAGGGGAAGGGCGGCACGGGCGGCCGCAACAACACGGGCTCCATCACCGCCTGGTGGCGGGGCTGCGGTCACAAGCGCCGCTTCCGCGTCGTGGATTTCCGGCGGGACAAGCGCGGCATCCAGGGGCGGGTGGAGACCATCGAGTACGACCCCAACCGCTCCGCCCGCATCGCCCTGGTGGCTTATGCCGACGGGGAGAAGCGCTACATCCTGGCGCCCCACGGCCTGGCCGCCGGGGCCGCCGTGGTCGCCTCCGAAAAGGCCGAGATCAATCCGGGCAACTGCCTGCCCCTCCAGAGCATCCCGCTGGGCACCATCGTCCACAACATCGAACTGCGGCCCGGCAAGGGCGGCCAGATCG
>DCUZ01000024.1:0-198 GCA_002327305.1 Holophagales bacterium UBA2201 | reverse complement strand
GGTCATGAACCCGGTGGACCATCCCCTGGGCGGCGGCGAGGGCCGCAGTTCCGGCGGACGGCACCCCTGCACCCCTTGGGGCAAGCCCACCAAGGGGTATAAGACCCGCAACCGCCGGAAGGCGTCATCGCAGTACATCGTGAAGAGGAGGAAGTAGCCGTATGCCCCGGTCGCTGAAGAAGGGCCCGTTCGTGGACG